>JAISAP010000017.1 GCA_031266655.1 Holosporales bacterium | reverse complement strand
CAAAGGCGATGATTCTTTTACACCAGCGTTACGCGAAAACTTCGAGGATATATCTCTGTATTAAGTCCGTAAAAGTGGGTATATAGACATAGGCTTTGCGATCAAACTTCAGAGGAGTGCACCTGTATTAAGTCCGTAGTAGCCGCGGCATAATGCCGCGGAGCTCTTGCGCAGTCTATTGACTTTAGTCGTCGCAAGAGCATGGATAATTCCACACCAGCGTTACGTACAACCCAGAAGGGAGTACATCTGTATTGAGTCCATGACAGTGGATATGTCTTCACTAACCTTGTGCAAACGTTTCCAGACACTACGCTTGCCTTGCATCCACAGAAACCGCAGCTAACCGCCGAGGGGTCTTTGTGACATCTTATCTAAGTTGATAATGACACTAAAAGCGACGATCCTTTTACGCCAGCATTACGTATACCACCTCCCAAGTACACCCTGTCCAGCACGCAGAGAACCGCGCTACAACAGTGGCACGGGGCCCTCATGCCATCAATCCAGTAAAGTCATGAGGCCGACGATGCTCCTACATCAGCGTTGCGCGAAAACTCTGAAGAAATACTCTTGTTATGGAGGTCCACGTGGCTGCACCGAGCACTTGTTAGAAGTGCGTAGGACCACGTTCACTTTCGACCGCACCATGACGGTGCGGGGCCCTTGTGACTTCTATCCATTTAAAATGCCACAAGGGCATGGACACCCCTACACCAGCATTACGCGAAAACTGTAACGACGTAGATCCGTATACAGTTAGTAGACACATCTGCACAGACTCTGTGATGGAAGCTTCGAGGCAAACTCTTGTGTTGAGCCCATGGTAACCGCGTCCCATAAGGACGCGGGGCCCTTACGAACTCTATTCGCTTGAACGGTCACAAAGGCGATGATGCATTTACATACACCTTACGCGAAAACTTCAAGGAAGTGCACCTGTTTTAGGTTCGTGACAGTCAATACATCTACACTAGCTTTGCGTGAAATATCTCCAAGGAATATCTCCGTACCCAGTCCGCAGTAGCCGCCACCACCACAGCGCACCACCCCTACAACGCCACCACACCTGCGCCCGCTTCTTTTCTTTATGGTCCTCAGCAGGTTCCCGTTTGCTTGAGTTTTCCGGAAAAGCTGCCTAGAATCTCCCCATGCAGGTGCATGCAAGGAAAGAGCTTGAGGAAGGGGAGCCGGGCGACCCTCTGAAACGTTTTTCTATCGCAGCCGCGGCGTTCCAAGTGGAAGTAAGCTTCAACCCCTTGTGGGAGAAGGAGAGTGAGGGGGTTCTCTTCCAGATACCGCCTTTGCTTGTAGAAGTTCAAGAGTCTTGCAAGAGCCGTTCGATCCAGGAGGTGCTCCTTCGCTCCCCCGTTATCGAGTACCTTTTGTCCGACGATGTCGTGCTCCAAGACCTCAACCTACGCTACCGCGGGAACGACGCTCCTACAAACGTTCTGTCGTTCCCCCAGGAATCACAAGACAAGGGCTCTGTGCTCGGCAGTGTTGTCCTTTCGTACGAAACTACGCATCGGGAGGCGCGAGAACAGCGGAAACCCTTCATCCATCATGTCCTGCACTTGGTGCTGCACGGGACGCTGCACCTCCTCGGATGTGACCACGAGACGAAACGAGAGGCGGACATAATGGAAAACCTAGAGCGCGCGATCCTTGCCTCCTTGGATATTCCGGACCCGTACTGCTTGTGCTAAAAAAACAGGTACTCCATAGGATACGCACGCTGACCCGATTCTTTCGGATTTCGAAGGAGGCGGAGGATACGCGGGACGTTCTGGAAGAGCTGATTGAGACGGAAGAGCCTTCAGAAACGCCGCTGAGCCCTCTGGAGAAGCAGCTATTCCTAAACGTGCTGAACTTTGGGAAGTTGACCGCGGCAGATGTGATGACGCCAAGGGCGGAAGTTGTCGGGATCCCGGAAACCGCCTCCTTTGAGGAGATCATCGGCACGATTTCCATTGCGAAGCGCACGATTTTCCCCATCTATCGCGAGACGCTTGACGAAGTCACGGGCCTGATTCGCGCCAAAGATGTATTGCACTTTTTCCACGATCCCAAGCCTTTTTCCCTCGCAGCCATTCAGCACCCCATCGCGTTTATTGCGCCCAATATGGGCCTTCTGGAACTGCTTCTCCAGCTGCGCGCTGCGGAGAACCCCATGGTGATGGTGGTGGACGAATTCGGAGGCGTAGACGGGCTGATCACGCTGCGAGACATCGTGCGGGAGTTGGTGGGAGACATTCAGGACGAGGACCGTATTCCTCCTCTCGTGCGACGTTCCGATGGTTTTTACATCGCAGATGCCCGCCTGCCCATTGAGGAATGCGAAAAAACGCTCAACCTCTCTTTGCGGGTCCCCTTGGAAGATAACGGAACGGAGCTTCCCGACGTCGATACGATTGGCGGTCTCGCCACCCTCCTTGCAGGCCGCATTCCACAAAAGGAGGAGAGTTTTCTGCATCCTGCGGGTGTACAATTGGAGATACTGGAAGCGGATCCCCGGCGCGTTGTGCGTCTTGGAATTAAAATCTCCCAAGCTTCGTGAAGACAAGGCTGCGCGGAGGTTCTTCCCTATCGGCGTTCATGTGGGGAGGGTTCTCCGGGTTGGGATTCGCCCCTTGGCATCTCACCCCATGCCTGCTGCTTTCTTTTGCTTGGCTCTACGGCCATCTTTGCACAACACCGCATCGCTTTCGAAGGGGGTGGTGTTTTGGCTTTGGCCAGGCCCTGGCTTGCCTCTATTGGCTCTACGAGCCCCTCACCCTGCATTGGCCCCGGTTTTGTGCCCTCATTCCTGCGGCGATGCTCCTCCTTCCCGGATACATCGCACTTTATGCGGGGCTTGCTGCGCATCTCCAGAGGCATTTTTCTCCGTGGGGGCTGGGGCCCCTCCTGTTTGCCTCCCAATGGGTGATTTTGGAATGGGTCCTCGGCCATCTTTTAACGGGATTTCCCTGGACCTTGGCCGGATACACGTGGAATACCCCTTTAGCGATCTTGCAAATAGCCGCTTATGGAGGCATTTACGGGCTGAGCTTTTTTACGGTCCTTCTGAGCGCCCTCATGGGAGAAGCCTTCCTGGCTCGCCGCAAGCTCCCTGCTTTGGCGGCGGGTTTGCTATCCCTCGTTGGGTATGCAGGAGGAGAATGGCGACTGCACACGGTGTCATGCCTTGTGAGCGCGCCTCCTCCCATGCTGCGTCTAGTTCAGGGCAACATCCCGCAGGAAGTGAAGTGGCGCCGCGATCTGAAAGAACAGCATCTTGAGACTTACCTGCGCCTGAGTTTTCCTGACGAAAAGACCCCTCCGCAGATTGTCCTCTGGCCAGAGGCGGCCCTGCCCTTCCTGTTTGACGAGCAATCGGGGTTGGCCTCGTTTCTTGGCGGATTTCTGGGGCCCTCCCAGATTCTGATCACAGGAGCGATGCGGAAAGAGGGAAAAGAGGCGCGCAATAGTCTGATCGCCATTAATGCTTCCGGAAAGGTGCTGGCCTTATACGACAAGCACCACCTTTTGCCTTTCGGAGAGTACGTTCCTTGTGCGCACCTTCTTCCGATCCAAAGAGTGGCGCAGGAGTTTGGCCTTGCGGACACCTCTCCAGGGGAACCAGATCCGCTCTGGACGCTTCCGGATCTCCCCCCGCTCCTGCCTTCCATTTGCTACGAGATCATCTTTCCGCATGATTTGCGCTTCAAAGAACGCCGGGGAGCCTGGATGCTCAACGTGTCCAATGACGCTTGGTTCGGGCATTCTTCAGAGCCGCACCACCATGCTCATATTGGACGTTTTCGCGCCATCGAGGCGGGTGTTCCTCTGGTTCACGTCACCAACACCGGTAAAACGGGTATTTATTCCGCTTTTGGAGAGGAAGTGGCCGCCTTCCCCCTGTTCACACGGAGGGTTCAAGATCATCCCTTGCCCGGTTGCACGCAGCACCCCACTTTTTTTTCCTACTTAGGGAGTTTTCCTCTGATAGCGTTGCTCGGCCTCATGTCGATTGGGCTTCATTGTCTTTTTTGGAAGAGGAGTAAAGCCCAGAAAATACAACCGTAGGTTTAATATTACTCCTTTATTTATCGCGAATTGACTTCCAAAAAGTAAATCTTTAGCTTCTCTTGCAGAGTACTTGGAGGAACATGCGCAAGGAAACATCAAAGCCTTTTGAGAAAAGGGGTGGCCAGCAGACGGCGAGACCTAGTTCCATTGATCAACATGTTGGGATGCGCGTGCGCACTCGGCGTTCTGTATTGCGGCTGAGCCAAGGACAGCTGGGGGAGGCGGTCGGCCTGACCTTTCAACAAGTACAGAAATACGAGCGCGGCGTGAATCGCATCAGCGCAAGTCGTCTCCTCGAGATCAGTCGCGCATTGGAAGTGGACATCTCTTATTTCTTCGAGGGGCTGGACAAAACGGCAAAACCGAAGTCCCACGCAGCGGTGTTTCTTGAGGAAAACGGCGAAGCGTACGCGGCAGATCCTCTCGACCGACGCGAGACCTACGACCTCATCCGCGCCTATTATGGCGTGGGAGACACGCGTGTGCGCTCTCATTTCCTGGAGTTCATCAAGGCCATCGGAGAATCCAGAAAGAAGAAAGCGCACAACGAAGCTGCGTGACTCCGGCGGAGGGGCTGCCCTCCCATTCCTGATACAGACCCAACCTAACGGACCCCTATAGGGCAAACTCGAGAACTGGTCGATCCCCAAAGAAGAACAAGGGACACCGAAGGTTCAGCGCCGCCTGCTCTTGGTTGTTTTATTGCTGGTCCAGAAGGGTTTGCACCCTTTGACGTGTCTCGTCATCCAGGGCGTCTAGATGCGGCAGCAAGAGCCGAGCGCCTTGGAGCTGCAACATCGGACCCACGGGATGATTGAGCAAGATGTGACCTACTCTTTTCCCCATCGTCGGGTCTAACGTTTCAGCAATAGCCTGAACGGCTGCTTCCTCCACCCCTGGGGTTCCCGCAGCCATAAACAACTGCCCTAGTGTCTCGTCATCATCTAGGACGTTTAGATGCTGCAGCAAGAGGTGAACACCCTGAAGCTGCATGTCTGGAAGATTGAGCAAGATGCGACCGGCCCTCACCGCTATTGGTGGAACCGTCATTCCCGGATTCGCAGCAATAACTCGAGCAGCTCGCTCCTCTGCGCCTGGTGGCATCTGGTCGCCCCTTGGAACCGCGTTGAACAGCGCATCAGCAGCCCGGAGTTGCTCCTCTGGAGTGCCTGGGTTGTTCTCATGTGTCACAATCCTCAGCAACTGCGCAAGCGTGCCCACCTGTGTTGGATCCGCTGCCAACTCATTGATACGTGGCAGCAAGAGCCGAGCGCCTTGAAGATGCAACATCGGACCCACGGGATGATTGAGCAAGATGCGACCTACTCTTTCCCCCATTGCCGGGTCTATCGTTTCAGCAATAGCCTGAACGGCTAGTTCCTCTACCCCTGGGGTTCCCGCAACCATGAACAGCTGCCCTAGTGTCTCGTCATCATCTAGGACGTTTAGATGCTGCAGCAAGAGCCGAGCGCCTTGAAGCTGCGCGTTTGGATCTTGATGATTGATCAAAACGCGACCGGCCCTCACCGCTATTGGTGGAACCGTCATTCCCGGATTCGCAGCAATAGCCCGAGCGGCCAGCTCCTCTATATCCGGTGACACTTGGCCCTTTGGAACCGCGTTGAACAGCGCATCAGCAGCCCGGAGTTGCTCCTCTGGAGTGCCCGGATCTCTTAATTGACGAACAAGGTCATCAAGATTTTCCATACCTCCTGCACTAAGAGCCATAAGAATGGCCGCTGAGGCCAAGAGTTTGCCAGTGTCATGCATATTTTCCCCTCCGTTTTAGGTGCAATTATCCTATATTATTCACTCTAATTTGTCAAACCTTTGACATTCCGATACAAAAGAGAGGTAAAGGCAAGCGTCACTATTCGGGAAAGGCTCTCGCCCAGCATCTTTTTTGCCACTTGGCCGGGTTAGGCCATAAACTGAGGAGAGTCGCGCCTCCGTTGTGATGCCGGGACTCACACTCTTTCGAACACAAAAGGAAGGTCTCGTCTCTAGAGATGTTCTGTCTTGTCCGGAGGGATTTGCGCTCGCCAAGCAGAAGCGCAACTGGTGTTGAGTGTTCAACACCAGTTGGCTGATCGGTTGTTATTGGTAGGCGGCTAGAATTCTCTGCACTTCCGGAGCATATTTCCCCAGTATTCCCGGGAGCCGCCGCTCGAAACACGCTAGTTCTTTGGCCATAGTCCATCGCGCAGGTCCATTGAGGCGCTCAAGGCGGGACCTCACCAAAATGGACAGTACTTCCCGGAGTTCCCCCTCGTTCAAGGTCGGACTCTGATTCTCCAGCTTCCACAATGTGTCGGCAGCAACATACTGTACACCATACCGAATATCGTAGAGGGTTCCATGCAGATTCTTCTTCAGGATTTTCAACACACTCTGGATGTGCTCACCCAATGTTCCTAAACGCTGTATCTCCAACTCTCCCAACTTCCAAGCAGCAACAAACTGTACCTTAAGGTCGGCTTCTTGCAAACCTCCCACCAAGAATTTGCCACACTTCCTGTGGGTGCTCATTGAATACTACCGAAGTAGGACCCTGTCGGCTCAGCGACTCATCCAAGTCTTGAGCAGTAATAAGCCGCACGAAAACAGGCCGCACGAAGGCACCTGGGTCTACTGCAATAAGGCCCCCCTCCATACCGCTTGCGCTGAGGGTCGTGAAGGTGGCTGCGAGAAACAACAACTTACTAAAACTAGGCATATTCCCCATCTCCTTTTTCCAATTGCAAACATATGGCATCTTTTATGTTTCCATTTGTCAATCTATGGGCAATCACTTCAACCCTTCCCTTGGTGGAGCGCTACTCTCCTCGCGATGGCTTTTCCAAAGGATGGGCCTTGCGATAGACCTCCAAAATTTTCTGATCTGCCACATCAACGTAGATTTGCGTGCTTGCCAGGGAGGCGTGACCGAGAAGCTCTTGCACCGTTCGCAAATCTGCTCCTTCCGCCAGGAGATGGGTCGCAAAACTGTGCCGAAAGGCGTGGGGCGTCGTGTAGCTGGGAAGACCGAAGGAGGTGCGCAATCGGTGCAAGCGCCCCCGCACATGAGAGGCACCAAGCGGACGGCCATGCAGATTGAGGAAAAAGGCCTTATCGGGTTCCAAAGCGTAAGGGCAGGCTTCCGCGTATTCTCGCATTTTCTGCAAAACCATCGGAAGAAGAGGAACGAGACGCTCCTTATTCCCCTTCCCGACAAGAGAAATCGTTCCAGAAGCTTGCAGGATCTTCCCGGTGACGCCCAACGCCTCACTGATGCGCACCCCTGTCGCATACAGAAAAACGTACAAAGCACGGTCTCTTTTCAGCATCCACGGAGGCTCGTGCGCAAGACCGATTTCCTCCGAAAGAAGCATTTCCAACACTTGGTGCTCCAGCGGATGCGGCAAAAGCTTCGGTGTTTTGGGCTTTCTGATCAAAAGAAAGACGTTGGTCGTTACCTGGAACCGCTTCCGAAGGAAACCATAGAACGTCCGCAAGGCAGAAAGCGCGCGCGCGTTGGAGCGCGCACATCCCCCCGCTTGCAGCCGGTGTGCAAGCCAAGCGCGAATGTCCTGGGGAGTAAGAGCCTCCCAGGAAATCTCTTGCTCTCCACCCTGGTAATGCACAAAAAAATCGATAAAAGAACGTCCGTCTTTTATATAGGCCGATACCGTATTGGCGGCATACTGCTTCTCCTCTTGCATCCAGGCGACCCAAGCGGAAAAGATGGCCTGCGTCGGAGGGAGCGTCATAGGGGCTCCAGATGAGAAAACGCGCAGAGGTCCTCGTAGAAAGCGAGAAGGGACCGCAAAAGCGCATGCCGATTGCGGCGTACAGACGGCTCCTCACAATTGACCAACACCTCTTCAAAGAACGCGTTAATGGGAGCCCGCAAGGTGACAAGAAACGCAAGCTTCTTCTGGAAATCCTCGAGGCTCTCGCCTCCAAGAGAACAGGCTGCATGCTGCGCTGCGCAAAATGCCTGGTACAATGCCTCTTCAGGAGGCGTCAGAAGGCTCGTGTCGAGGGCAATGCTCTCCTCATGAGAAGCTTTCACAATGCTCGCTATGCGGCGGTACCCCTGTAACAGCTCCTTCCCCGCGGGTTCCTTGAGGAAAGCCGTCAACGGCGCACTACGCTCCATGATACGCACAACACTCAGCCCGGGCGCCTCTAAAAGCGCTGTTGCGACGGACATCGGGACGCCTCGCTCCTTGAGCTGCCCCTTTAAGCGTTCTTTAAAAAACGCAAGGAGCCCTTCGGGTATGTCCTTCTTTTGCAGGTTCGCGTACTGACGCAGCAGGGCCTCTAGATCCAACGATCCACGATGGACCTCCAGAATGCGCAACACCCCAAGAGCAGCGCGCCTCAACGAAAAAGGATCCTTGGATCCCGTGGGATGCTCTCCAATGCGAAAAAAACTCCAGAGCATTTCCAGTTTATCGGCGAGCGCCAGCAAAGCTCCAAGAGGTGTCTCCGGAACAGAGTCCTCTGGACCCTGCGGCCGGTAGTGCTCCTTGATAGCTGCCGCTACAGAAGGAGACTCCCCCTGGAGCGCCGCATACGTGCCGCCCATGATTCCCTGCAGCTCCGGAAACTCCTTGACCACCTCGGTTCTCAGGTCTGCTTTGCAGAGTAAAAGCGCGCGCTCGCGGTCCTGTGGGAGGATACCCTGAAAAAACGCTTCTTTCTGCAGGGCCTCCTGGAGCAGCGCTCCCCACGCTTGCAATCGTGGTATGCGATCAGAGACGGTCCCTAGATGATGATGAAAGGTCTGCTGAGACAAGGCTTGCGCGTGCTGCGCGAGGGAGGTCTTCGCATCGGTCTGGAAAAAGAAATGCGCATCCGATAAACGTGCTTTCAAAACGGCCTCGTTACCGCGCACAATCGTCTCGCCATGATCTGCGGTTTGGGTTCCGGCGACACAGACAAAGAAAGGCGTGAGCGTTCCCTCTGGAGAGCGCGTCGCAAAATACCTTTGGTGCACGCGCATCAACGTGATGACCAGCTCCTCCGGAAGAGCCCGATAGCAGGGATCGATCTTCCCCAAGAGCGCTACGGGCCACTCAACCAAGCCAAGCACCTCCTCGAAGAGCGAAGCATCTGGAATCGTGGTCACTTTATGGTGTTGCTCCAGCGCCTGAATCTGACCGCGAAGGACTTGGGCGCGCTCCGATCGATCCAGCAAGACAAAACGTTGCGAGAGAGCGGCTTTATACTCAGAAAAACAGGAGACCGAGAAGCGTTCGGGCGCCAGGAACCGATGTCCAACCGTCGTATCCGTCGCATGCAACCCGTGAGAGGGACAATCGAGGACCTTTCCGTCCAGGATACAAAGAATGTTGCGCATCGGACGCACCCAGGTGTAGGAGGAACTCCCCCACCGCATGGTCTTCGGCCAGGGAAACAGGGAGAGCGCCCCCACGATCAGAGAGGGGAGCACTTCCCGCGTTGGGCGCGCAGGATGCGAGAAAATGGCGAACCAGTAGGATCCCTTAGGAGTTTCCCGCCTTTCCATCCTTGCATGCGCAGGCAGCGCCTCGCGGAATCCGCGGATCACCGACTCTGGCGCATCCTCCCGAGGTCCCCGTCGTTCCTCCGTATAAGCGGCTACCTCCTGCGCCATCTCCCCATAGACGACGAGGCGCCGAGGGGTCACCTGGGAGTGCAGAAAAGAGACGGAAATTCCTGCCGAGGTGCAAGCTTCCTGCATCCTCTCTTCGAGCGCCTGCGCAGCCTGCTTCTGAAACCGTGCAGGAATTTCTTCACTCAGAATCTCAAGCAACCACTCTGCCATGGGCTTATGGTAATTCAAATGAGGAGGAATTTTAAGAAGAAGCCCGGATCCTTTGTGGTGCCGCCGGTGAGGATTGAACTCACGACCTCACCCTTACCAAGGGTGTGCTCTCCCACTGAGCTACGGCGGCGGCCGGTCAAGTGGTGGGCGCTAAAGGATTCGAACCTTTGACCCGCTGATTAAGAGTCAGCTGCTCTACCAACTGAGCTAAGCGCCCCGTTTGCCCCACTTTGGGTTCTATAGCAAAGCTTATGGCCTCTGTCGATGTCATGGCGGCTCAATCTGAATCCCCCGCTCCCCCTGGGCTTGTAAAAAGCCGCAGGGGAAGAGGGAGAAGGATCGTTTATTGAGTGTTTCTGGCGGCAAGTCTCCTTTGCAAGAAAGCTTGGCGTTCTTCTTGAGGGGGAAGACTCCGCAGAAGGGAAAGTACCCTACTCACTGAGGACGAACGCACCATCTCTTCTGCTCGGTGTTCGAGAGTGGCCAAGTTTTGAGGAGAAACATCGTCCATGGCGGCATTCTCCCGCTGAAGTTCTGTTTGGATACGGAAATAACGGAGATGCCCCCCAAAGGACTGGCTGATCTGGCGCAATTGGTAATCCACAGCAATGGCTGGTCCATCGATGGCAATACCCGCTAGCCTTTTTGCCCATCCAATGAGCCCCATATCTCTTGCTTCTACGTAGGGAAGGGGCACAGTAGCACGTCCTGTTCCGACAGAAACCAGGAGAACATCTACAAGGTCACCGTAGTGATGTAAGACCTCAGAGAAAGCACACATGGAGGGGTTGTTCGCAAACATTCCGCCATCAATGGCGCAGATTCTCATGTGATCTCCGTACTGATCCGCGCGACTGAAAGCTTCTGCAGGCGGGAAATAGGTCGGAGCGGCAGATGTCCCGCGTGCAGTATCCCTCATGGCAAAATCATACTGCGGATTTTGGCGTGCTTTCTCGCTTTTGAAAACGACAGGTTTACTCCGCTCAGTATCGTAGGACGTGATGAGGGTCCTCGTAAGGCTGCCACTCAGAGGAATATCCCCGAAAAGTTCCTGCAGCACTCCTTCAAAGGATTCAGATTCGTATGCTGCATTTCGGAGACCTCCGAAATTTGCAAAGCGTTTTGTGAAAATCGTAGGTCCACGCGTTTTATAAAGATGGAGGATGTCCCTCGCATGATAGCGTGCGTTTTGGCCGTTTTCATCTGGCGTAGCAAGCCCCAACGCAAGAAGACCCCCTGTGGAGGTTCCTGCGAGGAGATCAACGAATTGATGGGTCCTCATCTCCAGGTTCGCTTCCAGGAAAGTCATAAAATAAGCGGGGATGAGCCCTCGTATCCCTCCGCCGTCAAAGGAGAAGACAACGAAGGGAACCCTCACTTCTGGCTGAACGTGTCTGCGGAGAAGAATGGACCCTGGATTGGAGCCGTAATGTGCCCTTCGTGTGGAAGGGGCTCTTTCGGGAAGACCGGCATGCTGTACAGTCCTCCCCAGGATTGTTTCAATGGTGGTCGTAGCCTGGAGGGGAATGGTCCCTCGTATTTCCCCATCTTCACAAAAAGAAATGGTCAGGGGAATTTTGACCTCTGGTCGCATGTGCCCCGGGAGGAGCATGGACCCTGGATTGGGGCCGAAATGTACTATTTGGATAAAAAAAGTTCCCGCTTCTGCAGGCGCCTCTCCTTCCTCCGGAATGGGGGTGTTTCCTCCGCGATTGTGCGGAACATAGGGCACCATCTGTCTGGAAGGAAGCGTTTCTAGGGCACCGTCGGAGTGAGAAGTTCTCATTCCCGAGACTTCTAAAGTGGACAAGAGCGTAAGAGTGAGTATGTGAGAAAGTTTCATGGGACCTTTGTGTGATCGAGCAAATAAATTGCTCCTTAATGAAATATATATTTAGAATATTAACAAATTATTAATGACTAATACGGTTAGCGGAGAAGGTTCGCTCAGGGGGATTGACAGAAGGAGGATGGGAGTGCAGGATCCCGGTGCTCTCGTTGAGAGAGCGAAAAGGTTACCAATCGTTTTAGGAGAAAGAAGATGGCGATCAAATTCAGACCTTTACGCGATCGGGTTCTTGTGAGGAGGCTCGATCAGGAGGAGAAAACTCCCGGGGGAATCATCATTCCGGACACGGCAAAGGAAAAACCCATGCAGGGAGAAATTTTGGCGGTGGGATCTGGCGTGCGAGACGACAACGGCGTGTTGCATCCACTCGATGTCAAGGCGGGAGACCGCGTTTTGTTTGCAAAATGGGGTGGAACGGAAGTCAAAATTGACGGAGCAGAGCATGTCATCCTGAAAGAGTCCGATCTTCTCGGCATTCTGGAAGGGCAAGGTTCGATTTCGGCATCGTAAAGGAGGAAATGATGGCAGTGAAAGAAGTTCGTTTTTCAGCAGATGCGCGTGGGCGCCTGTTGAAGGGGGTGGAGACGCTAAGCAATGCGGTGCGCGTCACCCTAGGTCCTAAGGGGCGGAACGTTGTGATCCAACGCAGCTTTGGAAGCCCGAAGAGCACAAAGGATGGCGTAACAGTCGCCAAAGAGGTAGAGCTCTCCGATCGCTTCGAGAATATGGGTGCGCAGATGCTGCGGGAAGCAGCGAGCAAGTCCAATGACCTCGCTGGAGACGGGACGACAACGGCGACCGTTTTGGCGCAGGCGATCGTCAAGGAATCGTCGCGGGCGATTGCCGCGGGTGTGAATCCGATGGATCTGAAGCGGGGCATTGATCTGGGTGCTGCTGCTGTGGTGGAGAAACTGCGCTCCATGGCGAAAAAAATCTCTACGGCGGAAGAAGTGACTCAAATTGGCACGATTTCTGCTAATGGAGACAAATCGATTGGAGAGATGTTCTCGAAAGCGGTGGAGAAGGTTGGGAAAGAAGGCGTCATTACGGTGGAAGAGGCAAAATCCCTCGAGACCGAATTTGAGGTTGTGGAAGGGATGCAGTTCGACCGAGGGTATACTTCTCCTTACTTTGTCACCAATAACGAGAAGATGGTCGTGGAGCTAGATTCTCCTTGCGTCCTGATTTACGAGAAGAAGATCTCTTCGTTGCAACCCTTGTTGCCTGTTTTGGAGAAAATTGTTCAGTCTGGGAAACCTCTTCTAATCATTGCGGAAGATGTCGAGGGAGAAGCCCTGGCAACGCTTGTGGTGAACAAGCTGCGAGGAGGGCTCAAGGTAGCTGCTGTGAAAGCGCCGGGTTTCGGCGATCGTCGCAAAGCGATGCTGGAGGATGTTGCTATTCTCACCGGTGGGCAAGTCATCAGTGAAGACCTGGGAGTCAAATTGGAGGCTGTCACGCCGGACATGCTGGGATCTGTGAAAAAGGCGCTGATCGACAAGGATAATACGACCCTTGTGGATGGCGCAGGAAAGAAAGCAGACATTGAGGCGCGGTGCCAGCAGATTCGGCGGCAGATTGAGGAAGCGACCTCCGATTATGACAAAGAAAAACTGCAGGAACGGCTGGCGAAGCTTGCTGGGGGCGTTGCGGTCATTCGCGTGGGCGGAGCGACGGAGATCGAGGTCAAAGAACGCAAAGACCGCGTAGATGATGCCATGCATGCGACACGTGCTGCCGTGGAAGAGGGCATTGTGCCAGGGGGAGGCGCTGCGCTTCTGTACTGCGCTTCTACGTTGGATACCATCAAGTTCGAGAACGATGATCAGCGGTTGGGTGTTGACATCATCCGGAGAAGCTTGCAAGCGCCTGTACGTCAGATCGCAGAGAATGCGGGTGTGGACGGATCCATTGTTGTCGGGAAGCTTCTGGAGAGCAAGGATGCGAACTGGGGATACGACGCGCAGAAGGGCGAATACACCGACCTCGTGCGCGCGGGCATCATAGATCCTGTCAAGGTAGTCCGGATTGCTCTGCAGAGTGCTGCTTCCGTTGGCGGGATGATGGCCACTACGGAGTGCATGATCGCGGAGAAGCCGGAAAAGCCTGCCCTTCCTCCCCAGCCAGGGGCTCCAGGAATGGGCGGTGGAGACTTTGACTTCTGAGGTGTGCGTGTAGCTCATCTGGTTTAGTGGGCAAGAATGAAGGCGTCCCTCGGGCGCCTTTTTTGTTGGAGTTTGGAGGAGAGTCCCTTTTCTAGCGCAAGAGAGTGGGTTCACGGGTTGTGTGCCTGCGAATAGCGTTCCGAAGAACGTCGTTCGGAGTCCCCTGCGAAGTCTTTTCAGGCAGAAAGAGGCCGCATATTAGCTCCTGTGTCGCGCTTTATGAGATGCAGGGCTCTTGACGATATGGTTTTCGAGGTATAGGCATTGTCCAACGGCCCTCACAGGAGTACTCAATCACCGGATGGAGTCCGCACAAGGTTATGGAGATCGAGATGACTGCTTTTCGTTGTGTAGCGGCGGTAGGGCTTGTTTTAAGTGTGGCGAATAGTGCCGTACCAGTGCTGAATCCGTGGAACTCTCTCTCCTTTGATGAGGTTACCTATGAAGTCTTTGGGGGAAACACTGCACATTGTTACGTGAATACAGCGTTACGGGAATGCTTTCCAAGACCGATGATCTCAAAAGAGGGTCGAAGAGTGTATATAACAGCATGGGTACACACCTGCGGCCATGTCTGTGAGGATAGGACGCAGAAGGTTTGTGTTCCTAGTAGGATCCAGCAGATTGGACTAGGGGCATTCGAGAACTGTTCCCGTTTGACTTGGGTAGCTTTTGAAGCGGGTTCGGCGCTTAAGAAAATCGAGGAAGATGCTTTTGCATGTTCTCTTTTGGCATCCATTTGTCTTCCCCGCAGCATTGAGAAAATTAAAGAAGACGCGTTTAGTGAATGCCACAGCTTGCAAACCGTGTTTTTCGACAAGGGATCGCAGCTTTCGTGTATCGGGCCAAGAGCTTTTGAGGGGTGTGCCTTACAAGCTATTTATATCCCCAGTGACGTTGAGTCCATTTGGCGCTGCGCGTTTAGTAAGTGTCAAGCTCTGAACTTTGTGACTTTTGAACCCGGGTCCAAACTTCAAGTAACGGGCATTAAAGTTTTTGCAGGTTGTCTTTCTC
>JAISAP010000046.1 GCA_031266655.1 Holosporales bacterium | reverse complement strand
GCCTTTCCAAAACGGAAATCGTCTGCTAGTAGCCCGTTCCGGTAATGCTCGGAGATCAAAAGAAACACCTTACCTGGCGAATAACACGTGACTCTGTCGTACATCAGTGCAGCAGCACGTGCCAGGGCGACCCTCCAAGACTCAGGCATGCGGCTGCAGGTCTTGTACAACGCATCTTTCAATACTTTCATCCCGCTTGAATCCTTTTACAAGATCTCGTGCGCGATTGTAGAAACTTTCCTCCGGAACGTCCAGGACGGAGCCGGTCCACGCATTCCGCTCCCTAATACTCTGCCGCATCGTTCCTTTTTCTCTAAAATTCTCCTTTTTATGTCGTGATATGTTATGTTCCCCTTTGTCGAGAGTTTTCTCGTTCCGTTTGTTTCCCCAACTTCCTCTTGGGTCGCAGATCCGGGGAGGACCCCATAAGCACATGAGTTAACCTATGCATATTGATCGTGGCATTCGAGCCTGTGGCTTGCCGACTTCTTATTCGGTGGAAATTTGGGAAGATCTTCCCCTGCCCCGAGGCAAGAGGCTGTTCATTGGGAATGCAGGCGTGAAGACCTGTGGCGTCCTGACAGAAGACAGCCTCTGGCCAACAAAAATCTTGGTTTCCTCTCGTATGCTTCCGGAGCGCATCCTGGCGCAGCCCACCATTCAGCGTTTGGAGGACAACATCCCTTGCCAGGCGATTCCGCTCTACCACGATGCTGCGTGCATGGATGACGAAACACGCCAGCTCGCTAGACGCTCTCGTTGGAGCGCCATTCGCCTGGAATACGCGGGGACCATGCGCTTGTGGTTTTCTGGAAACCAAGAGGCCCTTTTCGTGCGCGGAACGGAGATGGGGCCAGAAAATATCCTCTTCGCACAAGGCTCCACCCTTTATCGCAAGCCTTTTGTCACGCAAGAGGCTGATATCCGAGATGGTTACGTAAAAACTCCTCATGGAATGCTCCCTGTGGGATCGCCGCCAGAGGAGAAACGCCTGCAACTGCGCTGCTACGGAGGGCTTTGGGAGCCCGGAGTGGCTCCGGAAAACGTCGAGCCTGTTTTCTTCCAGTGCATTAACCTGCGTCAACAAACCCATATCCTGTGCACAAGACGGAGCTATTGGACGAGGAAAGGGGCCGATGTTTTTGCAGGAAGCGTGCTAGAAGGCCGCACACTTCACGTCGTAGATACCGTGCCCGAAGAAGCGCGTGAAACCCTGGGAGACGCCATAACAAAGGGCCGTGTGCGCTTGACCATCGAAAAACCAGGACAGAAAAGTCAGGCCTATCAATCCGTTCGATTTTTCAAAGATCCTCATTGGGAGGACGCTCTTGAAATTCTTTTTCTCCCTACCCGTTAAAAAAAGGAGTGTTTTATGGGAATTACTTACCGACATCTTAAAGGCTCCCCGCTGACAAGTGCAGAGGTGGACGCGAACTTTGAGTCCCTGGACCAGCGCCTCCGCCTCCTTGAGGGCGCGCGCGCATCCCCCGCTGATCTTGTGCATATAGAGCAGCACGATACGCGCCTACGCTTTCTGGATCCTTCTGGGAGAACGCTGGGGGACGTAGAGCTCCCTACGCCTCGTTTCGCGCCCAAAGGCGCTTGGGAAACCGCTCATGTGTACGAAAAGGGAGACCTCGTTGCGCACGAGGCGCATACTTGGTACGCGATGCGTTCTCACGAGGCTGGTACCTTTGAAGAAGATCGGAGCCAGGGGCTGTGGAACATGTTTCTGTAACGTGCATCAAAGCCTTGCCTTGAGCCAAAACTGAGCTTCTGGAGAGAGGCGAGTATGCAGGGTCTCCCAGATCCGGGCATGATACGCCTCAAGCCAAGCACGTTCTCCGTTCGTCAGCTGATGCGATGCTATCAGTGTTTTCTCAAAAGGAACGAGAGTCAACGTCGAAAACGTGAGAAATCCGGGCTTATCCGGCACGGGAACGACTTCTACAAGATTCTCCAGGCGTATCCCAAACGCATCGGGCTTGTAAAATCCCGGTTCAATAGACAAAACCATTCCTGCCTCCAAGGGAGTGGAAGAGGATGCAGATAAGCTCGGCGGGTGCTCATGCACACCAAGATAATGCCCCACGCCATGCCCTGTTCCATGGGCGTACGCGAGTCCCAGGCTCCACAACGGACGTCGCGCAATGGCATCGAGTGCTGCTCCAGAGACTGCCTCTGGAAAGATGGTTGTCGTTGCTGCAATCAGCCCCTGTAATACCGCTGTGTACACCTCCTTCGTAAAGGGCTTTTGCCCCGAAGCTATCGCCACCGTGCGCGTGCAATCCGTGCTCCCGTTCTGATACTGCCCTCCGGAGTCGACCAGGTAGAGGTCTCCCGCCTTAAGAAGCGCCCCTCCTGTAGGAGGTGTCTGGTAGTGCACAAAAGCGGCCTGCGCTCCTGTAGCTGAAATCGTCTCGAAGGAAGGCCCACGATACCAAGGATCACGCGCTCGAAAGTCCTGCAGCCGTTCTGCGGCTTTTTGCTCATTAAGAGGCTCGGAAACAGCCGCTTTCTCCAGCCAAGCCAGGAACTCGATGAGCGCGATGGCATCTCGCTCATGACAGTCCCGAAAGCCTTGTAACTCCACAGAATTTTTGATGGCTTTCAAAGCTTGGCAGGGGTTGTGCGCTTCTTGTACCGTTTTTCCCAGATCTTTCAGCAAAGAGCAAACCCCGCAAGGCGTTTCTTGCGGGTCAATGCAGAGGGTGGAGGCCGAGGAATTGCTTAACACCTCCCGCATTTCTGCGAGAGCATAGGTGCGAAAAAGAGCCTGTGTCGGCCAAGATGCAATGTCGCTGAAGAGGCAGACGGGGGCGCCCTCTTGAATCAAAGCATAAGCGGGAAAGGCCGGCAAAAAGGGGAGGTCGGATCGGAGGTTCAAAAGCCAGGCAATGGACGCAGAGTCCGTGAGAAACGCCGCCTGCGCTCCCACTTCTCCTATTTTCTGTAACACTTGCTGCACCTTGTCCGAGGCGGAGGCCCCAGAGAACGCTTCTTCGTAAGGAAACACAGCGGGCTCTTGAAAAGGCGGGCGCGTGGTCCATAAAAGATCCACGGGGTTGTCCAAAAGAGGCTGAAATGTCAAAGAGGGGGAAGCCTTCTGAAATCGGCGCAACCGCGCGAGCGATACTTGCCAAGGATCAAATCCTATCGGGCCCTCGACCTCCGCTTGGACACGGCAGAGCCAGCGTTCCGGCGCTTCTTCGGTCACCTCCAAGGCAGAGGACCCTTGGCGAGAGGCGGCAAGAATGTAACGTCCATCCACGCAAAGCACGGCCCGATTCGGGAGAATGAGGGCGCACCCTGCCGATCCCGAAAATCCCGTTGCCCAAGCCAATCGCTCGTCTCGAGGAGCCAGATAGGCCCCCTGAAAGCGATCCTCCCTGGGGAGAATCATGCCTCCCAGTTTTTTATCTTTGAGAAAGGACTGTAGGGCCTCGAGGGGCGTGGGAACCTCACGCACAAGAGAGCTCTTGCAGCTCCCACCGAGGGCGCGGGGCGAAGGCAAACACGTTGCGCGTGCTGTAAGAGTTGTTTCTGTATCGCTCCAATCCCGCCCAGGCGATCATGGCGCCGTTGTCCGTACAGAGCTCCATGGGAGGAGCGACGAACGGGAGGTCGCAAGAGGCGGCAAACGCTTCGAGTTCCGTGCGGATTCTCTGATTGGCCGCAACGCCTCCTGTCAAGACACAGGCCGTAGGGTGCTGATCTCGCACACTCTCAAACGCGTGCTGGAAGCGATCGAGCACAACCTCCGCCACCGCCTGCTGAAAACTGGCGCAGAAGTCCGCACGGAGCGTCTCGGACAAATCAGGAAGCTGCGTCAACAAGGTTCTTGCGGCTGTCTTCAGACCTGCAAAAGAAAAATCGCATCCAGGCTGTCCTTTTAAGGGGCGCGGAAAGGCGAACCGCTGCGGATCTCCCGCCTGCGCACAAGCTTCCAACGCCTTCGCACCGGGATAGGGAAACCCCAGAAGGCGCGCCACCTTGTCAAAGGCCTCTCCTGCCGCGTCATCTAAGGATTGGCCAAGCGTGAGGCAGTCCCCAACGCCACGAACGAGCGCCAGCTCGCAATGCCCTCCCGAAGCGATCAACGCCAAATAAGGAAACGCCACATCGTGCGTCAGGCGGACGGTTAAGGCATGTCCCTCTAGGTGATTAACCTGCACCAGAGGGCAGGACAGGCTCCACGCTAGGGCCTTGGCGAAACTGACACCGACCCACAAGCTGCCGATTAATCCTGGACCCGTGGTCACAGCAACGGCAGATAGCTGCGCAGCTGCTTCTGGCGCCTTTTCCAGAACGGCCTGAACCAGGGGCGCAAGCTTTTGTAGGTGCGCGCGTGCGGCAATATCGGGGACGACCCCGCCAAACGAAGCGTGATCCTGAGAGAATACGACATGCGCAAGAATTCGTCGCTGATCGTCCACAAGGGCCGCCGCCGTCTCATCGCAACTGGTTTCTATGCCAAGAACAACCATCCGTCTCCATTGCGTCCCTCCTGCAGTCTCGTTACTCTGATCGAACCTGTAAAGGGGGAAGGCGTGTACGCTGTCCTGTTCAAAGCCGTCCTGATCATTGCCGCCTTTATCCTCTCCAGCTTTTTCCCAGAAACAGTGTCGCTCGAAGGCTACGGCAAGCACTTTGACGTCACCTTTGCGCATGTAGCGGCTTTTCTGGCGCTGTTGATCATTGCTGCCGATATTGGGCGCCGCCTTTACCGCTTCATTCATGCTTGGTTTGTCCCTACCCCGGAAAAGCGCTTGAAGGAGGGCTTGGCGGGGGTACAAGCCTGTTTTGAGGCGCTCCTCCTGAATGACTCCAAGAACGCCCATCGGGAGCTCATACGAGCGCGCAGGTTCTTGGAACAAGATCTGCCTCTTCTTCTGTGGTTTGATGGAAAAATCGCGTCTCTAGAGGGTGAGACGCATCGCGCTCAGAGCTGTTTTTACGCTTTGAACGCGCGTGAAGAGGGGCGGTTTTTGGGATCCTACGGCCTGTACCAGATCGCGCAGAGGGAGCAAAACGCGGAGAACGCGCTCATCGCCCTGGAGGGGGCACTTGAGAAGCATAAGGACTCAGAGTTGCTTCTCAAACAAGCGTTCTTACTGGCCCTCCAGAAAAAGCATTTTGAGAAAGCGCGGGAATTTCTCGCCCCTCTCATGCGCAAAGGTCTCCGAGAGAGCAATGTTTTGGCAAAACAGTGGGAGGCGTTGTCTTATTTCCTAGAGGCGCAAGAGGCTCCACCGGAGCGAAAGCAGAGTTTGCTTCTGCTTTGTGCAAATAAGGCTCCGGAGTACACCGTTCCGGTGGTTGCCGCGTTTAGGGGAATGTCTCCTCTCGAGCAACGTTTGCGGGGGCGTGCCCTCTTGAAACGTGCCTGGAAGGCTGCTCCTCATCCACTCCTGGAGGAGGCGCTTAAGGATCATAGTGCTTCCAAGAAAGCCCTAGAGAGACGGCGTTTGCTCCAGAGCTTGTTCTCGGAAAACCCGGAATCGTGGCTCTCTTTCTGGGGTTTGGGAAACCTTGCGCTGGAGGCGGGCCTGTGGAGTGTGGCGCTGCAGAACTTTGAGGATGCCTATCGGCGTTTTCCTGTGCGTCTTGTGGCGGAGAAAGCAGCGGAGAGCGTCAAGCTTCTCCACCCAGGGGATTTCGAACATCTGTCCGAATATCTCGACTGGGACGAGAAGGCACACTCAGGCAGGAGCTGGCCCGTCTGGACCTGCTCTTGCTGCGCGCAACTCTCGCAAGACTGGACGCCTTTCTGCCGACAGTGCCAGACATTCGCCTCTCTCACTTGGGACGTTTCTCCCGACGACAAACCCACTTCCGGTCTGCTACAAGAGGCTTCCTTAGACCTTTATCCGTCGAGATAGAAATATCGTTCTCCTCAATTTTATGAATATAATCGCTAAAAGCGAACGAGTGGATGCATGGAGTTTTTGGAAGATTACGTTGAAGCTTTCTTTTGGGAGATCTTCCTGCTGGGCGCCTTCTGTTCCCTCCTTGGGGGACTCTTGGCTTGGAGAAAAATCCACTCCTTAAAATGCCAGAAGAACTTGTACAAGGCCGTTGGAGCGGGCACCCCCTGGGCCGTGTGGGACTTGGGGGATGGGTTCCAAGGGTGCTCCACCTCTTTCAGACATTTGCTAGGAGTTGCCCTTACGGGAAAAGTGTCGCTGCGAGAAGTCATCACATCCTTCGAAGAGGCGGAAGACCTGGAGAGGAGCCTTTCCGCCCTGCGCTTTTCCGAAGAAAGCTTCTATCGAGATGTGATCCTCCAACGCACACGTCGTTCTGTTTGCCTTCACGGCTTTTATGTTGCTGCTTCTCCTCGAGATCTGGTGTGTCTTCGCCTATGCGATGATGCGCAAGAGGTCCTTCAACCGACAACGGCGCCTTCTCAAGGTGCGGAGCATCGTGCGGACTGGAGAGAATTGCTCGAAGCGTTTCCCTTTCCGATTTGGCGTCGCCGATCGGGAGATCTGCGGCTGGATTATTGCAACAAAGCGTACGCAGAAGCGGTAGGAAGCAATCTGGAACGCGTTCTCCTGGAGAATACCCCCATTTTATCCAAAGGAAATGCCGATGGTGGCAAGACTTTTGCTTCTTTAGCTTTGGAGCAGAAGCAGATCCAGGTTTCTTCCCAAACGCGTGTTATTCAGGGAAAACGCTGCCATCTTTTGATTCATGAAACCCCCTTCAACGAGGGAACCCTAGGTTTTGCCCTGGATGATACGGAGCATTATGACGCTGAACGGCAGCTCAAACGGCATGTTGATGCGCATACGGAGGTTTTTGGATTTCTGTCCACCTCTATTGCCATTTTTAATCAAAATATGCGCCTCACCTATTTTAACGAGGCTTACACGCGCCTCATGGGCCTCAATGAGAAATGGCTCCATGCCGCTCCCTCCTTTGGAGAGGTTTTAGAGGCCTTGCGCCTAAAAAGAAAACTCCCGGAGGTGGTGGATTTCCGCTCTTACAAAAAGGAGCAGCTTGCTCTCTTCCAAACCGTCGTGGAGGTCCAGCGCGAACTCATGCATTTGCCCAACGCGCATACCCTGCATGTCTCGGTGGCTCCTTACCCTCTGGGGGGACTCCTTTTCCTCTATGAGGACGTTACCGATAGCATCACGCTGGAGCGGCGTTACAACACGCTGATCTCTGTCCAAAGAGAAACGATCAACCGCCTGCACGAGGGCATCTCCGTGTTCTCTAGCGATAATCGGCTCCGACTTTCCAATGTGGCCTGTTGCGAGATCTGGGGGATCGCCCCTGAGAGCACGACTCCTGGGCAACATATCTCGAGCTTCTTGGAAAATATCAAACCTCGTGTTGACTACATGAACGACTGGGAAAGCTTTAAGGAGCATATTATTAGCAATCTCACCGATCGTGTTCCCAAGGAGGGACAATTGTTGCTCACAGACAACACCACGATCGATTTTACCTACACCCCCCTGTCGGATGGCACGCATCTACACACGTTCATTCCCTCCGGTACGGCACCTCACCGGAAGAAAATGCTGTTGAAACAGCAAAATCACAGCAATCCCTCCGAAGAGCAGAGTGCTTCTCCCTGAGGGAAGCGCTGGAATGTTTGTAGTATCCATTTTTAGAGTTTGCTATAAGGACGTGGGGATCTGGGCCGGACTAGCTCAGTTGGTAGAGCGGCTGATTTGTAATCAGTAGGTCGTTGGTTCAAATCCGACGTCCGGCACCACCGGCGGAAGGCAAAGGAGGCCCCGTTAAGGGTTTGTTGTCCTCTTGAGGCGATAGTATGACAAGAGAAACGTGAACTAGCCAAGCAAAGGACAGCCCAAAGGGAGGACCCGTCATGGAAAACGGAAAAAACGCGTTGTATTGCTCGTTTTGCGGGAAGAGCCAGCACGATGTGCGCAAGCTGATTGCAGGGCCCGCTGTTTTTATTTGCGATGAATGCGTCAAGCTTTGCACTGGGATCATCCGCGAGGATCAGGAGGACTCTCCGCTTCATACAAAGGATGGCATCCCCACGCCGCAGGTGATTTATAAGATCCTCAACGACTACGTGATTGGTCAGGCGCGTGCGAAACGGATCCTTTCCGTTGCGGTGTACAACCACTACAAGCGCATTACACATGAGGCAAGAAACGAGGATGTGGAGCTGTCAAAGTCCAATATCCTCCTCATTGGTCCGACAGGAACGGGGAAAACGCTGCTTGCGCAGACGTTGGCGCGCACGCTGGATGTGCCTTTCACCATCGCAGATGCCACCACGCTGACCGAAGCGGGATACGTAGGAGAGGACGTTGAGAACATCATTCTTAAGCTCCTACAGGCCGCGGATTACAACGCCGAGCGTGCACAGCGTGGTATCGTTTATATTGATGAAATCGACAAGATTTCTCGCAAATCGGAAAATCCTTCCATTACCCGCGACGTCTCCGGAGAGGGGGTACAGCAAGCGCTTCTGAAGATCATGGAGGGAACCGTAGCCTCCGTTCCTCCCCAAGGGGGGCGTAAGCATCCGCAACAAGAGTTCTTGCAAGTCGATACGACGAATATTTTGTTCATTTGTGGAGGGGCCTTTG
The DNA here is from genome assembly GCA_031266655.1 of Holosporales bacterium. Taxonomy (GTDB): domain Bacteria; phylum Pseudomonadota; class Alphaproteobacteria; order UBA3830; family JAIRMZ01; genus JAIRMZ01. Next base: position 41,486 of record JAISAP010000046.1, on the reverse strand, counting down.
CTGGCCTAGAAAAAATTATCTCCCAAAGAGGGCAGGAGGCGTCCATTGGATTTGATGCCAAAGTGTCCCCTCCAGAAGAGCAAAACGTGGGGGCCATTTTTTCGAAGGTGGAGCCAGAGGATCTCCTCAAGTTTGGGTTGATCCCAGAGTTCGTAGGGCGCCTTCCCATCGTGGCAACGCTCTCGGACTTGGATGAGAAATCCCTTGTGCGCATTCTCACAGAGCCAAAAAATGCACTTGTAAAGCAGTATAAATGTTTATTTGAAATGGAAGATGTAGGCCTTCGCTTTACGGATGAGGCGCTCACCGTGATTGCCCGCAGAGCGCTGGAACGCAAAACAGGAGCGCGAGGGCTGCGTTCGATCATGGAGACCGCGCTTCTGGACACGATGTACGATCTCCCAGAATTTAACGATGTGGAAGAGGTGGTCATCAATAAGGGCGTGGTCGAAGGAGGAGCGCAGCCCTTGAAAATTCACGCTCGGTCGCCCTCCAGAAACACGTCAGAAACGGCCTAGCAGAGAGGGAAGAGGAACATGCCGCAGAACATTATTGCAGAAAGCTCCTGCCGGTTTCCTGTCCTCCCTTTGCGGGACATTGTTGTCTTTCCTCATATGATCGTTCCTCTCTTCGTGGGGCGAGAGCGCTCTATTAACTCTCTAGAGCGTGTGATGAAGAAAGAGGATAAGCAGGTCCTGCTCTCCACCCAAAAGGATCCCCAGAAGGACGTTCCCAGCCCTGACGATATCTTCAGTGTTGGGACGGTGTCTTCCATCCTACAACTTTTACGCCTACCCGACGGAACGGTGAAAATCCTAGTAGAGGGTCTGTATCGCGGGCGCATTCGTCAATACACGGACCTGGAGACCTATTGCGAGGCGGAAGTGGATGAGCTTCCAGATATTGTCGATAAGGAGCAGGAGGTCTCCGCACTGGTGCGCGCCCTGCTCGACCAATTCGAAGCCTATGTGAAGCTCAACCGGCGTATTCCCATGGATGTGGTGGCGGCTTTGCGCCAGGAGACTGTTCCTGGAAGGCTGGCCGATATTATCGCGTCACACTTGCTGCTTCGAATTAGTGAAAAACAGAAAATTCTCGAGACACAGACGCTGTCCCAGCGCTTGGAGCTGGTGTTCTCTCATCTAGAGACAGAAGTCGGGGTGATGCAGGTAGAGCGCCGCATTCGGAGTCGCGTCAAGCGCCAGATGGAAAAGTCGCAGCGTGACTATTTTCTCAACGAGCAGATGAAGGCGATTCAGCAGGAGCTGGGCGATCAGGAAGCGGCCGGTGGGGAGCTGGAAGAGCTGGAAGCGAAGATCAAGAAGACCAAGCTGAGCAAGGAAGCCCGCGAGCGCGCTTTCTCCGAACTGAGGAAGCTGCGGTCCATGGCGCCGATGTCTGCGGAGGCAACGGTGGTTCGCAACTATCTTGATTGCTTGCTGGGGGTGCCCTGGGGCAAGAAATCCAAGGTCAACAAGAGCCTCCGACAAGCGCAAAAGATTCTGGATGCGGATCACTATGGCCTTGCGAAGGTCAAAGACCGCATTCTGGAGTATCTGGCGGTTCAGAACCGCGTAGACAAGGTGAGTGGGCAGGTTCTGTGTCTCGTGGGCCCTCCGGGTGTCGGGAAGACCTCTCTTGCGCGCTCGATAGCGCGAGCAACGGGCAGAACGTTTGTACGCGCCGCGCTAGGAGGCGTCCATGACGAATCAGAGATCCGGGGTCATCGGCGTACCTACATTGGCTCCATGCCCGGAAAAATCATTCAAGGAATGCGCAAGTCGGGGGTGACCAACCCACTCTTCCTCCTGGACGAAATCGACAAGCTGGGAACCGATTTCCGTGGCGACCCTTCCTCCGCCCTCTTGGAAGTTCTCGATCAAGAGCAGAATTTTGCCTTCAACGATCACTATCTGGAAATCGACTATGACCTATCCGATGTGATGTTTTTGACGACGGCCAATAGCCTGCATCTTCCGCAGCCCCTTCTGGACCGACTGGAAGTCATTCGGATCTCCGGGTACACGGAGGACGAGAAGATCGCGATTGCCACGACGTATCTCCTTCCCAAGCAGAAAAAACTGAATGGTCTGAAGGACTCGGAGCTTTCTGTTTCCGAGAAAGCGCTACGCGAGATCGTGCGTTTTTATACGCGGGAAGCCGGTGTGCGCAGTTTGGAACGCGAAATTTCCAACCTTTCTCGCAAATCGGTCCGACGGATCTCGGAAGAAGGTCAGCAAGTGCAAAAGATCCGTATCACGCGCCGCAATCTTCATGACTTCGCGGGAATCCCTCGTTTTTCCATTGGAGAGATGGAGGGGCGCGACCTTGTGGGCGTCACCACGGGTCTTGCCTGGACGGAAGTGGGCGGAGAGCTCCTCTCCATAGAAGCCGTTGTTGTTTCAGGGAAAGGCAAGATGCTCATTACGGGCAAACTGGGTGATGTCATGCAGGAGTCGATCCAAGCAGCTATGAGCTTCGTGCGCTCGCGGGCGGAGTGGTACGACATTAATCCAGAGATTTTTGAGAAGCGGGACGTTCATGTGCATGTCCCAGAAGGGGCAACTCCGAAGGATGGACCCTCTGCGGGCGTGGCTATGGCGACCTCCATTGTTTCGGCGCTGACGAGCGTTCCTGTGCGCCGGGATATTGCGATGACGGGAGAAATCACGCTGCGTGGGCGCATTCTTCCCATTGGAGGTCTCAAGGAAAAGGTGCTTGCGGCGCATCGAGGACATATTAAAACGGTTTTCATCCCGAAAGATAACGCTAAAGATCTCGAGGAAATTCCCGAAAATATTCGGAAAGAGATTGAAATGATTCCCGTTCAATTCGTCGACGAAGTGCTTGAGCGAGCGCTGGTACGTCGCCCGATGGTCAAGAAAAAACCGGGTCCTCTGAGCAGTCCCCTTTCCTCAGAGATTCCGGCAGGAGCCTAAAGAGTGCGCCTCCTTTTTTTGGGAGACATCATGGCGCATGCTGGGCGTACCTGTATTGCGCAGCACTTACCGAAGCTCAGAGAGCGCTATCGTCCCGATTGCGTGATCGCTAACGTTGACAACGCCGCGCACGGGATGGGCGTGACCTCAAGCATCCTTGAGGAATTGCAAGCTGTAGGAGTCGATGTCTTCACCGGAGGCAATCATGTGTGGGACAAAAAGGAAGGGCGTCAGGCTTTGTCGCAATGGCCCAACCTCGTCCGGCCCTGCAACCACCCGATTCCTCTGCCGGGCAGTGCTTCCTTTCTATACACAACGCCTGATGGTGGGAAGATCTTGATTTTCCAAATGTTAGGGACTTTTCCCGCGCAGGCGCCCGTGGACAACCCTTTTATTGCTGCAGATCGCTTCATTCAGGATTTTACCCTGGGCGCCAACATTTCTGCCATTTTTGTGGATTTCCACGCCGATATCACCTCCGAGAAAATGGCGCTGGCGTACTATCTCGATGGTCGTGTTTCGGCGGTTATTGGAACGCACACGCATATCCCTTCCTGCGATACGATGATTCTGCCCAAGGGAACTGCTTATCAGACGGACACGGGCATGTGCGGGGACTACCAGTCTGTTATTGGCATGAATCCGCAAGCTGCCATCGACCGATTCCTCTTTCCGTACAAGACGGTATCCCTGACACCGGCGGAAGGAGAGGCGACTCTTTGCGGAACGCTGGTTGATATCAATGCTTCCGGCCTTGCGTGCGCGATTGCTCCTATCCGTGTTGGCGGCATCCTGACGGGGTCTCTACCAGAAGCGTAGAGGACACCCCCACCCCCTCAGGGATGCGCTGGCTTAGCGGTCGTTGGCCATCCTTCGTGCAGATCTTTCAAGTAAGCGCAGCACTTTTGTGTTTTCAGGCAGATATGCGCTCCTTCCGAGAAGAGGATATTCACCTCTTGCTTCCCGTCAGCGTGAACCGTCAGAAGATTCAACACCTTCTCCGTTGGGTAGCACCGAAATGCGGCGTTGACCGAAACCTGCTCAATGTCTGTGAAATACAGACCCGCATGCACTCGGTAATAGGGCTCAGAAGAGTCGGTGTTTTCTTGCTGCACAGCATGTTCCCAGCAAAAGCGGTTGACAAGCAGATGGGCCCGCCGCTCTTTTTTGTCGTAGGCAAAAGCCGTTTTCGGGAGCAGGGAATCCTGCACCAAAGCGGAAAGGATATCCATCTCCAGCGGCTTCTGCGCCTTGATTCTTAAAAGGACAGGGGCCGTCATGAGGCGCGTACTCTTTCCACGCAAGCACCGCAGGCCGAGAGCTTTTTCTCTGTTGCTTCATAGCCCCGATCCAGGTGATAGAGGCGGTGGAGCATCGTTTCTCCCTGAGCAGCGAGTCCCGCGATGATCAATCCGAAGGAAGCGCGCAAGTCGGTGGCCATCACGGGAGCCCCCTGGAGACAGGGGACGCCGCGCACAACCGCTGTCAGCCCGTGGACACTGATATCGGCTCCCATACGCACGAATTCTGCAATGTGCATAAACCGATTCTCCCAAATCGTCTCCCGTATAATAGAGGATCCTTGAGCCAAAGATAAAACCGCCATCCCTTGTGCTTGGAGATCCGTGGGATACCCAGGAAACGGCTCGGTGGTAATGTCGCAAGCAGAAAGAGTCTCGGGAGCAGAAACGGTGATGCTCTCCTCTTCCTGTGTGATCTGGGCCCCCATCTGGATGAGCATAGGGAGTTCGCTTGGCAAGAGCGTTCCCAGCGCGTGCGCTTTGAGAGTGAGTGCTCCTCGGGTGGCCATAGCCGCTAATGCGTAGGTTCCCGCTTCGATCCGATCGGGAATAATCGTGTGTTTTGCGCCACTGAGGGCGGACACTCCCTCAATTGTCAGGGTCGGGGTCCCAAGCCCCGTAATCCGTGCTCCCATCGCGTTCAGGCATGTCGCAAGATCTCTGACTTCGGGCTCAAGGGCAGCGTTGACGATCGTCGTGGTTCCGCGCGCTAAAGTGGCGGCCATCAGAAGGTTTTCCGTCCCTGTCACGGTTGTCACGGGAAACGTTACCGTTCCTCCCACAAGGCCTTTGGGCGCTTCCGCACAGATATAGCCATCCTCTAAGGAGAGAGAGGCACCCAGCATTTCCAGCCCTCTCAGGTGCAGATCCACGGGGCGCACCCCGATGGCGCATCCCCCTGGGAGCGAAACCTTGGCCTTTCCATGGCGCGCAACCAGGGGGCCGAGGACTAGGATGGAGGCGCGCATCTTGCGCACGAGGTCATAAGGAGCCAGCACCTGCTGAAGGGCATGCGCAGAGAGCGTTAAGCGATGCGCTGGCCCATCCATGGTGCTTGTCACTCCGAGCGTTTCAAGAAGCCTCAAGAGGGCGCGAATATCGGTGAGATGAGGGACGTTCTCCAAACGCAGAGGTGCATCCGTTAGGAGACAGGCTGCCATGATGGGCAGTGCCGCGTTTTTCGCTCCAGAGATGGGGACCACCCCTTTGAGAGGAACCCCTCCCTGTATGCGCAAACGATCCATTACGATTGATGATACTGAAAATAGAGTTTCAGATTATATAAAAAACGCATGACATTGGATTTCATTTTGAGGACCCTTTTCCTCACCCACAAACGCATCTGACTGAGGGTATCGGGCGAGTCTCTGCGTCTGAGGTCCATCGTGTCAATCTCAGATTGCGGAAAAACTTGAGACGCAAGGATCGGCTCCACTCCCGTAAACTTGAGATCAAACTCCCATCCACGGGTGTAGAAGACGTCCGAAGGCATTTTGATGGGAAAAGTATGCGAGAACAAGGAGGCAGCTGCCTTTCTACTGATGAGATAAGCCCCCATATGGAGCGCAACTCCCAGATAGATCACCAATCGATCCCCTGTTTTCAAACGTCGGAGCGTCAAGGGCATTCCTCGATTGTTGTCTATTTCGAAACTCACGATATCCCAGTCCACCGGTGTCTGCATAAGCTCGAAGAGGACTTCTCGGAGTTTTTTGACGTCAAACTGGACATCATCTTCGAAGACGAGGGCATATTGATAGGAAGATTGTAAAAAGGTTTTCCAGACTTGAGCATGACTGAGAAAGCAGCCAAGCTCCCCCTTTTTGATGGGGCGCCACTGGATCACCCGGAAAACATCGTTATCTACGATACGATCAATTTCTTCTGCCGAGAGAAGAGAGCCGTCCACCGCCATTCTCTCCCACGGAAATCCGAGTTGCTCCACTTGCTGCAGAATAGAGGCGCGCCTGTCTGCAGAACGCTCCATGTTGATCACATAAACCCCCATCCCCTGCGGATTCTCCGGCTCTGAGAAGGGTATGGGACGATGTTCGCAGATAAAAGCGCCGTCGAAAAGAAAAAACGGCAGAGAGCATAGGACAAGAACAAACCACAGGAGGTTCCGCAACGGAGATCGTTTCTTCCCGCCTCGTGACACCTCATGCCTCTCGAAGCTGAAAGTACAACTTTAGATTGTATACAAAACGCATAACACGGGATTTTACCTCGAAAACCCTTTTCATAACCCAGAAACGCATCTGATTGAGGGGGTCGGACCTGTCTCTATGTCTGGGTTCCATCGTTTCGCTTACAGAGTGCGAGAAAACTTGAAACGCAAATATCGGCTCCACTCCCGCAAACTTAAGTCCGAACTCCCACCCGCGCGAGTAGAAGTTATCAGACGCCATTTTGATGGGAAAGGCATGAGAGAGGAGAGCAGCAGCTGCCTTTCTACTGATGAGATAAGCTCCCATATGAAACGTCATCCCCAGGTAGGCAACCAGACGATCCCCCGTCTTCAAACGCCGAAGCGTCAAGGGCATCCCCTGACGGTTATCCGTATCAAAACTCACGACATCCCAACCTGCCGGTGTTTGCGTCAACTCTGAAACGATCTCTCGGAGTTTGTTGACATCAAACTGGACATCATCTTCAAAGACAATCGCGTATTGATAAGAAGATTGTAAAAAGGCTTTCCAGACTTGAGCATGGCTGAGAAAGCACCCTAGCTCCCCTTTCTTGATAAAACGTGTCTCGATCATCCGAAAAATACCTTTATCCACGACGCGATCTATCTCCTCCTCTGAAAGAAGGGATCCATCCACTGCCATCCTCTCCCACGGGAACCCGAGTTGCTCCACCTGCTGCAGAATAGAAGCGCGCCTGTCTGCAGAACACTCCATGTTGATCACATAAACCCCAATCCCCTGCGGATTCTCCGGCTCTGAGAAGGGTATGGGACGGTGTTCGCAGATAAAAGCACCATCAAAAAGGAAAAAGGGGAGGAGGCATAGAGCAAGGGCAAGCCACAGGAATTTTCGAAAGGGAGAGCATTTTTTTCTCCTTCTCAACGTCTCATGTCTCCCGGAGCTGAAAGTATAACTTCAAGTTGTATACAAAACGCATAATACGCGTCTTCATTGAAGATACATGAAGTTGGATCCGGCTTTTGAGTACCGGGAAAAAGCCATGGGGAACGTCTTCATACCCGTACCCGATATCCGACGGGAACTTGTCAGCTGTACAAAATCTTGGATGTATGCCCGCAACCTTGAGTCCAAACTCCCAGGAACGCTTGGAGAACAGGTCAACATCCGTTTTCATAGGGAAAGCATGGGCAGAAAGAGTTGCAGCCGCCTTTCGGTTGATAAGATAGCACTGCGTTCCCCATGTGGTTCTCAGATGCACGACGAGTTCTCCATCCTCCCCGAAGGAGCGCATCGTCATCGGCACTCCGGAGCGAAAATCCGTATTGAAGAACACCGTATCCCACATGTGGGGCACTGTGAGCAGCTGGGAGACGATCCTCTGAACGCGACCGGGATCCAAGAAAACATCATCCTCCAGGACTAAGGCGTAGGCGTAGGGAGAGTCAAGGAAACGCTTCCAAGCTTTTGTGTGACTGAGCGCGCAGCCCACCTCTCCTTTCCCAGCATATCGCCCCTTAGAGGCGCAGTGTTGTTCCCGATCCACAAGCTTTGAAAGCTCTTCCTCTGAGAGAAGTTGCCCGTCCACTCCAGGAATGCGCTCCATGGGAAGACCGAGTTGCTGCGCTTGTGGGAGGATCGAAGCCCATCTCTGTGGGGAGCGATCCATGTTGATGATATAGACGATCACTCCTGGAGATTCTGGCTCTTTCGGGGGCGCAACGGGGCGCCGCTCATACACAAAAGCCCCATCGCAGAAGAAAAACGGCAGAGAATACAGAGCGAGAAGACACAGAAATACCTTCTTGAAAGGAGAAGACCGCTTCTTCTTCCTCACGCCACTCTTCCTCTGCATACAGGCCCCTCATACCATTCCCCTCCTGCAATGTAAATCTTCTCATCGGGTATTTGTTAACGCTTTTTTAATAAAGTTTGGTTTAAATGAGCTTGTAGAAATTTTCTGAAAGGAACGAACAATGACACGCTCTTACAAGTCCTTTACCTGCGCAATCGCCCTCTCCGTAGGGTTCCTCTCCGGGTCTTCGGAGGCGATGAGGCGTCCTGCTACGTCTGCCCCGGCGACAAAGCCTACCCCAGTCTCAACGTTTAAAGCGCGGATTGCTGCGGCACCAAAGCCTGCATTTAGAGAGCAGATTGCCGCGCACCTTCCCAAGGTGCCCCAACTGCCGCACGTCACTCTGCCGCACATCAGTCGTGCCGAGCACGCTGCTCATGCAACAGACCATAGAAGTGCTGCAGCCACACACGGTCGGCAAGCAACATCTCATCGGCAAGCTGCTGCTAGGAATCGGGAGCAAGCAAACAATCATCGGGATCTTGCGGCGAACCACACGCGTCACGCCATTAGGCATGAGGGGCTCGCTGGGAGAGTTGCCGGATGGATGAGGCGCCATCATCAAGCGCAGGCTGAGCAGCATCGGCATACGGCGCAAGAGCACCATCATCGCGCTAACGGATTTCTCGCAAGAGCTCACGAGCATCTTGCTCGTGCAGATCATCACGTAGAAATGCATCACCATCATGCGGCTATGGCGGACCATCATGAGCATATGGCGAACAGACGTCACGACCATGCGAGAGACCGCTTCAATCATGCCGTTCAACACACAAGGAATGCCCAGGGACATGCGGATCGTGCACATGCGCATCAAGCGGTAGGAAACGTGTATCGTAGACGTGCGCATGATGCTCGTAGACGGGCACAGGAGGCTGGAGCCAGGGCAGTGGCGTTCCATCCGCACTTCAATCCTGCGCAGCACCCCCATCTTTCACAGACCCCCCCCCACGGAGTCCCGATACACCGCGGTGCCCTACCGGGTGAGCACCACCGTGGTCCAGGCGCGATGCGCCATGGCGCACCGGGTATGACTCATCATTGACGGTCACCATTCCCACGCCGAGTTTTCAAGGCGGGGCACTAGGGCCTACCGAGGGAGTATCCAAGAAGAGGGCGCTCAAAACTAGGCCGCTCCCACAAAAAAGAAGGGGAAAAATCTTTCCCCTTCCTTTCATCACTCCGCTAGTACTTTTTGCCTACTTCTTAATAAAGTTTGGTTTGAATGGACTTATAGAAGTTTTCTGAAGGGAGCAAAGTGTGGTACACCCCTACAAACTGTTTATCGGCGCAATCGCCCTTTCTGTGAGTTTTTTCTCCGGATCCGTGCAAGCGATGAAGCGCTCGGGAGCTCCGGCAACCAGACCTGTGGCGCAGCTTTTCGCGCGCATCAAGCATGTTGGGCATGCAGCCGAAGCTGCAGTCCACGGAAAAATTGCGGCCGCACACGCTCGGCTTGTTGGATCGCACCGGAAAGCTGCTGGTAAAAATCAAGAGCTGGCCTTCAATCATCGGGTGATTGCTGAAGGTCATGCCAGTGAGGCAAACAAGCATAGGGAGCTTGCGAAGAAAACCACCGGACAGCAGAAGCAGTACCATCTGGAACAGGCTGCGCGCAACCAGCATGAGGCACAAGAACATACTCATCGCGCTAACGGATTTCTCGCAAAAGCTCAGGAGCATCGTGCTCATGCAGATCATCACGTAGAAATGCATCAGCATTATGTCAATCACGCTGTTCAACACACAAAAAAGGCTCAGGGACATGCGGATCGCGCACAGACGTATCATGCGGTAGGAAATGTGCATTTTAGACGTGCACGTGACGCTTTCAGACGGGCGCAGAAGGCTGGGAAAAGGGCGGTGAAATTCCGTCCGCATACTACCGCACACTAATCTTGTGCACCAACACCATGCCGAGGTTCTCCTCATCACTCCGCTAGTACTTTTTTCCTACTTCTTAATAAAGTTTGGTTTGAATGGACTTGTAGAAGTTTTCTGAAGGGAGCAAATGGTGGTACACCCCTACAAACTACTTGTAGGTGCAATTGCCCTTTCTGTGAGTTTTTGCTCCGGATCCTTGTGGGCGATGAGGCGCCTTGCTGCTCCTGCCTCTAGAACGGTCATAGCCGTCCCTCCGACGCCGTCAGCTGGCGTGCACCCTTTCTCGCACATTTCTCATGATGAGCACAGAAACCACGCTTCAGACCATGCAACTGCCGCAGAAACGCACCGTCAACTTGCTGTGTCTCACCAGCAAAATGCTGCCAGGCATCAAATACATGAAGACCATCACCGGAATCTTGCTGCGTTTCACGACCGTCAGGCGGTTGTCCACACAGGGTATGTGAGAAGAACTGAAGGGCAGCTGAAGCTGTATCATCGGCAACAAGCAACGTACCATCGCCAGAAAGCTGAGGAAAATGGCCATTATGCGAACGCGTTTCGCGCAAGACACCAAGAGAACCTTGCTCATGCAGATTTTCATAGGGCGATGCACGAGCATCATGGTGCTATGGCAGCCCATTATGGACATATGGGGAGCGGACGCCATGATCAGGCAAGAGCCTTCTACAACCATTCCGTTCACCACGCAGAAAACGCTCATGGGCATGGATTCCGCGCGATAACGCATTATAACGAGGCGACCGCACACCAGGGGCATGCACACCATGCCTATAGTGGAGCCCATACGGTCCGAGTGAATACGGAAAGGTGTCATCCGCATTTTAACGCCGGACAACACCCAAATCATGGCGTATCCGCGGCTCGCCACCAGAGAGCGAGGCATCGACATCCCTGAAGAGGAGTCCTGAAAGGAGCTAACAATGACGCATTCTTATAGACCATTTGTGTGCACAATCGCCCTTGCCGTGGGCTTTTTCTCTGGACCTGTACAAGCGATGGAACGTCCGGGAGCTCCGGTGGCCGCACCCACGACTCACCAACAAGGTGCTGTTAAAAAGCAAGCGCAGAAAGTTCCCTCTATCGTTGAGGATCCTGTCCACCAGCCAGCCCGGAACAAGACTCGCGCGGCTGTAACGCAGTATTATTGGCATAAGGAGAAGAAGAAAGTTCCCCCTATCGTTGAGGATCCTGTCCACCAGCCAGCCTGGAACAGGACTCGCGTGGCTGTAACGCAGTATTATTGGTATACGAATCGTGGGCGTCATGATCTAGCTAAACCCTATCTGGATCAGATTGCCCTCCACGCCAAGACTATTTTTGGGCCCACGCTTCGTGTGGAAGTGCGCGATGGACAAGTGCACCTCAGGTGGCGTCGTGGAAAACAGGGACCTCAGATCGAGGCAGAAAAGCGTCGCTCGAGCCCTAATGTTGCACAGCGCCCACCTAGCGAACCAAAACAGGAGTCCCGGATCGAGGCAGAAAAGCTCCGCTCGAGCCCTAATGCCGCACAGCGCCCCACTCATGAGAAGGTGCCGGACCCGCCGTCTAGCCATGGTCCAAAAACACCAGCCGTACGCCCCCATAATCCGAGCCTGACAAAGGAGCCCCAAATTGAGGCAGAAAAGCGTCGCTCGACCCCCAATTCTGCGCAGCGCCCACCTCATGAGAAGGTGCCGGACCCGCCGTCTAGCCATGGTCCAAAAACACCAGCCGTACGCTCCCGTAACCCAAGCCCAGTGCGCCCACCGGATGCACCCCACCATAAGAAGGCACAGGGTACGCACGCTCATAGTCCTCCAGCGTCGCATCATGGGTCTGTGAAACACTGATGGGCGTGGATATCTGAAAGAAGGGTTACTTTGAGAAGGAGGGAGATATGAGGGACCTGCGGAGAAAATGGACTGTGATCTGTTGTGTGGCTTTTTGCTTAGGCCCAACGCAAGCTGCTCCCCAAACGGACAGCACGTCTCTTTACGAAGACGGCAACTTAGATCAGACAGCTCCAGCAGGCAACCCCTCTGGCACTCCTTCTCCCGCTGCGAGCACTCCTCTTCCTCCTGTAGCAAGCGCTCCTTCTCCTGCAGCAAGAGCTCCTTACGTCCCGTCCCCAGTCCCCACTCCACACAATCCCGCTGCTAGTCCTGCTCCTTCTTCCCACCATCTGTGGCGGTTCAGAAGGGATGCCACAGATCCGCGGGGGAACCCCAACGTGCACAGGGAACGGCGCTCTCCTTCTCCCTCTCCGGTATCGGGAGGGCCTGACCTGCGCAAGGGACGACGTTCTCTTTCTCCTTCGCCGCCACCCGGAGGCGCGCTTCCCAAAGGAAAAGGTTGTCCCCACCAATGCAAAAAGCCGTTGCCTCACACGACACACCTTGAGCTCCCTCCGGGGGCTGTATGGGACGCGCCTTTCTACACACACCGCGCCCAAACGTACGCGGAGGCTGCCGCGAAGGAGAGCGATCCCGCCAAAAAAGATCTCTGCACCAAAACATCTGAGTACTACCGGGCAATAAGGGAATACCAGGAAGAGATGCGAAAACACACGATCGCTTATGAGCAGGGCAAACATGACGAATCTTTCCACCACCTGGATGCAGCGAAGAGATGTGAGGATCAAGCGAGGACGCTTCACAGCGAGGTAAGAGCAGCGGCGGCAAGGATTCCGGACAAACCGGTTGTGCCGCTCTGGGGGCCTCATGGGGGTCCTAGAGGAGGTAAAGGCCGTGGCGGACCACCAGGCGGTCCTCCTGGAGGAGGCGGTAAACATCCAGGACCGCGCCATCCGTGGGATGAGTCTGAGTGGAAGGCAGGGCAGAGTTTTCATGCTAAAGAGACCGGTCAACTTCAGGGAGCAAAGCACCCCTGGGCAGAAAATTTAAAGAACAAACACGCAGCACTTGAAGGATATCGTCAAGCTGTAGAACAGCATAGGATGCACCCAGAAAATGTGGCAGAACACCGTAAAACAGCGATGGAGCATATGGGCAAAGCCCAACAGATTCACCAAGAGCACCCCTTTCATGGCAGGTTCCGTCCCGCTGCCGGGGCTCCCCACCCTCATCCCGCTGCCGCAGCTTCCCATCACCAGAAGCCCCATAAATAGAGATTCCCGGGGAGAGCGCCTTACCGCAAGTCTTGCTCGTGTACTCTCCCGTCCTTCAAGATCAGCACGCGATCTCCCAACTGCCCAATGTGCTGGGGATTGTGTGTGATCATAAGGCAAGTCTGTTTTCTCTGACGAAGCGTGTTGCGAACGACTTCCAAGATGGTGGCGGAGGTTTTTTGGTCAAGGGCAGCGGTAATTTCGTCGAGAAGCCAGATTTTAGACTCCGTCAAGAGAGACAGGACGATGCTCAGCGCTTGTCGCTGTCCTCCGGAAAGGTCTCCCGCATAATCGTCCAGGCGATCCTCCAGGTTCATACGCAACGCACTCAATTGCTCTCGGTAAGCCTCATCGCGCTTGCGGGAGGGGAACCGGAGGTAAGAGCGCTTCTTCCCGCGTCGAGAAGCCAGGCGCAGATTCTCCCGAATCGTCATATGGCCCACCGTTCCGGCGGTTGGATCCTGGAAAACATGCGCCATCACAGATGCTCGACTGTGCGGAGGAAGAGACGTGACGTCGCTCCCCTCTATCAGGACCTTCCCCCTATCGGGCAGGATGTTGCCCAAGATCGTATTAAATAACGTCGTTTTCCCGGCACCGTTGTCTCCCACGACGAGCACCCACTCGCTCTCGCCCACTGTGAAGCTCAGGTCTGTCAGGACATCCCTCACGGTAATTTTTTGAAGCGTGAGCACTTCCCTCATGGCGTAGTTCTCTTGGTCTTCATCACCAGAATGATCAAAAGGCCCGTGACCAGGTTAAGATCCTGCGTCTTCATTCCGAAGGAATCGCTATGCAAGGCAAAAGCGATAAAAATCCTGTAAGCAACTGATCCGCCGATACAAGCTATGAGAGCGGGGAGAACAGGAATGCGAGAGGCATGGGCGGCCTTCTTGGGGAGCAGTCGGCTGAGAAAATTCTCTCCCATCATGACAGAGGCCAACCCAATGACAAGAGTTCCTGGCCCCTGCGAGATATCGCAAAATCCTTGGTATTGCGTAAAAAGCGCTCCACATAGACCGATGAGGGCGTTACTCAGGACCAGCCCTCCGATGATCATCACGCGCACAGGGATCCCGCAGGCGGAAGCGAACGAGGGATTTTGGCCCGCGGCTCTCAGCCCCAGGCCGCAATCTGTACGCAGAAAAAGGGAGAGCAGCAAGATGAGGCCTGCGGAAACGAGGGAGATACTCAAGAGCGTATTGCCTGCGCTGAAGCAGGTGGTCTGGTCAACGAGGGTGATGTTGGGACAAGACCCCATCGCGCGTAAGTTGACGGAGTACAGCATGAAGGCAATGACGATTCCCGAGAGGAAATCCTCGATTTTCAGCCATACGCAGAGGATTCCCGTGAGGAAGCCGGCAAGGCCTCCTGCTACCAGGGAAAGCAGCAGCGCGGTCGCGGGGTTGCTCCCGGATTGGATCAGGACGGAGGAAACGACAGCCCCGAAAATGAAGCTTCCGTCGCAGGTCATGTCGGGAAAATTGATGACTCTAAACGTCAAATAGATCCCGATTGCCAAAATCCCATAGATCAGGCCGATTTCTAAGGCGACAAGCAGTTCTTCCCAAGCCAACATGGTGGTTCCTCAGAGCACCTTGTGCGCTTCTGCTCGGACCGATTCGGGAATCCCGATAGGACCTTTTGTGTTCACGTGTAGCTCCCGCGTCTCCGCATATTCCACCGGAATGGTGTTCGGGCTTTTTCCTTCCGCGATCTGCGCCACCATTTTCCCTGCCTGGCGCCCAATTTCGTACTGATTGGGACCGAGAGAGGCAAGGCATCCATGAGCGACCTGGTCCGTATCGCTCACATAGACAGGGACCTTCCGCTTTGAGCAAAGAGCGACGATGTTGGGAATAGCGCTCAGCGCGAGATTATCGTTGCTGATGAAAAGCGCATCGGCCTCTTTCGCCAAGCGCTCTGTCGCCTGAGGAATGTCCGAAGCACGTGGGATCGCTTGCAGCTTGAGAACGACACCCATTTTCTCACACACGGGGCGTAATCGCTCTACGATGGCGACAGAATTGGGCTCTCCGGGGTTGTAGAGGACGCCCAGCGTCTTGATCCCGGGTTGAATCTTCTTGAAGAGCTCTATCTGGGGCTCGAGAGGAACGAAGTTCGAGACGCCCGTGACGTTTGCGTGAGGAAGTGCCCTAGCAACATCGTCGGGATTGGTGACTGAGACAAAGACAACGGCCTTCAGCTTTCCTTTTTTCGCCAGCCTGTAAGCGCATTGCGACGGTAGGGTGCCAATGGTGACGACCACATCGACCTTCTCACCTGCAACCTTCTCCATGATTTGGGAGGCTAGCGCCATGTTGCCTTGGCACGTGTCAACGCTCACATCGTAAGAGATCCCCTGTTCGGCCCCTTTCTGCTTGAGAAAATCTGCTACGCCGGCGGCGGAAGAGTTAAGGGCTGCGTGTTCCACAGCTTTGCAAATTTTCACACGCATGCTCGGCTTTGCCTGCGCCTCTAGAAGGGCCAGGGAGGCGCAAAGGCTCATTGCAAGGAACTTTTTCATGACTTTCTCTCCATTTGTGCTATTTTTTCCAACATTTTTCTGTATCCTCCGTATTTTTCATGTTTCAAGAAGCGCGCAACACGGCTGATCGTCGCCAAACTGACTCCCGTGTTTTTGCGGATGTCTCTGTAAGAGCAATCGTCACGATCCAAAATCTGGCATACCCTCCATCGCTCAGAAAAAGCTTTGATTTCCGCTGGCGTGCAGAGATCGGTCAGGAAGTCCTCCACCTCTTTGGCCGATGTCAGTAGGGCCATGGCCGCGTACAAATCTCGCGAATTTTTCTGTCTCATTTGTACTCCTGTATCAGCACATTAGAACAAGATAACACAAAGGGAGGAAAAAACCAAATCCTTGCAGCCTTGCAGAAGGTGCCTTGTCTCGAGTGCAAAGGGTTGATTCTCTGCGCACGCCCTTTTACCCTGGGTCTTGGTTATGCAAGAATGGGCGCGCCTGCATAGGGGTGTAGCTCAATTGGTAGAGTAGCGGTCTCCAAAACCGTTGGTTGTGGGTTCGAGTCCCGCCGCCCCTGCCAGAGCAGGGCGAAGTGAAAGGGGAATGGACATGAAGATTGGGGCGTTTTTCAACGATGTGCGGCAGGAAATGGGGCGCGTGGTCTGGCCGAAGAAGGAAGAGACGCTGTGGACGACGGTCTCTGTCGTTGTTTTCGTGATCAGTGCTGCTCTGTACTTCATCCTGACGGACACACTGATCTACAAGCTCTTCCAGAAATTGCTAGGAATGTAGCATGGCGTCGCATCATTGGTATGTCCTCAACGTCTACGCGGGTCTCGAGAAAAAGGTCGCGGAGCAAATCAAGGAGAAGGTCGCGAAAGAGGGGTTACAGTCTCAGCTAGGAGAGGTCCTGATTCCTTCTGAGGAGGTCACGGAACTAAGCCGTGGGGCGAAAGTGACGCGGGAACGGCAATATTTCCCAGGCTATATCCTCATCGAAATGCAACTTACCGACGAGCTTTGGCACTTAATCCGATCCATCCCGCGTGTGGCGACCATTCTGGGGGCCCAGGGGAAGCCCGCCCCTATATCGCTGCGAGAAGTGGAAAATATTCGGCAAAGTGTGGTGAACAAGACGCTCTCTGAGCAGCAGGGAGATCTGTACCACGTGGGAGAAATGGTGCGTGTCATGGAAGGGCCGTTTGCGACCTTCCAGGGAACGGTAGAGGAAGTCTCTTCGGACAAGTCCAAATTGAAGGTTTCCATCTCTATTTTTGGACGTGCGACGAACATTGATCTCACGTTTTCGCAAGTAGGAAAATGCTAATCGAGAGGAACCAATGGTAGCAAAACTAGAATGGGGACGGCGGCGCGTGTGCCCGCCCTGCGGTGCGCGCTTCTACGACCTGCAGAGGAGCCCTATTATCTGCCCCAAATGCGGGGAAGAGTTCGATCCAGAGTCTCTCCTGAAACGACGCACGAAAAAGGGGGTGGAAGTTCCCGCGGCCTTTGAGGAGGGGTTGGATTTGGATGGTGGAGAGCCCGCAGCTGCCTCGGAGGAGGCGGATGTCTTGGAGAACACGAGCGACGACCTGTCCGATGAGAGTGTAGAGGAGGTGGTCCTCGCGAAAGAAAGCTCTTTCGAGGAGGAAGAGGGATAGCCTGGAGCAAGGTGAGGTCTCCGAGACGCGCGAGCATCATGTGCTAGTGTTCTTGTGGCGTAGGGAAGGTTTGAGATGCTTTTACGGTTTCAGAGCACGTGAGTACGAACTGAGGCAAGATGGGTCACTTCTTCGGCAGGCAGGCAGCCTTAGTATGGGGTGCTGAATTGATGGTGAAAGCGCCTTCTTCTCGGCATTCTGGCCCAGACGCAGTTTCCGGCACGCCTGCTGTTGTGGGAGTGCAAGGGGGATGCTGAAGACGGGAATCACAAGCGTTGAGGCTCTACGCAACAAGGGGTTTCGTTCTCGTTGGGGGCGATCCAAGCTTGCATCGATCTCCTTGTATCCCTCGGTCATCAACGAACCCGATGCCGATTGTCTTGCCGAGCGCATTCTGTTCCATTTTACGGATGATCGTGGCGCTTTTAAACGGACGTATGCAGCACGCTTTGACGCTTTTGACGAAGAAGTGGACGCCTTTCTTATCTTAAGGAACGTTTTTCGACAGAAGATCCGTTAGTGATTCAAGATGTTGGTGTAAGCGATGGTCGTACGTCCTGCGATTTTTTCAAGCGCCTTCGATCGCGGTTTCCGAACATCCTTTATTGCGCATCCGACTACGGCGTGTGTTTAAGAACTGTCAAGTCCGGGGGTATCCAGGTTGTCTTAAACGCCGCAACAGACCGTCTGCTGGAGGTGGTTTACAGGTCTTTTGTATTTGGCTCTCTCCTAGCAAAATGATGTTAGGTAGGGTAAGACATGTTGAAGTTCAGTCGGTTAGGAGCTTACAAGAAACATGGAATTCTTGCATGTTTCTGTGAGGACATGTCGGCAAGTTCTGCGAGCAAGTTGTTAGAAATAAATCGAAACACGATTAACTCGCATTACAAGTACTTTCGAGAGCTGATCGTGCAGCAGAGTTTTGCGGAGGATTCTCGGGATTTTGGTGTCTTTGAGCTGGATGAGAGGTCTTTTGGAGCGAAGAGAGGTCGGGGCAAGAGAGGTCGTGGAGCAGCAGGAAAGACTCTGGTCTTTGGCTTGTTAAAGAGAGAGGGGCAAGTTGTTTGTTGGCATGGTTCCGAATTGCTCAAGAGAAGAGTTAATGCCTATTACCCAAGGGAAGATTCTAGAGGGATCTACGGTTCACACAGATGGCTGGGGAACCTATGAAGGGCTTGTTGTGAATGGGGTGGATCCTTACCGAGCCTTTCAGGGTAAGAATGAGTTTGCTAGAGGCAAGAGCTACGTTGTTGAGGCCTTTTGGAGCTGCACGGAGAGGCGTTGTGCTAAGTTCAACGGCTTAAGAGGCGATGTCTTCCTTTTGCACTTGAAGGAGTGTGAGTTCCGGTACAGCAACAGGGGTGAGAATCTCCTCAGTTTGCTAACTAATCTGGTCAAGTGACGAAAAAGATGCTAGTCCGGAGCCTTCAGGAAGAGGTATCCCTTCAATGCACTGATGAGCTGGTATGCTCTGCACTTTCCCGCCAAGCGCCTCTTGATGAATTACCATCTCGGTAAATTATCGGACTCGCAAGAAATTTTTCTTTTCTGTCCTGAGGCATTACGCTTGTCTTCTGAAGACAAACACTTCTTCCTAGAGGAGCAAAGTATCCTTCGCCCTCTCAAGCGTTCGAGTCATGTTATTCGAGCTATGAACCTTCTCAACCTTTCCTATTTTACGAAAGAAGAGTTTTTACGCGCTCTGCGTTCCATGCATGCGGCTCTTTTTGATAACGGCTTTCTCATCGTAGGATCCAATCAAGATGCAGGAACACCTGTCCACGGAGGAATTTACAGAAAATCTTCCTCTGGCTTTGAAGAAATGCGCCGGTTTGGAAATGGCCCTCCCATTGCCGAAACAATAGCCCTTTTTAAACCGTAAGATTACGTACGTGTAAGAGAGGCGGACTTCAGTTGAGCGTTTTCTTAACAGGAAGTCTTAAAGGGACTATTTCCTCACTTTATTTGCGCCTTCTTAGGAGAATTTACTGGCCGACCTGCCGCATCTTCAGGGTAGAAGCAAAGAAGGGTTCCCGATAGGCAGGACCTTTGCCGTATATGGAACCCTTTTTGGGCGGCAGGAAGCATGAACGAAACGGTCCCCACAGGGATCGTAACGAGGCGCTTTCACCCTTTACCTCCCCTAAGAGGAGGGAGCGCGACGCAGGCCTTGATTGAACTTGTCGACGGGCCAGTTCCTTCCTGTGCTGGCTCCTGTTTTGACGATGAGCCGCACCTGAGGACTTCCAGCAACCGTATCCTTCCCAATCTCTTGGGGTCGAAACTTTTGTGCAAAGATAACCCGAGAAAGGTCCGTACAATCAGCAAAACACCTTTCACCCAGTATCGTTACGCTTGCAGGGACAGTGAAGCCTTGCAAGGCAGAGCGACAGAAAGCTTTTGCTCCTACCTTCACAAGTTGAGAACCGTCCTCAAAGGTAACAGAGGAAAGATGGCTGCAATTGGCAAAACACCCATCTCCCAGTATCTCCACACTCGCGGGAATAACGATGGCTTGCACGGCAGAGTGATTAAAGGCTTTCCTTCCAATCGCAGAAAGCTGAGAGCCACTCTCGAAGAGTACAGAGCCAAGAGACGAGCAAGTTTCAAAACATTTTTCTCTAAGCTCCTGCACACTCGCGGGAATAGTGATGGATTGCAAGGCAGAGCAGTAACTAAAGGTCCTCTCGTGTATCACTTGAAGTTGACACCCCTCTCCGAACATAACACATCGAAGAGATTGGCAGCTGTAGAAACTCTGTACACCGATCTCTTCCACACTTGAAACAACAAAAAAGAATTGCAAGTTGGAACCCTCAAAAGCATCTGGGTTTATTCTCGTGATTCGAGAACCGGCCGCAAAGGTAATGGAACTCAAGGGGCAATCAACAAAACACGCTGCGCTAACCTCCCCTATGCCTGCCGGAATGGTGATATGGAACAAACCAGATTCAGCAAAAACTCCCTCCCCCATGCTCTTGAGTTGTGGATTAGCTGCGAAGGCAACGAAGAAAGGAGACCGGTGCTGGTAATTCCAGAAGCATCTTTGCTCAAGAGTCTCCACGTGTGCGGGAATAACGAAGCTCCGCAGCTCAACGTCTGTCCCTTGCAGATATAAAACAAAGGCTCTATCCACGATGGTCGGAGACGGCTCAAACACCCCTGCATGAGCGGTTGCCGACCTGAGAGCGAGAAACCCATTAACGGGTAATTCCAGAAACCAGGGCGATCCTATAAGAGCTTCCTCCTCTTCTTCAAACCGCCCCTCGTTCGAAGACATCGCATTGGTTTCGGAAAAGATGCTCAACATTCCCAGAGCAAGTGCAGAAACTGCGCTTAAAATTTTTTGTTTTTTCATGGTTCGTGACTCCGTCAACTGTGCATGTAGTGTAAAATAGATTTTTGGTATAGTCAATACGCGCATCCAGCAGTAAGTAAAGAGAGAGCGTTCATCCCTCCTGAGGCTGCGCAGTAGGGCCGCTCCTCCCTAAGGAAATAGCCTGCATTGGAGGGTCTAGAGACACGGGCCTCTCGCTCTTCGAAGGCGAGAACCTTTCTCAAGGGTGATAGGACCGAGGAACCGGCACCGTACAAAACACCGTTCCCTCACTATCTCTACGCTTGCAGGGATAACAATGGATCGTAGGGCGGAACCAGCAAACGCCCCCTCCCCAATTTCTTGAAGCCGAGAGTGGGCTTCGAAGGTAACGCGCATCAACGATCCGCAATCTCCGAAACACTGTTTGCCGAGCATCTCTACACCTGCAGGAACGACAAGGGATTGTATGCCGGAGCCAGCAAACACACCCTCTCCAATTTCTTGAAGCCGAGAGTGGGCTTCGAAGGTGACGCGCATCAACGATCCACAATCTCCGAAACACTGTTTGCCGAGCATCCCTACACCTGCGGGGATAACAATGGATCGTAGGGCGGAGCCAGCAAACGCCCCCTCCCCAATTTCTTGAAGCCGAGAGTGGGCTGCAAAGGTAACGCGCATCAACGATCCACAATCTCCGAAACAATATTTGTCGAGCATCCCAACACTTGCAGGGATAACAATGGATCGTAGGGCGGAACCAGCAAACGCCCCCTCCCCAATTTTTTGGAGTTGAGAGTGGGCTTCGAAGGTGACGCAGAGAAGGCGTTGACAACTCGCAAAACACCTAGTGTCAAGCGCTATCACACTCTTGGGAATAGCCAGGGATCGTATGCCAGAATACATGCAGGCGTGCATTCCTATCTTCTGGAGCTGAGTATTGGCTGCGAAGGTTAAGGTATGGAGCATGTGACATAACTCGAAGCAGGAGCTCTTGAGCATTGTCACGTCTTGAGGGACCTCCACAGCTCTCGGGATGCACGTACCTGCATGGAGACCGCAGAAAAGACTTGCTGGTACACCCCCAACGTATATTTCCCTAATGCTAGAACTACTGAATATACGAATTCCATAATTTACTCCTTCTGGGAGATAGATGTTCTCTAAACTGGTCCAGGCAAACACTCTGTCTCCAACAGATGCTAGCGAAGAGCCAATTTCAAAGAGAACGGAGGTAAGGCATCGACAGTTTGAGAAGCACGCTTCTCCCAACACCTTCACAGGTGCGGGAAGGACGAGAGATCGCAAGATAGAATAAGCGAAAGCCTTCTTTCCAATCCCCTGGAGTTGGGAGCCAGCTTCAAAGGTAACGGAGTGTAGAGTACTGCACCGCTCAAAACAGGAATCTATAAGCCCTTCGATGGTTCGAGGAACCATGAGCTCTTGTAGGATGTAAGTACCCGCATAGAGACCGCAGAAAAAGCTTACTGGTGCACCCCCAACGTCTATTGCCCTAACGCTAGAACCACTCAATATACAAACGCTAAACTCTACTCCCTCTGGGAAATCAACGCACTCTAGGGCTGTGTTGGCCAACGCTTCCTCCCCGAAGGTACTGAGTCGAGAACCTTCCTCAAAGGCGCAGGAGGTCAGCAATGGGCAGTCTGCAAAACACTCCGCCTCAACGACCGTCACGCTCGCGGGGATCATGAGAGATTGTACGCTAGACCCGGCGAACGCTCTCGATCCTATGCTTTCTAGTCGAGAATGAGGGTCAAAAACGACAAGAGTGAGCGGGCAGTCCGCGCAACACCAAGCGCCAAGCGCCTCCACGCTTGCAGGAATAACAAGGGACCGTAGGGTGGAACGATAGAAAACATCCTCTTCCATTGCTCTGAGATGAGAACCCTTCTCGAAGGTAACAGAGACAAGGGATCTACAGTTTCGAAAGCATTCTGCGCTCAGCACGGGCACACCCCTGGGAAGAGCAAGAGATCGCACTTTAGAAGCTGAGAACGCTCTTGCCTCTACACACTCGAGGTGAGAACCGGCCTCGAAGGCAATATAGAAGAGGGATGGGTATCCTGCGAAATACCTTTCCCTGATCGCCTCCACACTTGCGGGAACGACAAGGCGAGGATGCGCGGAAGAGTCCGTCTCCTCCGTCGTCTGTGCGCCAGAACTGGCTCTCAGTTCCAAAAGCGTTTGAGGGTTTCCATCACGAACGATCACTCCTCTGAAATGGATATCGGATGCACCTAAGAACTCCCTCGAGTCTTGCTGTACTGCCTCAGCCTGGAAGGGTGTAGTGAGTATGCCCCAAACCAGCAGAGAAATTGCGCTTAAAATCCTCCTTTTTTCCATGGCTGATCCCTTTATCACTGATGGAGCCCATCCTATAAACAGCATGTCCCAAGGATAAAGAAAGTAAAAACGCGTGTTATCAAAAACTTGGATCGCGTGGAACGGCCCTTCCTCTGCTTGAGAGCTCTTCCAAAGGAGAGGGACCTGAAGGTTCAGGAAGCTTGTGCGGTATCGGTTCCCTGCGTCTCTGCAGGCAGCTTGATGGCGAAAGTAGAACCCTTCCCCGACTCGGACTGGACGGAAACACCTCCTCCCAGGATCTCGCAGAATTTCTTGGTAATCGTCAGACCGAGACCGGTCCCTCCGAATTTCTTGCTTGTCGATGCTTCTGCTTGCTGGAAGGGGCGGAAGAGGAGCTTAATCTGCCCAGGAGTCATGCCGATTCCGTTATCCTTGACGTCGAAATGGACCCACTCTTTGTCCTGCGAACGCCGGCAACACAGGGTGATCGTCCCATTTTCTGTAAATTTGGCAGCATTGCTGAGAAAGTTGAGCAAGCTTTGGCGCACTTTTGTGAGGTCCGAGACCATGGTCCCTAGCTTTGCGGGCACATCCATCACAAAGGTGTTGCTTTTCTTTTCCATCAGCGTGCTGGCAATATCCTTGATGTCATCCAGCATTACATTAATGTCAAAAGGCTCAACAAATATAGACGTCTTTCCCGCTTCAATTTTTGAAAGATCCAGGATGTTGTTGACTACCCCTAGCAAATGCACACCCGCAACGTGGATCTTCCGGACATCCTCGCTCCAATCGAGATTGCCGGATTCCGTCACCTCCTCCTGGAGCATCTCCGAATACCCAATAATGGCGTTAAGAGGCGTCCTCAGCTCGTGCGTCATGCTGGAGATATAAGTGTCCTTGCGCTCGCTCGCATGCTGCATTTTGGCCACTTTTCTCGTAAGCCGCTCTTTTGCCTTTTGCAGCCGCTGGATGAGCTCCTGGGGGTTTTCGTTCCTCTTGACCATTAAAGCTTCTCGCCATCCTTGAATTTCATAAGGTCCACTGTAACGGGTAAATATTAAAAATCCCCTAAGGTAAAATGTGCCGAGGGACATTGCATGGTCCTGGATTTCTTGTTACAGGAAGGCGTGGAGGGTGATTAGCTCAGGGGGAGAGCATCTCGTTTACACCGAGAGGGTCGGCGGTTCAATCCCGTCATCACCCACCAAAATTCTGTGTTGAGTCCGTGCAAGGTGAAAAAAGAGTCGTACTACTCCCTAGCAGAAGAGGTGCTGACCTCTTTCCTCGCCGCATCCTCTCCTCTTGATTCTTTTTTAGCGCATTTTTTCAGGAAACACCGGTTTCTCGGGGCGACAGATCGGCGCTCTCTTGCTGAGTTTCTCTATTTTGTCATCCGCCAGCAAGGGGCTTTGGAAGCCCTATGCCAGCAGACGCAGGCACCCCCTGCGCCCTTAGCACGGCTTCTGATCGTGAGCGCTGTTGGGGTCCGGGAAGCAACCCTTGAGAACCTCACTCCGACACCCGAGGAGCAGCGTTGGCTCACAGAACGCCTGCTTCCCGGATCTTCGCGTTTGGACGCTCTGCAACAAGAAAATTGCCCAGCTTGGTGTCGCACTTTGTTCGAAGAAACCTTTGGCACGCGATGGCCGGAAGAGGTGGCGGCACTCCAGAATCCTGCTCCCGTCGATTTACGCGTGCATCCAGGCAAGATTACGCGCCAAGAAGTGTTGCGCATGCTCTCCGAAGAGGGGATTTCTGCAACGCTGACCCCCTATTCTCCTTGGGGCGTACGGCTCGCTCCAGGGGTGCGCCTAAGCGCTGGTCATCTTCTATTGAGAAGCGGACAGATGGAAATCCAAGAGGAAGGAGCGCAGCTGGTGTCTCTCTTACTCCCAGTGTCTCCCGGAGCAACCGTCGTGGACTACTGCGCAGGAGCCGGTGGCAAGACCCTAGTTCTGGCACACCGCCTGCAAAACCGTGGGGTCTTGTACGCGGTGGATGTTTCGTCCCAGCGTCTGGAACGTGCACGTTTACGCCTCCGGAGGGCAGGAGCCTCGAAGGTGCGGATGGTAGACCTCTCGCAATCGCCGCAATGGGTCGAGCAGCATCAAAAACAGGGAGATCTGGTGGTTGTGGATGTGCCTTGCTCGGGAACGGGAACCTGGCGTCGCAATCCCGATGCTAAGAGACGGCTGACTCCCGCTGGCCTCCAAGAAACGTGCCAGAAGCAGCAAGAAATTTTGCACTCGGCTTCCACGTTGGTGCGCCCTGGCGGATTGCTTGCGTACATCACTTGCTCTTTGTGGAAAACAGAAAACGAGAATCAGGTGGAGCACTTTTTGCGCACGCACTCGGACTTCGTGCTGCAAGAGGTCGCCCCCTTTTGGCAGCAAGCGTTTTCCTCTCCCTGTATCGCTCCAGGCCCCTTCCTGTTCTTAACACCCGCTCAGCACTCTACGAACGGCTTCTTCTTGGCCCTTTTTGAGAGAAAAGTGGTGCGATCGGAGGGATTTGAACCCACGACCTAGAGATTAGGAATCTCTCGCTCTATCCAACTGAGCTACGACCGCCTCTTCAACCGCTTTTTTAAAGAACTTCCGTCTTGGTGTCCAGGAAAAGGGTGGCTTTCTCCGAGGTTTGTACTAGTCGAACGCTGCCCCCGCATGCTTGCGCAAAACTTTCTATCAAAGAGCAGAAAATGGTCTGCGACGAGGGAGTCTTCGTTCCGGAGAACCAAGAGATGACCTCTTCTTGCAAATAAATGCGTCCCCCTTGTCCTGAGCAGCAGAGACGGCCCTCGCCTTCTTGCGCCTCAAAGACCATATGCCCTCCACGGACAAGGGCGGGGAGGAGAATGGCGGCAGCGGAAATCAGGAACTTTATCCTGGGTGTCTCCAGGACCCCCGACAGGTCTCGCGTCAGAAACGTGACTTTTTCACATAGGCAGCACTCTGTGAGGACATCCTTCACCTTTTCGAAGGAGAATTCTGGGCAGGCGTCTGTATCGATGGAAAGCAAGCGAAACAGCTTCAGGCGCGCGACAAGGCGCTGCTGCGACTCTGAAAGAATGCGGAAGGCCTCCGGATCGCCCGACAAGGTGCTGGCGACCATCCCCATGGCCCCGATGGGGGCGGACAAGTCATGGCATATGCGCGCAAGCAGCAGCTCTGATTGCTGAGAGATCCCACCCATATTCTTCCCTTGTATCCTTGCAAGCGACTATAATCACAATTCTCTGCAGAAGACACTTTCTACGGTGAGAGCCATTCTTGTGGAGTTGGTCTAAGAGGGGGGCTCCGTCCACTCCAGTTTCCTCAAACTGGAGGAGGGGCAATCGTCAAGTTCTGCTTAAGCTGCTCTGCAGAGAGGACTTTTCCATCCGGAAGAACGACTTGCACCAGGGGACTGTTCTCAAAAACTCCCTTCTTCATGACCTGGAGTTGAGAACCCTGTGTGACGGTAACAAGCTCAAGGAACGCGCACTCTGCAAAGCATCCATCTCCCAGCTCTTGTACGCTTGGGGGAAGTATAATAGATGTCAAACTGGAGTAAGCGAAGGTGTATCTCCCGATTTTCTCCAGTAAAGAACCAGCCTCAAAGGTAACCGAGGAAAGAGAGTGGCAACGGGAGAAGCAATGATCTTCAAGCTCCACGACATTCTCTGGGACAACAATGGATCTCAGATCGGAACCAACAAAGGTCCATCCCCCTATTTTTTGTAGTGAAGAGCCAGCCTCAAAGGTGACCGAGGAAAGAGATTGGCAGTCTCTGAAGCAACTATCTTCAAGTTTCCTAAGTCGAGAACCGCCTTCGAAGGTAACGGAGGAAAGAGAGTGGCAATCGGAAAAACACAGTCTTCCAAGACTCGTGACACTCCCCGGAACAATAAAAGACCGCAAATCGGAGTTAGCAAAAGCGCTTTCCCCTATTTCTCGGAGTTGACAACCCTCCTCAAAAGTGACAGCAGAAAGAGAGTGGCAGTCTGAAAAACACTTTTGCCCGAGTGTCACTACGTGCTGAGGAATAACGAAAAAGCTCAAACCAGAATCAAGAAAAGCTCCTCGCTCTATATCTCGAAGCCGAGAATCCCGCTCAAAGGTAACGGAGGAAAGGAATTGGCAATGGCAAAAACAAAACTCCCCGAGCCTCTCCACGCTCGAGGGAATGCAAAGAGACTGCAAACTGGAAAACTGGAAAGTCTCCTTGCTTATCTCTGTGAGTCGAGAACCAGATTCAAAGGTAACAAAAGAGAGAGTTTTGCACATGGAAAAACAGCGTTTTCCAAGCGGCGCCACATTCGAAAGAACCATAAAAGAGCGCAAACCGGAATCAGAAAAAGCGCCGTCCCTTATTTTCACAGGGCGAGAACCCTGTTCAAAGGTGATCAAGTCAAGAGATTTGCACATGGAGAAACAGTTTTCTCCCAGTTCTATTACGCTCGCAGGGATGTGTATAGCTCGCAAACTGGAACCATAAAAAACGCACCGCCCTATCCCCCAAAGTCGAGAACCCGGCTCGAAAGCGACGGATATCAGGGATTCGCAATGGAAAAAACAATCCCCCCCAAGTACTGTTACACCTCTAGGAACAACAAAAGATTGCACACTGGATTGAGAAAAAGCTCCTTCCATGGTTTGGATTTGAGAACCCTGTTCGAAAGTAATGGAAGTGAGATGACACCCTTTAAAACAATACCGTCCCAGTATCTTTACGCTTGCGGGGAAGCAAATGGACTGCAAGCTGGGACAGTCCTCAAAAGCCCTTTCCCCTATCTTCGCTAGGCGAGAACCACCTTCAAAGGCAATCGAGATAAGAGGTTGGCAACCTGAGAAACACTCTGCCCCGAGAGTCCTCACGCTTGCGGGAATACAAACGAAGTGTAGGTTCTTCAGCCAATCGAGGCTCTGAACTGCCGTCCCACGCAAGACAGTGCCGCCTTCCCTAGAGACAAGGCGCCCATCGAGAGCGAGCACGTTCCTGGAAAAAACAGACTCACTAGAGTCCCCTTCCATCGGCAACACGATATCCGCTTGGGATAGCCGCATCGCCCTTACCTCAGGAAGCGCACCCAGTACTCCACACACAAACGCAGCAATCGCGCCCAAAATCTTGTGTGTTTTCATTCTTATTATCCTTATTACCGTTGACATGTAGTATGTAGAGCAGGTTTTCAAAATAGTCAATAGGGTAAAGTAAAAACGCTGAGAAGGAAGAGAGATGGATGCTCTCGCACTCAACGTCCAGCTTGGATTAGCGCTGCCAGCCTTGTGCAAGCTGCTGGAGGGAGAGGCTCTTCCCATCTGGATGCAGGATGACCTGTAGTTGCTGAGAGCAATTGGCGAAAGTTCCTTGTGGAAGGCGTCGGAGCCGCGAACCCCGCTCGAAGGTAACGGAGGTGAGAGCGGAACACAGCACGAAACACCCCTCCCCTAGTTCTTCGACGCCCTTGGGGATAACGATGGATCGCAAGCTGATGCACTCCGAAAAAGCGTGAGACCCAATGGTTTGGAGACAAGAACCCTGTTCGAAGGAAACGGAAGAGAGACGGCACTGGAAGAAACAACTCTCTCCCAGATCTTCAACGCTCTTGGGGATAACGATGGATTGTAAGCTAATGCACTCCGAAAAAGCGTGAGACCCAATGGTTTGGAGACGAGAACCTTGTTCGAAGGTAACGGAGGAAAGAAGCCGGCAGTCTGCAAAGCAGAAAGGTGAGAGCACTCCATAGTCTGGGGATTGTAACAGTTTTTAGGTTAGTGCCTCCACGAGTACCATCACAATCGTTTGCTTCCTCATTTCCAAAGAACACTTCGGGGAAAGAGTACTTAAATGGAGACCGTGCCCAGATCACTTACATGGAAGACAAACGCAGATCGAACCTGCGCAGGAGAACGCCTCCGCTCCAACCTTCCGGAGTTGAGAATCCTTACCAAAGGTAACGAGGCGTAGGGAATGGCACATGCTGAAGCAGTGATCCTCCAGCGCCTTCACACCAGCGGGAATACAAATGAATGGCAGGTGGGAGCAGTACTCAAAAGCGCTCTCTCCTATCTTCTTAAGCTTAGAACCCCTTTCAAAGGTGACGCAGACTAGGGAATAGCACCTGCTGAGACAGCGATTCTCCAGCGCCAACACGCTTGCGGGAATGACAAGGAATGGCAGGTGGGAGCAGCCATCAAAAGCGCTGCTTGCGATCGTGGTGAGGCGGGAACCCCTTTCAAAGGTAACCGAGAAAAGAGACCAGCAATTGGAGAAACACTTTTCTCCAAGCTCCTCCACACTCGCTGGGATGCAGATAGATTGAAGGCCCGTGTGGCACCCAAAAGCACTCCCCTCTATCCTCTCAAGTTGAGAACCCCTTTCAAAGGCAACGAAGGCAGAAAACTCACAGTCTGAAAAACATTTTTCAGCAACGACCACTACCTGTGCAGAAACGCAGAAACGTCGCCATTGAGGACTAAAGCGGCGACCCACTCTTCCCTCACTGTCCAGAATGGTCGGAGCCTTCACAAGCATTCCTCTCTGAGCTTCCACTCCCCTGAAAAAGCCAAACCTATCAGGGGATATCTCCCAGAACGGAGGCATCGCCCCTGCTTTGGGCAGCACACTCAACGTCCCCCAAACAAGCGCAGCAAGCGCACCGAGAATCTTTTGTTTCCCCATTCTTGTTATCCTTATTACTGTTTACGTACAGTGCGTAGAACAGACTTTCAAAGTAATCAACGTAGTAAAATCAAAACTCCGGGAAGAGGGGGCGGGCTCTTCTGAGCCGAATGCCTTTTGCCAAAAGAGAAGCCGATGTTCCTCTCCATGAGGACGCAACGAAGAGACGCCAGTGGACCCTAGCTCACATCAGGTGGCTCCCTCGCCTCAGCCTTCATTGAACCGCGAAACGGGATCTTTCTTCACCACTGAAGATCCATCCTTTGCTCCTGACTGTCTCCAGCAACGACTTCCTCCTTCGTTTGGAGCTGAGAACCGGTCTCAGGGGGAGATCCTTCGTGATCAATGAGAAATCTCCCCAGTCTCTCCGCGGTCTCGGGGACCGAGATGAGCGGCAGACCGGGACAGCGTCTAAAAGCGCCGCGTTCTACCACCACGAGCTGAGATCCCGCTTCGAAGGTGACTTGAATAAGAGAACAGCAATTGGAAAAACACCTTGCATCGAGCAGTTCCACACTTGCAGGAATACAAACGGATTGCAGGCTGGAGCAGCGCTCAAAAGCGCTCTCTCCTACCATTGTTAGGCGAGAACCCCTCTCAAAGTTCACAGAAAAAAGAGAGCCACAATCTGCAAAACACCCTGGATAGAGGGTCAACACGCTTCTTGGGATGCAAATGGATGACAAGCTGGAGCAGTGCTCAAAAGCGCTTTCCCCTACTCTCTCAAGACGAGAACCCTGCTCAAGGGTGACAGAGAAAAGCGATGTGCAATGGGAGAAACAATTCCGTCCAAGTATCCTCACGCTTGCGGGAATGCAAATGGCTGACAAGCTGGAGCAGTGCCTAAAAGCGCTCTCTCCTACCATTGTTAGGCAAGAACCACTCTCAAAGCTCACAGAAAAAAGAGAGCCACAATCTGCAAAATACCTTGCAGTGAGCGTCAACACATCTATGGGAATACAAACGGACCGCAGGCTCATACTGGGGCTGAGTCCCCGAGGCACTTCCGGCAGTAAGTCAACGAGAAAGACCTGAAAGACAACATTTCCCTCTCCCGTGAAGATAATACGCTGCCCATCACAAGCAATCCTTGCCCTGAAGAGAGGCCAACTAGAAGGTTCTTCCGGCGGCCACTGCATTGTTTCGCCTGGGCGTGGCTCCATCGCCTCTACCTTGGGAAGCACACTCAGCATCCCCAACACACATGCAGTGATCGTACTCAAAGTCCATTTCTTCATGGTTGGCCCTCCCTGTTGCCGTTTGCAGATGATCTGTAGAATAGGCGCCTAGGATAGTCAATATGGTGTAATAAAAACGCCGGGGAAAGGAGACAAACCCTCCGAGGGAGAGTATCTTTTACCAAAAGAGGGGCCGATCTTCCCCTTTATAAGGGTGCGATGACGAAACGCCAGCAGGCACTTCGCTCAAATCAGGTTGCTCTCGCCCCAACAGTCTCTCCACGGTCTCGGGGACCGAGATGGGCGGCAGATCAGAACGGCGTCCAATCGTGCCTTATCACCATGATCAAAGATTGCGTTTCGAGGGTGACTAGAACAAGAAGGGGGCATCTTGGAAGATACCTTACATTGGGTATTTCCATGCCTTCGGGAATCCAAGTGGATTGCAAGTTGGAGCAGTTCTCAAAAGCGCTCTCTCCTACTCTCTCAAGACGAGAACCCTGCTCCAAGGTGACAGAGAAAAGCGATGTGCAATGGGAAAAACAATTCCGCCCCAGTATCCTCACGCTTGCGGGGATACAAATGGATGACAAGCTGGAGCAGTGCCTAAAAGCGCTCACTCTTATCCTCTCAAGCCCAGAATCCCCTCCAAAGGTGAGAGCAGAAAGAAGAGCATGACCTGCAAAACACCTTACAGGGAGCGTCAACACATCTATGGGAATACAAACGGACCGCAGGCCCATACAGTAACTGGGGCTGAGTCCCCGAGGCACTTCCGACAGCAAGTTAACACGAAAGACCTGAAAGACAACACTCCCCTTCTCCTGTGGAGATAATGCGCCGTCCGTCATAGCAATCTCGTCTGGGCACAACTCCATCGCTCCTGCCTTAGGAAGCGCGCCCAGCACTCCCAACACACAAGCAATAATCATACTTGAAACCCATTTCTTCATCGTCGGCCATCCCTGTTACTATTTACGGATGATCCGTAGAATAGGTGCCCAGAATAGTCAACATGGTGCAATAGAAACGCCAGAAAGAGAGAGGGCTGTTCTAAAACTCAACGTCCAGCTCGGATAGGCAGCTACCCCAACCTTGCTCAAGCTGCGAAACGGAGCATTCCTCCCCATTCGGGAGAACAATCTTCTGTATCGAAAGACACTCAGAGAAGGCTCCTGTTTCGATTGTTTGGAGTTGAGAATGAGCCTCAATGACAACCGAAGAAAGACGTCGGCACCCAGAAAAGCATTCTACCCCGATCCACTCTACACTCGCAGGAACGGTAAAGGTCGGTATGCTAGAATCAAAGAAGGCCCTTTTCCCAAGGCTCTTGAGTTGTATCCCATTCTCAAAGGTGACTGAATCAAGGGATTGGCAACCTTCGAAGCAAGA
Source organism: Holosporales bacterium (assembly GCA_031266655.1). Taxonomy (GTDB): domain Bacteria; phylum Pseudomonadota; class Alphaproteobacteria; order UBA3830; family JAIRMZ01; genus JAIRMZ01. Next base: position 9,210 of record JAISAP010000046.1, on the reverse strand, counting down.
TTCCCCAACCCACTTTACACTCGCAGGCACGAGAATGCTCCGTATACCAGAACCGAAGAAAACCCTACCTACAATGCTCTCGAGTTGAGATCCGTTTTCGAAGGTAACAGAGAAAAGGGATTGGCAACCTTCAAAACAAGCGCTTCCGAGCCGCTCCACGCTCGCAGGAATGGTAAGGGTTGGTATGCTGGCATTTTTGAAAACTTCTTCCCCTATCTTCACGAGTCGAGAACCCCCTTCAAAGGTAACTGAGGAAAGGGATTGACAGAGGTGGAAACACATCAGCTCAAACCGCTCCACGCTTGCGGGAATGATCATGCTCTGCATACAGGAACGTTGGAAGCAGAATTTCGGTATCGCTTGAAGGAGAGAGTCGGCCTCAAAGGTGACCACGGAAAGAGATTTGCAGCTATCAAAACAGAAGTCCTCTAATGTCTGTACACTCGCGGGAATGCGAAGAGATCGCACGTCGGTACCCATGAAAGCACTCTGGCCTACTTTCATGAGATGAGAGCCAGGTTCAAAAGTAATGCAGGCAAGAGACGCACAGCAGAAAAAACACGAAGAGCCCAATGTTACCACGCTTGCTGGAATACAAATGGATTGCAAGTGAGTGCCCCATAAAACGTGATTTTCTAGGCTTGTGATCCGAGAATGGGGCCGAAAGGCAATGGAAGAAAGAGGGCATCTAGCAAAACACCTCGCCCCAATTTCCTCCACGCTCACGGGAATATCGCTAAAACACGTCAAACCAGCATCAAAGAAAGCTTCTTCCCCAATGCTCTTGAGGCGAGAGCCGTCTCCAAGGGTAACACGGGTAAGCTGTCGGCAACCAAAGAAGCATCTTTTCCCGATTCTCTCTACGCTCGCAGGAAGAGTGACAGGCTTCAGATTGGAGCAGTTCTCAAAAGCACTTTCTTCTATCGCCGTCAGGCAAGAGCCATCTTCGCAGGTGACAGAGAAAAGAGATGTGCAATTCGAAAAACACTTCACCCCAACCCTCTCTACGCTCGCGGGAAGAGCAATGGATCGTAAGGCAGAGCCAAAGAAAGCCTCTTCCCCAATACTTGCAAGTTGAGAGTCATCCTCAAAGGCAGCCCAGAAAAGAGACGCGCAAGCGGAGAAACATTTTTCCCCAAGGGCCTCTGTGTACGCAGGAATGTAAATAAATTGCAGGTTGCGGCAGTTCTCAAAAGCGTTCTCTCCTATCACCATGAGACAAGAATCCCTCTCAGAGGTGGCAAAGGAAAGAGACGAACAATCGGAGAAACATTGCTTACCAAGGACCTCTACGCTCTCTGGGATACAGATGGATTGCAAACTGGGACAGCGCGCAAAAGCGTACCCTTCTATCCTCTCAAGCCTAGCCCCCCATTCAAAGGCAACGAAAACGAGAGAACGGTAGTCTGAGCAACACTCTTCGGTAAGCACCTTCATACCTGCGGGAACACAGACACGTCGCACATTAGGTGCATAATACGCGGATGTCAGAGTTATGGTTACCCGCGGTGCTGCCTGAATGGGAATATTCCCCTGCTCTCTGGGTATACACCGCCCCCCACAAGCAATGACCCCCCTGGGGAAAAGACACCCACCAAAGGGTTCTTCCTGCGGCCACTGCATCGTTTCGCTTGAACGTGGTTCCATCGCCTCCATCTCAGGCAGTACAGCCAGTACTCCCCAAGCAAGTGTGATAATCGCACCCAAAATCTTCTGTGCTTTCATTCTTGTTATCCTCATTATTGTCCATATGCAGTGTGTAGGGCAGGCTTTCAAAATAGTCAATAGGGTAAAGTAAAATGTCGGGGAGGAGAGCGCGATGTCTTCTAAATTAGGGGGGGGGAAGAGCTTAAACGTCTAGCTTGGATTAGACGGCTTACCCCAACCTTGCTCAAGCTGCCGAAGGGAGAGACTTCTTCCTCCTAGAGGTGGGATGACCTGTAGTTTCTGAGAGCACCCGACAAAAGTTTCTGGTGGAATGCATCGGAGCTGAGAACCCTCTTCAAAGGAAACGAGGGGAAGAACACAGCGCTCCGGAAAGACAACTCTTCCCCACCGTTTGCACGCTCTCGGGGATAATGATGGATCGCAAACGAACGCACTCCGTAAAAGCGTTAGGCCCAATGATTCGGAGGCGCGAAACGGGCTCAAAGTTAACGGAGACAAGAGAATGGCAGCCTGCAAAGCAGAAAGGCGGGAGCATTTCACAGTCCTCAGAGATTGTAGCAATTCGTAGATTAGTGCCTCCACGAATACCATCACAATCATCCGCTCTCTTGTTCCCAAAGAACACCTCGGGGAAAGAGCACTTAAATGGACACAGCACCAAGGTTACTCTACGAGGAAAATAAACACAGATCGACTCTGTGTAGGCAAACGCCTCGGGTTGCACCTTCTCGAGTTGAGAATTCTCCTCAAAGGTAACGACGACTAGGAAACAGCATAGGTCAAAGCAGTGATCCCCCAGCGTCCCCACACCAGCGGGAATGCAAATGAATCGCAGGCTGGAGCAGTTCTCAAAAACGCACCCTCCTATCTTCTTAAGCTTAGAACCGCTTTCGAAGGTAACGGAAGCTAGAGAACGGCACGCTCTGAAGCAGCAATTCTCCAGCGCCAACACGCTTGCAGGAATACAAACAGATTGCAGGCTGGGGCAGCCCTCAAAAGCGCCTTTTGCTATCGTCGTTAGGAGGGAACCCCTTTCAAAGGTGATAGAGGAAAGAGGACGGCAACCATAAAAATGGCCCCTGACAAGCCCCTTCATGCCATTGGGAATACAAACTCGATGCAAATGAAGACTATCATAGATGGATGACAGAACTCTTCCTCCTGCCATCCGAGAAGTGACATTATCTTGTTCCATGAATACACACCGCCCACCACAAGCAATGACTCCCCTGAAGAAAAGACGCCCATCAACGAGCTCTTGTAACGGCCACGGCTCCATCGCCTTCGTCTCGGAAAGTGCCCCTAGCGCTCCCACAACAAACGCAGCAATCGCACCCAAAATCTTTTGTTTTCCCATTCTTGTTATCCTTATTACTGTTTACGTATAGCGCGTAGAACAGATTTTCAAAATAACCAATGTAGTAAAGTAAAAACGCCGAGAAGAGGAGGTGGGTCTTCCTGAGCAGAACACCTATCGTCAAAGGGATGCGCCCCTTCAATTGAGCAGGGGGGGGGGGGGGCGCTAGCTTGGATTAGACGGCTTACCCCAACCTTGCTCAAGCTGCCAGGAACAGAGGGTCTTCCCACCCGGAGACAGGATGACCCGTAGTGCCTGAGAGCACTCGGCAAAAGTTCCTGGTAGAATGCACCGCAGCCGAGAACCCTGTTCGAAGGAAACGGACAAGAGATTGATACACCCCGCGAAACATTCCCCTCTCAGTTCTTCAACGCCCTTAGGGATACAAATGGACTGCAATCTGTTGCACCCCGAAAAAGCGCGGGACCCAATGATTCGGAGCTGAGAACCCAGCTCAAAGGAGACGGAAAAGAGACCGTTGCACAGTGAGAAACAACGCTCCTCCACCTTCTGTACGCTCGCTGGGATACAGATGGAGTGCAAGAATATGCAGCGCTGAAAGGCGCTTTGTCCTATCACCGTGAGGCAAGACTCCCTTTCAAAGTTGACAAAGGTAAGAAAATGGCAGTCTTGAAAGCAGTAAGGTGGGAGCGTTTCACAGTCCTTAGGGATTGTAGCAATTCCTAGATCAGTGCCTCCACGAATACCATCACAATCGCCCGCTTTCTTATCCCCAAAGAACACTTTGGGGGAAGAGCCCACAAGTCCGGAGCCCCAGCCCCTAAATGGATACGGTCCAAAGGTTACTCTATGTGGCAAACGAACGCAGATCGGACCTGTGCAGGCAAACGCCCCAGCTCGCACCTCCTCGAGTTGAGAATTCCTCTCAAAGGAAACATGGGCTAAGGCACGGCACATGCAGAAACACTGAACTTTTAGCGTCCGTACACCTGCAGGGATACAAATGGAGAACAGACTAGAGCAGTGGTTAAAAGCATTTGCTCCTATCTCCGTGAGCTGAGAACCAGGTTCAAAGTGAATGTGGACAAGGGCCCTACAGGCCACGAAACATTGCGCTCCAATCACTACTACGCCCGCCGGGATACGGATAGATTGCAGGCTGGAGCAGTTCTCAAAAGCGTACTCTCCTATCTCTGTGAGCTGAGAATTGGCCCCGAAGGCAACGTAAGAAAGAAGCCCGCAGCCTGCAAAACATCTTCCAGCCATGATCCCCACTTGTGCAGGAACGTGGAAGCGCCGTAATGGAGGACCAAAGGTAGGGCCATCCACTCTCTCTCCACGGCTAAGAGTGGTCGGAGCCTCTACAAGCATTCCCCCATGAGCTTCCACCCTCTTGCAAAAGCCAAACCCATCAGGGGATATCTCCCAGAACGGAGGCATCGCCTTCGTCTCGGAAAGTGCCCCTAGCGCTCCCACAACAAACGCAGCAATCGCACCCAAAATCTTTTGTTTCGTCATTGCCTGCGCTCCGTATTGACTACCCGCTTGATATACGGAAGGGAGCCCTTTAGCAAGAGCATCCCACTGCGAGAGACTGGCGTGCAAGCGCAGAGTCCATTAAAGATAGGGTGTCCCCAGGGGCAAAGGGGGCGCAGAGGAATCATTCCAAGAGGGGTTTTTACCCATGCTGCTGCAGCTCAGTATTCGGAATTTCGTCTTGATAGAGCGCGCGGATCTCTCGTTTTCCTCAGGATTTACCGTTGTCACGGGAGAGACGGGATCGGGCAAGTCCCTTCTCCTTTCCGCCATTGCGTTTGCCTTAGGGGGTAAGCTGGAGGATCCTCCCGTCGGCCCCTTTGCTGAAGAAGCCTCGGTGACCCTTGAGTTTTCCTCTCCTGGAGGAGAGCGATCCGCTCCCATCGCTTCCTGGATCGAGCAAGCGGGCATTGGCGACACAGAGCTTCTCTTCCGCCGTACGCTCACACGAGAAGGAAAATCGCGTGCTTTCCTGAACGACCGGGTCATCAGTCAGGGATTCCTCCGAAAGCTAGCGCCTTTCCTACTCGAGTTTCATGGCCAATTCAGTCAACTCTGGGAGGCAGCAGACCATGAGGTTCTTCTAGATCGGTTTGCAGGCATCGATGCTGCAGAAATGGCGCGGTTGTTCTCTCAGTGGAAAGAAACACAACGCCAACTGTCGAAACTGGAGGAGAAGGCCGTCCAACAAGAAGAAGAAAGAACCCTTCTAGCGCGCGTTTTATCGGATTTTGAGCGCATTCATCCGGAAGAGGGGGAAGAAAGTCGTCTTCTGCAGGCAAAGTCTTCTCTCAAACACCAACGCGCTACACAGGAAGCGCTGGAGCAGCTGCGTTCCCTGTTAGGAGAGCAGACAGGGGCCACTTTTCGACAAGTGCAAAAAATCCTGATGAGAGAGGAGATGCACTCCTTTTCCGATCTTCTGCCCTTGCTAGAACAGGCCTGGACCTCGGTTGAAGCCATCCTGGGGCCCTTGGAGGCGCGCGCACAGGCCTTGTCTTCGGCGGAGCAATCGCCGGAGGCCATTGAGGAGCGCCTGTTTACCCTCCGCGACTTCGCGCGTCAGCAAAACACTGTACCCGAGATGCTGGGAGATTTGTGGGCAGAGCTCAAAGCGCGTGCGGAACACCTAGCTCCCATTTCTACGACGGCGTTGGAAGAGCAGTGTTCGAGAGAGCATGCCGCTTATGAGGCGGCTGCGGGAAAGGCCTCCGTTCGACGCCGTCAAGCGGCAGGATTTCTTACTTCCGAGGTCAACGGGCATCTGCAGGATTTGCGGTTTATCGGAGCGGAATTCCGGGTTGAGATTGCTCCCTGCGAAACTCCGGGACCAAAGGGGCAAGACGCTATCACGTTCTTGGTGAGAACAAACCCGCAAGGTGCCTTGCGACCTTTGGAACGAGGAGGATCCGGAGGAGAGCTGGCACGCTTCTCCCTCGCGCTATACACCGCCCTCGCGCGATCCCTCGATATTACAACCCTGATCTTTGATGAAATCGATACAGGAACGAGTGGAGCGGTGGCCTCCTCTATTGGATCCAAACTGCGCTCTTTGGCGGAGAAGCATCTGCAAGTCTTAACCGTCACGCATTCCCACCAAGTGGCGGCGGTGGCGCATCACCACATCGGTGTGCGCAAGGAGACGCGTGGGCAAGAAACCCGCACCTTGATTGAGCAGCTCAATTCGGACAAAAAGATCGAGACCCTGGCGCAGATGCTCTCTGCTGAGAAAATCACGGAGGCCGCGCGGCAAGTGGCAAGAACCCTGGTGGAGAAAGGATAGATGAAAGGCAGAAAAGAGGGCGCCTCCGCCATCCTCCCGCTCTTTGAGGAGGAAGAGCCGTCCGTCGAGCTCCAGGAGGAACACCAGAAGTTATCCGAACGTCTGCGGCATCTCTCCCAAAAGTACTACCAAGAGGATGCGCCTGAGGTCAGCGACGAGGCGTACGACCAGCTATACCAACGTCTGCTAGCGCTAGAAGAGCAGTTCCCGAGCTTGCAACGACACGAGAGCGTGACTGCAACCGTTGGCGCCGATCCTGAAGAGTCTTTTCGAAAGATTATCCATCTTTCTCCCCTGCTCTCGCTCGATAACGCGTTCTCCGAGGACGACATCCTGGTCTTTCTCGAGCGTTTACACAGGTTTCTGACGCCGACCACCGATGCTTTTGCGTTGGAGTTCTCCGTAGAGCCAAAAATCGACGGGCTATCGGTCTCCTTGCGCTACGAGAAGGGAACCCTGGTGAGCGCCGCCACCCGAGGCAATGGGGCCCTGGGGGAGGACATCACACGCAATGCTTTGACGATTCCGACGATTCCCAGGAAGGTCCCTGGCCTTGAAGTGTGGGACATGCTTGAGGTGCGCGGGGAGATTTTCATGCCCAAACAGGCCTTTGAGGCGCTGAATGCGCAGCGCGTGCAGGACGAAGAGCTTCCCTTTGCGAATGCGCGCAACGCGGCGGCGGGCTCCCTGCGCCAACTAGACCCTGCCGTCACAGCAGAGCGCTCGCTGCAGTTTTTTGCCTACGCCTTATCTCACACCTTGCCCTCTCTTCCGACCCAATGGTCTTTACTGGACCAGCTTCGATCCTGGGGGTTTCTGGTCGCAAGACCCATCGCTCTTTGCTCCTCTTTGCAAGAGATCTCCGATTTCTACCAAACGGTCTTTGCGCAGCGCGCTTCCTTGGCCTATGCGATGGATGGCATTGTGCTGAAGGTCAATCGTTTTGATTGGCAGGAGCGTCTTGGGACCTCCTCCCGCGCTCCTCGCTATGCTCTTGCCTACAAGTTTCCTGCTACGCGCGTGACGACCCGCCTCCAGGACATCCGCATTCAGGTGGGGCGCACAGGGGTTCTAACGCCGGTCGCCATTCTCGAACCGGCTGCCCTGGACGGAGCGACCGTGACGCGCGCCTCCCTGTACAACGAAGATGAGATCGCCCGGAAGGATCTGGGCATAGGAGATACCGTCGTGCTGCAACGCGCAGGAGACGTCATTCCGCAAGTCGTCGAGGTAGCCATGAAGGCCCCTGACCATGTGCCGTACGTCTTCCCTTTGCACTGCCCTAGCTGCGGCGCACAGAGTGTCCGACTCGAAGGAGAAAGCCTTCGACGCTGTCCCTCCGGGCTTTCCTGTCCTGCCCAGAGGTTGGAGCGCTTGGTGCACTTTGTCTCTAAAAAGGCGCTCGACATTGAGGGACTCGGGCGTCGGTCGCTTCATTCCTTGATCACGACGGGACGTGTGACCTCTCCTGTCGACCTTTTCACCCTCAAACTCCGGGATGCACAGGATCCCCTGGTGTACTGCGAAGGATGGGGAAAAGCCTCCGTGCCAGCGCTGTTCTCCAGCATCGAAGCCCGCAGAAACGTGCCGTTTGAGCGATTTTTATTTGCTCTAGGGATCGAAGGAGTGGGAGAGACTACCGCGCGCTTGCTCGCAGAACATTACGGAACCTACGCGGCCTTTCGGGCAGCCAGCCGGGATCTCCTCGCTCTCCAGGAAGACCTCACCGCGCTTTCTGGAATGGGTCTGAAAACCGTTACAGGTCTCTGCGCCTTCCTCTCCTGTCCCGAGAATATTGCCCTTCTGGATCAACTTGCGGGAGTGGGGGAGGAAGCGGGAGCCGGGCTCCTCCAGGTGACCTCTTGGAAACCTCCCCTCCAAGAGAAAAGGACGCCGTTGTCTGGAAAGATTATCGTTTTTACTGGGACATTGACGCAGATGAGTCGTGCTGAGGCCAAGACGCAGGCGGAGCGTTTAGGAGCGCGTGTGGGAAGCGAAGTGACGCGTTCCACGAGCTACTTGGTGGTTGGCAAAAGCCCCGGCAGTAAGCGTGTCCAGGCAGAACGTCTCGGGATTCCTATCTTATCGGAAGAGGACTGGCAGCGCATGGGAGAAACGCAAGCGTAGAACATGGGCAAGGTATCCTCGAATATTGCCCAACGGCCCTCGATAGGAGTACCGAGACACCGGATGGAGTCTGCGTGGGACCATGGAGGGGTCGAGATGACTGCCTTTCGTTGTGTAGCGGCGGTAGGGCTTGTTTTAAGTGTGGCGAATAGTGCCGTACCAATGCTGAATCCGTGGAACTCTCTCTCCCTCGATGGATATGTCTATCAACTCTTTGGGGGAAATACCGCACATTGTCACGTGAATACAACGTTACGGGAATGCTTTCCAAGATCGAGGGTCTCAAAAGAGGGTCGCAGAGTATATGTCGTAGCATGGGTACGCGCCTACGACCACATCCGTGAGGAGAGGCTGCAGAAGGTTTGTGTTTCTAGGGGTATCGAGCAGATTGGACGAGAGACATTCAAGTGGTGTGCACATTTGACTTGGATAGCTTTTGAAGCGGGTTCGGAGCTTAAGAAAATCGAGGAAGATGCTTTTGCATGCTCTCTTTTAGCATGCATTCGTCTTCCCCGCAGCATTGAGAAAATTAAAGAAGGCGCGTTCAGTGAATGCCACTGCTTGAAATCTGTGTTTTTCGAAAAGGGATCGCAGCTTTCGTGTATCGGGCCAAGAGCTTTTGAGGGGTGTGCCTTACAAGCTATTTGGATTCCCAAGAGCGTTGAGTCCATTTGGCGCTGCGCGTTTAGTAAGTGTCAAGCTCTGAACTTTGTGACTTTTGAACCCGGGTCCAAACTTCAAGTAACGGGCATTAAAGTTTTTGCAGGTTGTCTTTCTC
>JAISAP010000078.1 GCA_031266655.1 Holosporales bacterium | reverse complement strand
AGGTTACGACAGTGAGAAATCGGCATTTTTCGAAACAACTTTCCTCAAGCACTTCTACACTGGGGGGAATGTCGATGGACACCAATCCGGAAGCAGTAAAAGCACCCGCCCCGAAAACCTGGAGGTGAGAATCAGACTCAAAGTCCACAGAGAGGAGAGAGGAGCAATTCGCGAAGCAGAAACTCCTGATTACCTCAGTCTCTCGGGGAATCGTTACGCTTTGTAAAAAGTCGGTACCCGCGTAAACGCCACTCAGAGGCTCTGCTGGTCTACCTGCAATCAGTATCTCCATGGCGCTGGAACCATCAAACGCGCAGGGAGCAAACGTTACTCCCTTTGGGAAGCCAATGGAGAAAACAATTGTCTCTCTGAAGGCTTCCTCTCCAACGGTTTGAAGACGAGAATCGTCTTCTAAGGTCACTAGGCCAAGAGATGGGCATTCCGCGAAGCAACGCCTCCTAATGGCCTCCAAACTTGCAGGAAGCCTGATGGCCTCTAGCGCGGAACGGAAGAAAGCACTGTCTCCAATTGCTTGGAGCCGAGAACCAGCCTCAAAGACGACGGCAGTAAGAGATCTGCAATCCGTGAAACAACTCGCGCTGAGCGTCTCCACGCTCGCGGGGATGCAAAGGGATGGCAGACTAGAATAAGCGAAAGCGTATTCTCCGATGTTTCGGAGTTGGGCATCGGTCTCAAAGGTGACGGAGAGAAGAGAGAGGCATTTTACGAAGCAACGCTCTCCAAGTTCCGCCACGCTCGCGGGGATGCAAAGGGATTGAAGGCTAGAATAAGCGAAAGCGTTATCCCCAATGCTTTGGAGCTGGGAGCCTTTTTCAAAGTCAACAGATACGAGAGAGGAACACCTTTTGAAGCAGGACGCTATGATTGTAACAGCGTCTTTGCGTATCGTAGGGTTCTCTGGAATACCCGTGCCCGCATAAACACCGCTCAGGACGTCTGGAGGCTCCGCTCCAAGGCGTATCCTTAGGACACAAGAACCATCCAACACACAAACGCCAAAGGTTGCTCCTTCTGGAAAATCCATGTAGGAGATTTTTGTCCTAGCAAAGGCTCTATCTCCCACCATCCGGAGACGAGAATCCGCTTCGAAGGTGGCCACGGAAAGAGAGGCGCAATCCGAGAAACAAGACTCTCCAAGCGTCTCTACACGTGCAGGAATGTCAACGGATTGCAAACCGGAATACGAGAACATGGTGTCTCCAATTTCTTGGAGTTGAGAACCGGGCTCGAAAACCGCGGAGAAAAGAGATCGGCAGCGCGCGAAACAGCCCTTACCCAACACCCGCACACTTGCGGGAATCCAAATGGATCGCAAGCTGGAATGGGAAAAAGCGCTGTCTCCAATTTCTTGAGGCTGAGAACCCACCTCAAAAATTGCGGAGATAAGAGATTCGCAGTACGAGAAACAGGACTCTCCAAGAGTCTTTATGCTCGCAGGCATACAAATAAATTGCAGGCCGGAACACCTAAAGGCATTTGCCCTTATTCCCGTGAGTCGAGAGCCAGTTTCAAAGACAACACAGCGCAGAAATCGGCAACCTCTGAAACAGTGCTCTCTCAGCACTTCTACGCTCCAGGGGATCACTATGGATTCCAGGTCGGTGCGTTGGGGGACCCAGACGACATGCATGCTTGTTTCTGCTCGTGACGCATCGGACCGGGGAAGTGTTACAAGCTCTCCTGCAACAGCAATCGCATTCCTGGGAAAAATCGCCCGATCAAAGGACGTACTCCAGGGTGCGGATAACATCGCTTCGGCATGGGAGAGGGCGCCCAGAACCCCCACAACCAATAAGGCAATCGCGCTGTGGCTCTTTCGTTTTTTCACTTCTTAGCACCCCTGCTGTGGGTTATGCGCGCTACATAGCGCAACCTCCTTGGCAGTGGATGCGGAAAAGATTAAAAAAGGCTCAAAAAAGAGGAGGAAGGCCCCGATCGAATAGGGCCCTCCCCTGCGCAGGAAAGAACGGGCGCTCTGGCGCCTCTATTTCAAGGGAGTAACGGGACAAGTGCCATCGTGGAACACAACATCGAAGCGCGCTTCCTGATGGGCATCTTTGGCGCTGGAGAGGAGATGTCCACTCGGGCTCTGCGCCAAAGCGAACCCTCGCTCCAAAATGCGTGTGAAGGACGCTTTTTCCAGAAGATCGGAGCAATGGAGCCAGGCTGTGCGGCGGGCTTCTGCAATCAGGCGGATTGCTTGTGTATTTCTCTGAAAAAGCGCTGCTACTTGCTGTTCCTGTACCAGAAAAGAGGGAGGTCGCCTCCTCCCATACAGCTGCGCTACCGCGAGGCGCTTCCCCTCCATCGTTCTTTGAATCTGCGTGCGCAGCCTGTCGGTCACATGATCCAGCGCCTGCGTTTTCAACCCCAGGGTGTGCCATCCAGAGGGAAGGGTGCAGGCGGTTAGCTTGTGACGCTTGCCTTCCAGGAATCTCTGGAAACCCTGCCCGAGCTGATGAAATAAGGTTGTCACGGACGACAACAGGATCTGTCTCACAGGTACGACCATTTCTGCTGCAGCCGTAGGCGTTGGCGCCCGTACATCGGCGACATAATCGATCAGCGTTGTGTCCGTCTCGTGTCCAATGGCAGAAATGACGGGGATCTGGCTGTCAAACACGGCGCGTACGACCTCCTCCTCATTAAAAGGGAGCAAATCCTCGAAGCTGCCTCCTCCACGCGCGACAATGAGAACCTCTGGGCGTTTTTCCGCTGAAAGCCTGTTGAACCCACGGATTGCTGCAGCAACTTGAGAGGCCGCCTCCTCTCCCTGGACCAGAACAGGCCAGAGAAGAACGGGCGTTGGGAAACGATCGGCAATGCGGTGGAGAATGTCCTGGAAAACGGCCCCGGTCGGAGAGGTCACTACGCCGATTCTGCGCGGCAGAAAAGGGAGCTTTTTCTTATGCTGCGCATCAAAGACCCCCTCCTGCAACAGGCGTCGCTTGCGCTCCTCAATCATCTTAAAGAGCGCTCCCTGTCCAGCCAGTTCGTAGTGATCCATCACGAGCTGGTACTTAGACCGTGCAGGGTAAGTGGTCAGCTGCGCCCAACATCGGATCTCTGTCCCATCCTCGAGAGGACAACGGCGCGTCCGGGAGACTCCATGCCAAAACACAACGTCCAAGACTGCACTGTTGTCCTTGAGGGCAAAGTACAGGTGCCCCGAGCTATGCGGACGCAGACCGCTCACCTCTCCGCGCACGCACACGGTGGAGAAGGTGGTTTCCACCACTTTTTTGAGGGAAAAGGCCAGCTCAGAGACGGAAAACACCCGCGTTTCTTGGGGAGAATCCATCGCCGGCCGCTCGTCAAGCGTTTCTGGAGGTGCCATGTTCGCAGGATCTGCCTGATGGCCCCGCCTTGCAAGGGGGAGGGGATCCCTCTTATGGAGTATCAGAGAGGTGGACGCCCCTGGGAGCGGTCCAAGGAGCAACAATGGGGACGGAGATCGTGTGTGTCAAAAGCGTCTTGGGGCGCAGGTCGCGCAGCTCTAGGCGAACGGAAGTGCAGTGCGTCTTCAGCTGAGCCAGGAGATCTGCGGGCGTTTTGAACGCGCAGTCCGATAAGAAGCGTTCCTGTTCATCGGGAGTATGGATAATGTGTAAGCCTTCTATGAGGTCGTTAGCATCCCATCCCGCTCCGTTTGTCAGACCGGAAGTCGGAACGTCCTGGGAAAAATCTTCTACCTGGATTTCCTCGATGCCCATGGCTTGCGTTTGCACGTAGGCTTCCGGTTCCGCGTAAGTCGACTCCGCGTAGAGCTCGGCCCCGATCTGGTATCCTTCCGAAGGGGGGTGCTCAGCGAACCCGACTCCGCAAGCGATGCGCAGCTCCACCCAATGCGTTTGCGTTTTGCCATCCACAACAAGGCGTGTCTTGATGACTTTTCCCCAGACACGTCCCCCAGGCAATTGCGGATCTTCCAAGCAAATGGAATCTTCGATCGTCACGGAAGCCAGCTCTTCGAAAGAACCACGAAAGGAGACCTCAAAGGAGCGGGAGGAGGCCGCCAAATATGCCCGCGCCCGCGCTAGGGCATGCAAAACAGCAAGCTGCCCACGTGGAGTCGTGAAAAAGCTCGCACGCGCAGGATTTCCTAGAGCTGTTGGAACCTTTCCCTCCTCCTCCCAGAGGTCTTGATCTTCGAGAAACGATCCTTTCGCTCTGTGTTTCCGAGTGGCACGATACTGCGTCTCTCCGAACAGGACGCGATCGTCCTCTCTGTACCGCACAAATCCCCTCCAAGGGGCAAGATCTTGTGCAGGAGCAATGGGATTCATCTTGAGATGCAGGCGTTTGATTTTTCCCTGGGAGGGCTTCTCTTTCTGGAAGGGACGAAGTTGATGCTGGTTGCGCAACGTAAACCGCGCACATTCTTGACGCCTCTGACGATAGTTCCAATCAAGCACAAGCTGCCCGTGGAACCAGAAGCGTTTTAGGAAAACGCGCAGAGGTCTCTGAACAAGGTGTTCTGGAGAGAGCGCTTCTTCCTCTTCCTTGCAGACAAAGAAGGGAGGAGATTGTCTGGGATAGAGATGCAGAATGCCGGTCTCAGGAGGGAAAATTTCGTCGAGGGAATTTCTCAGAATGCCGTACCCGGTTCCCTGCACTTTGTGCTCCAGAGACTGCCAGGATTGCTGAAAATCCAGGCCAGAATAGGTGTTGAGCATCTGTCCTGGAAATCTCTGTGCGATGATCGGAGCGATATCCACGCAGCCAGCGGCGCGTTGCGTCCATTGCGCCTCCAGAGTCACCTCTACCGCGTCCCACGGTTCTGGACCGCGGTGGAGGCGGAGCGAATCCTGGAAGTGCGAGCAGACAGTGAGCGTCTGCCTCCCCCGATAGAGGTCCGATAGACGGAGGGTTCCCTCCACGCGATCCCAGGCGAAAAGAGCAGTGCGGGCTTCTAGGACCTCATGCGGGAGGTCTTCAGCATGCTCGGGAACGAACAGAGGATCCCAGTATGGAGCCTCCTTGAGCTTCGCCCCAAGCGCACGCAGCTGCTGTTCCGCCTCTTCCGGTTCGGCAATGAACTCCACTGTCATCAAGGTTCCACGAAGCGCCACCGGGATCGAAAGTACGCGCCCAAAAAACAGGGGGATCGTCTTTCCCTCCTGGGTTGCGTAGGCAATACGGGCGTACGCGGCGCGCTGGAGCGTAGCGGACTGCAAACAGGGATTGCGCAGCGTGACACGCGCGACCGCAAATTCTCCCTCTGACTGCGTGAGGGTCAGAGAGAAGGGGTCTTCGTCTCCCCGCCAAGGAGACGTTAGGTCAGCGGGGTCTTTGGCCCAATCAAAAATAAATTGCATGTTTTCCTCTCTTGATTGTGGAGAATACTTTCTCTAAAAGAGCCCTATAGGAGGCCCTTACCATGCCCAATTCAAAGACTTTCCGCGGCGGTTACGCCGTTGGTGTTTCTTTCTTTATCATGAGCCTGTTTGTCGGATCGACAAATGATGTGATTATGAAGTTTGTTGGCAGTCGTCTGTCGAGTCTAGAGGTCATCTTTTTCAGATTCCTCTTCGGATTCGTGACACTGATCCCCTTCTTTTTTACAGGGGGAAAAGCGCTTTTGCATACCCAGTGCATGAAAATGCAAATCATCCGATCGGTGCTTGGGTTCGTTTCCCTGACAGCCTGCGCCTACGGGGTCGTTCTCTTGACCTTAGCGGAAAGTACCATTGTTTTCTGGACAATTCCAACTTTTACCCTAATCCTGTCGTCTATCTTCCTGAAGGAAAAGATTCCTCTGGCGCGTTGGATGGCAACGCTTGTCTCCCTGATTGGCCTGGCGGTGCTCGTGTTTCCCGATGGAGCGCATTTCAAGATAGAGATGCTTGTGCCGATCGCGGCGGCCTTTCTCTTTGCCGTGCAGGACGTCATGGCCAAGCGCATGGTGGCTGATGAGGATCGCATCACGATGCTCGTGTATTTCGCGATGGGAACGACGGTTTTGAGCTTCTTTCCGACACTATACGTGTGGATCACTCCGACTCCTTATGAGCTTTTTATTTTGTTCTTACTGGGAGCAGGAGGGAACTTGATCCAGTACCTCCTTTTCCGTGCTTTTTCCGCTACAGACCTGTCGGCCATTGCCCCCTTCCGGTATACTGATTTTATCTTTTCCTCCCTCTTCGGGTGGGTGATCTTCGGAGATGTCCTCAACGCCAATGTGTATCTGGGCGTCGCCGTCATTCTCCCGAGCACCCTTTACTCCGCGTACAGCGAGATCCATACGCAGAGGCGTGTCAGGAAAGTAATGGCCACCACGTAGGTGAGCGGTTCTAAGGCTTTTTGTAGAAGGAGGCAGGTTTAATAGGCTGCTCAGGGTCAATCGGAGCACGGTTGCGTCGTGTGATCATGACTGGCGAAGTTTCGTGCTGCGGAGTTCTTGATTTCTGCCCAATGAGAGCTAAAGTCAGGATCCTCTGTGAAACGACTTACCGATGAGACTCAGTTTTTTTCCCCAGAATATCCGAGATCGTCTTAGTCCAGACATCTTCCTGGATTATCGTAATTGGGTAAGAATCGGGCATCTCACCTTCTTCCAGCCATCGAGCTGTCAGTACTCTCACTCTTTGATCAGGGTGATACAACAGTCTGACGAGCATTTCTGCAGCTTTTTTATCCGTTCCATTTTCGTCACTCCTGTCACGGCTCTTAAGTGGAACAACTGACGGTTTGGGAGAAGCGTGCAGGACTATCAGTACAGGAACGATAAGCTTTGCCTGCTTCAGTGTTAGGGTTTCCAGATTTAGCTTCGACAGCGTGTCTGTCAGTTCTCCTACCTTCCAGTGATCGAATGATTGCGCGAGTTCTGCAGCTACGGGGGACACTTTTTCGAAGGCGGACACTTCTTCGCATCTGTACAGATGAGGACGTGTCCACATGAGCTCTTGTATTCCTCGCCAACCGGGTGATCGGCTGAACAGTGTATCCGCTTGCGCAAACACAGAGTCCATTATCTCTCCGACATCTTGGGGAGTCATCATAGCATTCGCCCCAAAGGCCATAACCGCGGCTGCGGCGATGAGTGTTTTTGTGATGTTCATTTTTTATTCCTTCTCACTGTGTTGAGAATGATCGCAATTCCCAATCCCCTGAGCAAGTTGTGCGAAAGAAATTTGGCTCTTTCTTAGTAGAATGATGTTAGGTAGGGTAAGACATGTTGAAGTTCAGTCGGTTAGGGGCTTACGAGAAGCGCAGGATTCTTACATGTTTCTGTGAGGATAGGTCGGCAAGTTCCGTGAGCGGATTGTAACAATCAATCGAAACACGATCAACATGACTTACAAGCATTTTCGAGAGTTAAGAGTGCAGCAGAGTTTTGAGAAGAATTCTCGGGATTTTGGTGTCTTCGAACTGGATGAGAGTTATTTTGGAGCGAAGAGGGTGCGAGGGAAGAGAAGCCGTGGAGCGGCAGGAAAGACGCCGGTCTTTGGTTTGTTGAAGAGAGAGGGGTAGGTTGTTTGTTAGTATGGTTCCGAACTGCTCAAGAGAAGCGTTAAGGCCCATTATCCAGGGACAAATTCTAGAGGGATCTACGGTTCACACAGATGGCTGGAGCGCCTACGATGGGCTCGTTGTGAGTGGGGTGGATCCCTACCGAGTTTTTCAGTGTAAGAATGCCTTTGCTAGAGGTAAGAGTCACGTTAATGGCATGGAGGCCTTTTGGGAGCTTTGCGAAGCGGCGCTTAGCTAGGTTCAACGGCTTAAGAGATGATGCCTTCCTTTTGCACTTAAAGGAGTGTGGGCTCCAGCATAACAACAGGAGTGAGAATCTCCTCAGTTTGTTGACTAATCTGGTCAAGTGACAAAAAAAGATGCTGGGCGAGGGTCAAGAACTTGTCTCCCATACCTTTCCTCTGTACATCGATCTCTTGCCCACAGCATCCCATGGTGAGGTCTCTACTTCCGACCCTTCTCACTCCCCAATACCTCTTATCCAGCTCGAAAGTTCCAAAGTCCGGGGAATACCTTCCACGGGTTTGCTGCCGCGCTTTACAGTATCGTTGATCGGAACACTCCAAAGGAACTGGTAGCAACCCTGAGAGATAAGGCCGATAAGGTTGCACACGGAGGAAATGGATGGCAAAAACAGCGCAAAGACTCCCAGCTAAGAGCGAGGTCCTTTGGTAGGTTCCAGTACATCCCCAAGTCGTGCCCTGCGCACGACATGAGAAAGGACCCCTACCTCTGGACCTCTGCGGTGCAAGGACTACAACCCTCGCGCTGTACGATATCTCTCGTAATCTTCTTGCACTTCCGCAAGGCGCTCCGGGAGTGTGCGCATCAGGATGATGTTTCTTATTTCGTCCCGTGTTATGCCCTGGAACAAATTCGGACGGTCGTTTACAAACCCCAGAAGCGTTGCCTCTTCCAATCTGTTTTGCCGCATAAGAAGGTTGTATTCAGCGTTGCGCTCGTTGTCATTTCCACGCTCCAAAATATATTCGAAGAGTTCGGGATTCACGAAAGGACCTTCCTGTGTCAAACCCAGTAAGTGCGGTTGTTGGCGCACGAGATCGAGGAGAATTCCCTCTTCCCATCCTCCGTGCTGCGCAAGATTTTCTGCCCAACCGAGAGCAGTTTCTTGGGCTGGATCGAGCCCGGCGCCTCCTGCGACTCCAGAAATCATCATGCCGGCAAGTAAAATAATTTGTGTCTTTTTATACATTTTTCCCTCCAGATTCTTCCTTCCTTCACACCCTTGCGAAAGAAAACAAGAAAATTGTACGTTAAAAAAAATAATGTCAAGCGAGATATATAAATACTATTCCAGCGACCAATAGAGTGCTATGCCCCTGTTCCGGTTAGTCCTGAGCTATGACCTCGCAGAATTTGCCGTAGTGTCCCTGCCAGTAGGACGTTTTCCGAGGAATTGCGACATACCTCACCTCAGCTAACACGAGGGCGCCGAGCGAGAGCCAAAATTGTTGACTTTTGAGTAAGCATGTCCTACACCTACTCTAGCAGACAGGTTTGTTTGCTGGATGGATAAAAACAAAGGACTTAAAGATGACACATTTGGGAAAAATAATGTTTGTGCCGGCATTGGCACTGATGGCGCTTGGGGGAAGCCCTTCTCATGGGATGAAGCGGACACCTCCAACTCCTAATCCTGACATGAGCCAGGAATTTGCAGGGGGGGGTCACGGGAGCAGCAGTGGGATGGTGCGCATTGCCTCTCCTGCTGAAGGCTACAACCAGGAGGAAAGGCTCCAAATTTTGAACCAACTTCAACGGCTGATCGCTCTGCGCGCTCCCCCCGGATCGGATGAATCCATAAGCGTGGGAAAGATATTCGAGAGCCTCGAAGAAATAAGGCAAAACTTGGAATTGGAAGATGCAGATGGCCAGAATACACCCAAGTGGTTGGTTAATACTCTTCTGAACCTTCACAGCGCAGAGTTTGCGATGCAGCAAGAGCAGGGGATTGCGCCTCTCTATCAACCCGGTGGTCCTGGTATGCGACGCCGGGCGCAGCCGTCCTCTCAAGAAATGAATGAGTTGGAGCGATCTGTCTCGAGGATGAGTCCAGATGAGAGAGTCACTGCAGTCTCGGGCATTCTTGGTGGATTGGAGGGTTTCTTCGGAGAACGCGGGATGCAAGTAGCGCCCTTTACCTCTCTCCTGGGTCCTTTTCCTCAGCACCTTTGTTCTTCTAAGAAAAGTTCTTCTGACGCAATAATGGTGCGGTCCGATCCTCAGCTTCCCGCAAAGCTTCTCCTTGCGGGGGACAAAGGCAGACTCAGAATGCTTCAAGCAACCCACGATGTAAGGAATTCTGTTGCCCTCTTCGGATCGGTGTCTCAACCCCTCGAGAAAGCAGAGCAGGCCCTTACGAAAACGGACCAGAACGTATGGACGTTGTTGGAGGATGGGGTTCTTTTGAACCTTCGTTGTGCGGAGTTTGCGATGCAGCAAGAACAAGGGATTCAGCCTCGCTATAACCCTGATGGCCCCGGCATGCGGCGGAGGGTGTCGCCACCCGTTGACGAGTGGAAAGCATCTATTTTGAGAATGAGTTCAGATGAGTTGGGGGAAGCAGCTTCGGCTATCCTTGGGAATCTGCAGGATTGGGCGCTGCGACAGGAAGCAAAGGTGCCATTAGAGGAAGAAACCTCTCAATCTTCTCCGGATCTTGCATCTCTCGCTGGGGAACAAAATCCGCAGGGAGAGAGTGCTAGCCTGCAAGAGGTGCAGCCATCCGCTGAGCCACAAGTCGAGTAAGGCTGGGGGAGTCCTTCCCCCTCCCTCTCCTTTGACACCCCTTCCCTCGTCACAGGGGGGAGGGGTTAGACCGGGCTTCTCTGTTTTTCGTGTTATCACCAAGGCACAAGCTCTCAGTCGGAGGAAAAAGTCCATGGCGCGCGTGTGATTCTTGCGTTGTCTAAAAATTAATATTTTCTTTGCATATTAGAACTTCGCAGCTTGACAAATGGAGACGTACCTCGCGTAGGGTTTGTTTTGGGGATGCTATTCTTTAACTTGGGTGAAAGTATGCTAGAAAGATGGGACGAGCACAGCTCCGTATCGACGTGTAAGGGTTTACCGGGAAAAGTACGATGACAGGCAAAAAAATAGGAATCTGCCTCCTCTTAGGAGGAGGAGTGCTAGCGGCTATTTGGGGGCTGAGGTCTCGCAAAGTGCCAGAATCGAGTGAGTTGCAGTCGATCCTCTCTCAGGTCCCTGTGGTTGAGGCGGTGCAAGCGCGCCTTGGCAGCATGCAGCATACGCTCCAGCTGACAGGAACGTTGCGCCCCAATGACCGGGCCATCATTCGCTCTGAGGTGGAAGGCAAGATCAAAACGATTCATTTCAAAGAAGGCACTTACGTCGACAAGGGGGCTCCTTTGCTCGATCTAGACGATGCGCGCCCTCGTTTGGAGCTGGAGGAGGTCAAGGCGCGGCTGAACCACGCGAAACACGAATATGAGCGCGCTCAGAAGCTGTTTTCTGATCACATTCTCTCCTCCAGTGACCGCGATCGGCGGCAGTCGGAGATGGAATCCCTTCAGTCCCAGGCGGATCGCTTAGAGGTCATGCTTCAGAAACACAAGATTTACGCTCCTTTCGACGGCATGATTGGGCTCAAGGAAATCAGCGAGGGAGAGTTTGTCAACACAGGGAAGGAGCTGGTCGCGCTCGTTGACTACACGCCCCTCAAGATTGATTTCCGCGTTCCGGAGATGCACTTGCGCCATATCCGCGTGGGGCAGACCGTGCGCGTGCGTCCCAACGAGTTTGAACAAGAGTTTTTTGCTGAGGTGGCCGCCATTGATCCCGTTGGGGATTCGTCCGGGCACAGTTTTGTCGTGCGCGCGGTCCTCCAGGATCAAAGCTCTTCGATGAGACCTGGTGGGTTCACGGAGGTCTTTGTGCCTCTTGAGGAAGGGGAAAAATCCATCATCGTTCCGGAAAGCGCCATCGAGCGGCGCGGAGATGTCGACACCGTATACCGAATCATCGACGGACTGGTGGCAAGAACGCCTGTCACCACGGGAACACGAAAAGGGGGAGAAGTGGAGGTGCTCAGCGGCGTTGACGAAGGAAACTACGTCATCACGGCGGGCCACATGAAGGCGCGGGATAATAAACCCGTGACGATCAAAGAGACCATCGTTTCTTCCTCTGGCCAGGAGACAGAAAAAAAGACGGACGCACAAACGCCTGGGTCCTCTTCCCCTGCAGCGGACAAGCCTGAGGCGAAAGAAGGCTTTTGGAAGAAATGCGTTCGGGTTGTAAAAGGACTGTTCCAGCGCAAAGAATCCAAAGAGGAGGGTAAGCCCGCCGCTGCTACTACCAAACCCCCTGGAGAGAGCTCTTCTCCTGCTCAAAAAGCGGAACCTCCTGCTTCAAAGGAGACTCCCACGAAAGAACCGCCTGCCCCGGCAGCTGATGCCAAGGGAAAGGATGCGCCTCTTTCCGTAGAAGGGACATCCACCGAGAAAAAGGCGGAAGGTTTTCTGAAAAAAACTGGGGCGTTCTTTAAGAAGATTTTCTCTCGAGACAAGAAGGAACCTGCGGGGGCTTCTCCTCCCAAGACAGGCGAGAGCAGTCCAGAGAAGGCCGCAGCAGAGACGCCACAGCCCTCTCCTTCGAGTAAGACAGAAAGCGTTACGTCCGAAGAAAAAGCGGAGGGTTTCCTGAAAAAGACCGGGGAGTTCTTCAAGAAGATCTTCTCTCGGGACAAGAAGGAACCTGCAGAGGTTTCTCCTCCCAAGACGGGCGAGAGCAGTCCAGAGAAGGCCGCAGCAGAGACGCTACAGCCCTCTCCTCTAAGTAAAACAGAAAGTGTTGTTACCGAAGAAGAAAAAGCGGAGGGTTTCCTAAAAAAAGCAGGAGTGTTCTTTAAAAAGATCTTCTCCCTGGGAAAGAAAGAGCCTGCAGGGGCCCCCTCCGATCCAAATGCTGGGGAGTCGCGTGAGAAGCGGGACACGTCCGGCGACAGCGACGCGGCTCCTGCGCCGTCTCGGCCGTCTTAGGAGAGAAATATGGGGCTTTCAGAAGTTTGCGTTCGTCGCCCCGTCTTTTCGACCGTTCTCACGGCGGTGGTGCTCCTCATTGGCATGGTATGTCAAACGCGCCTCCCCGTGCGGCAGCTCCCGCGTGTTGAGAAGCCCATTATCTCCGTGGAAACCTCGTATCCCGGCGCCAACCCGGAAGTGGTGGAAAACCAAGTCACCAAGCTTCTGGAGGGAAATTTCGCGACCATTCAGGGCGTGGAACTCATCACTTCCCACAGCAGCAGCCAGCAGAGCACGATCAGCATTACGTTCGGTCAGGGCATCTCCATCGACTCCGCTTCGGGAGATGTGCGCGACCGCCTCCTGCGCATATCCGATCAGCTGCCGCACGACATTCCTCAGCCGGTCATCCGCAAGTCCGATGCCGATGCGCGCTCGATCATCACGATTGTCCTGACGAGCGAGAACCATTCGACGGACGACCTGCGCGACTACATTGATCGGTACATCAAGACAAAATTTGAGGTATTGAACGGGGTGGCGCGTGTTGACGTCTTTGGAGGCAGCGAGCGCGCTATGCATATCCGGCTGGATCCCCACAAAATGGCGGCTTATGGTCTCACTCCAATCGAAGTGCATGAGGCGCTTTACAAGCAAAATACGCAGAGGCCGGGCGGACAAATCATCAGCCATGATCGCGAATACATGCTGATGACGGTCGGAGAGTTAACTTCTCCCGAGGAATTTAATGACCTCATCATGGCTAATGTCAACGGCCGTCCCGTGCGACTCATCGATATCGGTCGCGCCGAGTTCAGCCCGAAAGAGGTGCACGATGGCATGTGGTTTAATGGAAAGGATGGCGTGGGCCTGTCCCTCATCAAACAGGCAACGGCAAACCCTCTAGAGGTGGGGCGTCTTGCCAAGAAAATCCTGCCTGACATCGAGAAATCCCTGCCAGCGGGCATGAAGATTGCCATTGCAGGCGATTCCACAAAATACATTGAGCAGTCCATAGACAGGGTGTACCGCACCCTGTTTGAGTCCACCTTGTTGGTGGTGGGAGTGGTTTACCTCTTTCTTCTGTCGGCACGGGCGGCGGTGATTCCGCTTGTGACCATTCCTGTTTCTCTGGTAGGCACATTCATCATTCTCTACGCCCTCGATTTTACGATCAATATGATCACGCTCTTGGCTCTTGTTCTGGCCATTGGCTTGGTCGTGGACGATGCCATTGTCGTGTTGGAGAACGTCCATCGCCACATGGAAAAGGGGAAATCCCGCTTCCAAGCAGCCATCCAGGGAACGCAAGAGATCTCTTTCGCGGTGGTTGCAATGACCCTGACGCTGGCTGCCGTCTATGCTCCTATTTCGCTGACGCCAGGACGCATTGGCAGCTACTTTAAGGAGTTTTCTGTAGCTCTTGCAGGGGCGGTGCTCATCTCAGGATTTGTCGCTTTAACCCTCTCTCCCACCATGTGTTCTAAGCTGCTGGCGCCAGCGGTGAAGAAAAAGCGCGCCACCTACCTCGATCGTGTGGAGAATTTCTACAAGAAATGGCTACACAAGGCCTTTGAATATCGTGGAAGCGCCTTGCTTGGAGGTGCTCTTTTCTCCCTCCTAGGGTTTGGCGTCATGCACTTCTTTGTTCCCTCGGAAAGCCTGCCCGCAGAAGACGATGGGCGTCTCTACATCAGCGGATACGGTCCATCAAGCGCCACCTATTCCTTCATGAAGCGGTACGCCCAGCAGGTAGACGAAGTGCTGGGGTCGATCCCGGAAACGGAATCCCGCAACCTCAGCATCAATGGGAGCGCGATTGAGGGGAGTGTCACGCTGAAGGATTGGGGGGAGCGGAAGCATTCTTCGCTCGAGATATCCGATGCCTTGCGCGTGCAGTTGAAAGGAGTCACGGGCGTAGAGGCCAACGTTTTCTGCGATAAAGGAACCGGCTCGGAGGGGAACATCGTTGAGTTCGTGTTGCAAACAAACGGAGGGTACTCCTACCTGGAGCAATATGGACAAGCCATGAATGCTTTGATCTACGGAATGCCCGAGTACTTTACGCGCGTTGATGGGTCGATGGTGCCGACGGTACAGGAGTTTATCGTGGAGACCAATCGTGCGCGGGCGGGCGACTTGGGGGTGCGCACCGGAGACGTGGCGGATGCTGTGGAGATTCTCGTTCGCGGACGCGTGGCTGGCCGCATAAAAAGGGAGGCCAAACGCTACGACGTCTTCATCAAGGTCGAGGATGCACTCCATGAGACGCCTTCCGACATCATCGACAAGATTTTTGTACGCTCCAAGGAGGGATCCCCACGAGAAGCTCCCAAGATGGTGCCCCTGTCGGATCTTGTCACGATTCGGTCAAGGCAGGCGCCCGTGACTCTGGATCACTACGATCAGCTTCTCGCCTTGCGGTTCAAGGCGAATCTCACGCAAGGGCGCAGCTTGGGGGAGACCATCGACGTGGTGAATTCGCTGCGCGAGAAGTTCTTGCCAGACGATATACGCCTTTCGTTTGTCGGAACGACACGTTCTTTCCTAGAAGAAAACCAGCAAATGTTTTTCGTCTTTGGCATGGCGATTTTGTTTATCTACATGGTGCTGGCTGCTCAATTTGAGAGCTTTGTCGATCCTTTCATCATCCTCTTCAGCGTCCCCCTATCGCTTGCGGGTGCGTTAGTGACGCTTGCTTGCATCAAGGATGGGAGCTTAAACATCTATTCGGAGATTGGGTTGGTGACGCTCATAGGACTGATTACCAAACACGGGATTTTAATTGTTGATTTTGCTAATGCTTTGAGAGAAAGTGGGAAGGCGGCGTTTGATGCCATTATTGAGGCGGCGACGCTCCGGCTGCGGCCGATTTTGATGACGACCTTCGCGATGATTCTCGGGACGCTCCCCTTGGCGCTTGCAACGGGTGCTGGAGCGGGATCTCGAAGGCAAATTGGTTGGGTGATTGTTGGAGGAATGACGTTTGGAACCTTTTTCACCCTTTTCATTGTCCCCATTGTCTATGATGCTTTTGCTAGAATCCTGGGACCCAAGAAGAAGCCAGCTCTTGAGGATTGAGCCCCTGTGTTAAGAAAGAGGGATTCTGTGCGACGCCCGAAGAGGCGGGTCCTTCTAGTATGTGCTGTCTGTTTCTTCGCGGCTTCCAGTCAGGCGAGAACCATGCAGGATTTTGGGGATGATTTGCGCCTCATTGTTCCCACATGGGCGTTCGGGATGGCCATAGCCGAAGAAACTTGGACAGGGACTCGGCAATTTTTGTACAGCCTCCTATCGTCCCAGCTGGTTGTGGAAGGCCTGAAAAAGATCACGCAGCAAGAGCGTCCGAACTATTCGGGAAGCGGAGACAAGGATTCTTTCCCTTCCGGACACGCGGCAGGGGCCTTTACGGGCGCAACGTTCATTCATGTGCGCTATGGCTTGTCGCACGCGCTGGTTCCCTATTGGCTTGCGACGTTTGTTGCTTGCACGCGTGTAGAGTCAGGGCGCCATTACCCAAGAGACGTCATTATAGGCGCGGCTATTTCTGCGTTTTTCACCCTCCTCTTCGTTGACGAAAAGAGTCAGATAGAATTGTCCACGCGCAACGACGGCATACAAGTAGCGTACAAAATTCGCACCTGAGGGTCGTCTCCCAGGGGGATCACTCGAGACGAGCGGTGGTCGTCCGCGGGTCGTGCTTTATCTCAGGACTCCCTTGACGCGAGCAGCAACGGTTCGAACGATGCGCTCAGAGAGTTTTTGCAGGTCTTCTTCCGAAAAAGTGGCCTTTTCCGGCTGGAACGTGACGGAAACGCCGATGGATTTCTTATCCGCCTCCAGAGGAGGACCCGTGTAGAGGTCGAACACCTCCACCTTCGCCACCGCACTCTTGCCCGCCTGCCATAGGCAAGAGAGGAGCGTTTCTGCAGGAAGGGTTTTCTCAACGATAAAGGCAAAGTCACGCGTTACCCTCTGGAGAGCGCTGAGAATGGGCGGCGGCCCGCGCTCTTGGCCTTTTTCGGAGAGAGCGTCCAGGAAGATCTCATATCCGAAAACAGGCACTTCCTCCAGGTCAAAGGCACGCAGAACCTCCGGGTGCAGAGCGCCAAAAACGGCAACCGGAGTCGCGTCACGGAAAAACGTCCCGGAGCACCCAGGATGCATCCAAGGAGGAGCCTCCTGGCGCAACACGAAGGTTTCTCCCTCCAGAAGGGCCAGCACATCGGCTTTGATATCAAACAGATCCACCGGCCGAGCACGTTGGCTCCAGTGATGGGCCGCAAGCGTTCCCGATCGCATGCCAGAAAGGACCGAACGCTCATACTGCTCGAAGCGTCTGTCGAACACCGCACCTCTTTCAAAAAACGCGTAGGGAGCGACCTCGCGGCGTCGGTTCTTCATGACGGCTTCCAGAAGATTGGGGAAAAGACTCGTGCGCAGCACGGAAAACTCGGAGCTGATCGGGTTCAAAAGCGCGATGTGTTGCGTCTCGGGCGTTTGGAACAGCTCCGCCCAGGCAGGGCGCACAAAGACGTAGGAGACAAGCTCCACCATTCCGCGCCCCGCAAGCTGCCGCTTGAACATGCCGGAATCCTCAAAAACCGCCGCCTCTTCGTCTGCCCCCCGCGCCTTCACAGGCAACGGACGGGTTTCTACACGGTCAAACCCGTAGAAACGCAGAATTTCCCCACACAGGTTCTCAGGGCGTGTCAAATCGTGCCGCCAAGTGGGAGGGAGAAACTTGCGCGGCGCAGTCTCAACGCACCCAATGGCTGTAAGAAGGCGCGTGGTCTCCTCTGGAGGAATCGACACACCCGCACGCTCCTCAAGGAGATTGGGCGGCAGCGCAATGGCCGTGTGCCTCTCCGGAGGAAGCCCCAATTGGAACACAGTGCTGACGGTGCCTCCGCACAACTCCACGATCATCGCCGCCGCAGCCTTAAGGTCCTCCAGCGTAGAGGCATCATCCACGCCGCGCTCAAAGCGCATGCGCGCCTCGGTGGTTAGGTTGAGTGCTTGACCTGTGCGCGCAATCGCTTCCGGCTCGAACCATGCCGCCTCCAGCATGACGGTGGATGTGTCCGGCAGAGAGGCGGAACGCTCTCCTCCCATGACGCCCAACAGACCAAGCGCGCCTTTCGGGTCTGCCAGCACGCTCATGAACGGAGAAAGGGTATGCACGCGTCCTTTGAGATCCGTGAAAGACTCTCCTTGCGCGGCGGACCGCACCACCAGGCTTCCCGAAAAGGCGCGTACGTCATAGCAGTGCAAGGGGCGACACCGGTCTAAAGAAAAGAAGTTGGTGACATCTACCAACGCAGAAATCGGATTTTGCCCCGCTTTTTTCAAAAGCTCCTGGAGCCAAGGAGGACTCGGGCGATTGGTGACACCCGTAATCTGGACCGCACAAAATAGAGGGCAGTACCGTTGTGCCTCCACGTCTCCATAGGTCATTTTATGGGAAACATTCCCTGATTGCTGCAAGGCAACCGCAGGAAGAGGCAACAACTCCCCAAAGCCCGCTGCCGCCAAGTCGCGAGCCACTCCGCGCACCCCGAAGCAGTCCGCTCGGTTGGGAGTGACGCTGAGATCCAGAACGGGGTCATCGTAAAACGTCGCTACAGAGGTTCCTGGTTGGGCTTCTGGGTTCAACTCCGTGATACCTTCATGCTCGTTGGACAACCCAAGTTCTCTGTCTGAACACAGCATTCCGTAACTCTCCACGCCTCGGATCGTGGAGACGCGCAGCTTTTCCTGAGAGATAGGAATCACAACGCCCGGATGGGCAAAAACGCACTTGAGCCCTACGCGCACGTTCGAAGCGCCACAAACCACTTGATGCAGCTCCTTCCCATCGTGGATTTGGCAGACATGCAAGCGCTCTGCGTTAGGATGTGGGCTAACAGACTCGATCTGAGCGACCACAAAATCTTGCAAGTGGATCGCGGGGCGATCGATGGATTCCACTTCCAACCCAAGACGCGTCAGGCCTTCTGCCAGGTCCTCTACGGGGGTGCTAGTCTTGAGGTGGCGCGCGAGCCAGCTGAGAGGAAATTTCATGGGAGACTCTCATAGGGAGAAAACCCGCAGGCTTCTAGCCAACGTGCATCTCCATCGAAAAAGCTCCGAAGATCGGGGAGGCCGTACTTCAGCATCGCTATGCGGTCTACTCCAAACGCGAAGGCAAATCCTTGATGCTTGCTAGGGTCCAGCCCTCCGAACTCCAGCACCTTCGGATGCACCATCCCGCTCCCGAGGATCTCCAGCCACTGATCGCCCTCTCCGATAATAATTTTTCCCTCCTCTTTACGGTAGGGAATATCCACTTCAGCAGAAGGATCCGTGAACGGAAAGAAGCTCGGGCGCAAACGCAATGTCAGATTGCTGACCCCGAAAAAGCGCGCGCACACCTCGGTAATACACCCTTTCATGTGGCCGAAGTGGATCCCCTCTTCGATCACCAGGGCCTCCACCTGATGAAACATCGGAGAGTGCGTGGCATCCGAGTCGCTGCGATAGGTGCTCCCCATGGAAAACATGCGCAGGGGCGCTCCCCACGTGCGCATAGCGCGGATTTGGACTGGAGAAGTTTGTGTACGCAGCAAAAAACGCCCCTCAGGGGTAGCAGGAAGATCCACGAAAAATGTATCGTGCATATGCCGTGCCGGGTGCAATTCCGGCATGTTCAGCGCCGTAAAGTTCAGAAATTCGTTCTCAACCTCCGGCCCCGCCATGTGTCGAAACCCAAGATCTTGAAAAATTTTGGCAAGCTCCTGCTGCGTGCGCGTTAAGGGATGCAAAGAGCCCTTGAGTTCAGGAGCGGGTGGCAAGGAGCAATCCACAAACTCCCCCTGCAGGCTCTCTGCCATGCGCTGCCGCAGAAGAACGCTCTGCCGCTCCCCAATGGCCTGCTGGAGCGCCTCCTTCATGCGATTGATCTCGGATCCCGCCGTTTTGCGCTCTTCCAGGGGAAGATCCCCTATCGTTTGCGCCCGCACCGTCACATGCCCCTGCTTCCCGAGCCAAGCGACGCGCAGCGCTTCCAGCTCTTTCAAATCCGAACAAGCAGCTATTTCAGAAAGTACTTGTGCAACCTTTTGCTTGAGAGCTTCCATTTACATGTCCCCTTGCTCATTCTCACAGAAGTGCTGACTAAGGACAATGGCCGTTGTTCCATGCTCGTGCGCGGAGGGGTAATAACGAGAGCGTCGCCCTACTTCGTAGAATCCGGAAGTTTCGTACAAGCGTCGTGCCGCCGTATTCTCCTCTGCAACCTCAAGAAAGAGCGTATGGATGCCCTGTTTTGGGGCTGTCTCCAAAAGAGCCGATAGGAGCTGGCGTCCCAAGCCTCTTTTCCGGTAAGGCGGAAGCACGCATAGAGAGTAGATCTCCCCCGTATCTCCTATCTGGTACCAGTCTATCAATCCTATTTTCTGAGAGACGCGCCCCTCTAAGAGGAACCCGCCATAATGGAGTTCTTTCAAGAGACCCTGGAAGTCTTTTTCTCCCCATCCGGGCGAGAAACAGGCGCTGTGCAACGCTGCAAGCTGCAAGGCAGAGGCTGCTTGCAGAGGAAGAAGGCGACTCAGCATGGGCAAAGCGTACTAGAAAACGCTGTTTTCTGCAGGAAAAGAGGTAAAGTTCCCCAGTGGGAAATGCTAGATGAAGGGCTTCTGTTGTTAAACAGCGTTTAATCGAGTGTGTATAAAGACTTAAATGGTGCGCGCATTTTTCTTCCTCTTTTTTCTCTTTTTCGTCCAGGAGGCGTTTGCAGCTCCCACGCTCATCAGTTCCAGCCAGTCGACGGGGCCCGCGGGCGCCGACGATAACGAAGAAGAACTACTAGCCAAAGTCTTCGGTGCCAAAAGAGAACAGAAAGACGTCATGATGGAATTCGTCTTGTCTCTTGATGGAGAAAAAGTCGGAGATGTCATGGTGATGGTCGGAAAAACCAACAAAGTGTTCGCACAATCTGTCAAAGAGGCCCTCGGAGAGTACATCACAGAAGATATGATCAAAAAGATCGATACGATGGCCGATAAGAACGGCTTCATTCCCTTTGATGCACTGAATAAATCGGGATTTGAGATTGTCTTCGATAAAATGAGCCTCACCGTAGATATTCGCGTTCCTGTGAGCAAAAAGAAGGAGCGCAGCATAGAAGTGGGGTCAAAGCGCCAGGAGGTGAAAACAAACGTTGTGCCCGCAACTGTCAGCAGTTTCACCCACATGCGCTCCTCCAGCTCTTTTCAAGACGGGCACTTTCTGCGCCATATTTACGTCTTCACTCCCTCGGTGAACCTCTTGGGGCTCGTGCTGGAATCGGAGTTTTCTTGCGAAAGAGGAAAGTCCGTTACGAACAAAGATTTCAAAAGAGGACACACAAGCGTGGTGTACGATTGGGCGGAGCGCGCCTTGCTCTTCCAAGCCTGGGATGTCTCTAGTCGCTCCGGTGATTACTGCGGCTCCCCAAGTCTTTGCGGTTTCAGTTTCTACAAAGATGCAGCGCGGGAAACCGGGGGAAGTCTCTCCAAAGATATCTCCGTTACCCTGTTGAGAACCAGCAAAATTGAAGTTTATGTCAATGAAAACGTCGTCAAAAGCAAAGAGAACATCGCCCCAGGGACGTACACGATGACGGACATCCCCTGCTCGTACGGATTCAACGATGTCAAAATCAAGATTACCGATGACACGGGACGAGAGCAATTCGTTCAGACAGAAGCGTTTTTTGATAGCTCGTTCGTTCGAGAGGGAGAATTTTCCTATGGAGGAACCCTCGGGAAATCTGAGAAGATTGCCGGCACCGTGGCTGCGGGCTTCGTAAAATGCGGCATCATTTCAGCGGTGGAGGGATCTTGCGGCTTTATCACCAATCGCCTAGGGCGCACCTTGTCGGTTGGCGCGAAAAACAGGAACCTTCTCGGCTTTTTTGAGGTGAGAATGGCGCATAGCAAGTACGGACAAGATCCTCTCAAGGGAAAAATATGGAGTATCTCCTACGCTCCTCCCTCCGTTACAGTCTTGTTTCCGATCAGCTTGAATGTCTTCTACGAGGATTCTGATCCCGGCTTTTCTCCCTACCTTGAAGTGCTCCAGAGTTCCGAAGAGAGGGTATCGACAGGAGTGCTCGACTCTTCCCTGAATCAGCGTGTCGTGAGAGGGAGACGCCAAACGTTCCGATCTTCGGTCTCCATGAACAACATCTGGGGGATCAACACCGGATTCAGCTATGGCCTGGAAAAGCATGCGGGTGAGAAGCAGACGCGCTCTTCCATCAACGTGAGCCGCTCTCTCCAGGTGGGCGATTGGCTCTTCAACAATCTCCAAGTCAACAGCTCCCTTGAGTGGGTCTCCGCACCCAGTAAATCCGAGACCCTCTTTGTCATCTCCCTTTCTGTTCCCTTTAAGGCAGGAGCAACCTGCTCCCATCAGTGGAGAAACAAAGGAGGGAGCAATACATCCCTTTACTACAGCTCGAGCGACAATCCTTTCGGGTGCAATGCATCCTACAGCAAAGAGGGGGCAGCGCACGCGTACACGGGAGGAGCGAGCTACCGGCATGCGCGTTTTCTTGCGAATGTGAATGGAGGTAAATCCAACCAGTCCTCGTTCACCGGACAAGTGGGGGTGGAAACCAGCCTTGCGTTTGCAGATGGGTCTTTCGCCATGACGAACCTCAATGCGCATGATGGTGGCTTCGTGATTGCCGTGCCGAAGGGAATCCTGGCTTCAGAAGAAATTGGCTTCATGAATAGCTCTGCACGGTCAGGGTGGTTGGGAGGAGCCGTTTTGCAGATGGGAAGGGACGTCAGCTCGTTCCGTTTGGACCTCGAATCCCTCCCCACCGGTGTAGAGGTCGATAAGGACACGATTGTGGCGCGCGGAGGCTACCGACGAGGAGCTGTGGCGGAAGTTTCTGCAGAAGGAAGCTATGTTGCACAGGGAATACTCCTAGATTCCAAGAAAGCTCCTATTGGCATGGTGAGCGGGTTTGCGATCTCCAGAACCAAGCCTGGGAGCAAGCCGATCCTCTTTTTCATGAACGAAAATGGGCGATTTGTCATAACAAATTTAAATCCTGGAAAATATACCGTGTCGGTCAACGTGGAAGGGTATGCAGACTTTGAGATTACCATCTCAGAATCGAAGAGTCCGTTTATTGACCTGGGAACGATTATATGCAAAGATTCCTGATGATGCGGATATTAATGTTTCTCCTCCCTTTGTTCCTGTGTTTACCGGCTGTAGGGCTGGAAGTGGCGCGTGCACATTTGACACAAAACGAGAATATTTTCGTAATCAGCACAAAAGAACCCCTTCCTGCTGCAAGTCCGCAGGGGGGAGGGACCACTCCCGCAACGCCTTCCGCAGATCCTGCCGATCCTGCCCAGAAGGCCGATCCTGATAACGGTGTTGGCACCATGGAAGTGCTCTTGGCCCAGGACGGGCGTGTCACGCGCGTGGACGGGGGGATCGCCCTGGACATGCGTGTGCGTATACGTTTTAACGAGGATAGGATCTTTAGACCGGGGACCGTTCCCGACCGTGTGTTTGTCCTCTTTGAGTGGGCGATTGTCCCTCTGGAGGTTCTTTTGCGCGTAGTCGATGGAGTGTACGAGGGAGAGGTGACGATTGTCATTCCTGACACGTGGCATATCCGAAGTGGCAATGACACCTTTACGACTGCGGTTACCTTTACATTTCCGGAAAATGTCTTGGCAGATGGAATAGAGCTGAACATTTCCCCTATAAATATACAGATTGTCCCAAAATTCGACCTCACGGTGGACAAGACCGTGGTGGACCTTGGAGAGGTGGTTTACGAGAACGGAGCGGCCAAGAGTGGAGAAGCGTTCGCTCAGTTTGACTGTTGCGCCCTCAATCCCGTGGAGGTGTGGGTCTCCAGCGACTGGGAGCTGAAACACAGCCACAGAAAAAGCATTATGCATTTTTTGGTGCGCGGAGATGATCGGACGGCAATAAAGGACGTAGATGATGGGAATAAAACCTTTCCGTTGGAAGCGGGGCAGCGGTCTTTTAGGTTATATTTCCAGGTGTGGGAGGAGGCCGACTACCCTCCTGCCGCAGGGGATTACAGCGGGACCGTTCGCGTTCGGATCGAGTCGAAACGCTAAAAGAAAGGATCCGGATCCTGCACAGAGTGATGGAGCGTTTTCGCGAGTAAGAGGGAAGAGGGCGCGACAATAGCTCCCCTCTTTGCTTGCAGCAACCTGGACCTCCTAGCTGAGAGACTCCGGAAAGCGCTAAGGATGGGTTCGGAGGGAGACTTCATCTGCAGGAGTCCTGCGCGCTGTCGGTCCTGTGGATGGAGGGAGCGTTTGGCCCTCCCTTTTGGCAAAAATTTGTCGTTTCTTGCCTTTGTCTATTGACTATTAGAAAATCCTATTTACATAACCTGTATGGCCAGTAGTAAGAGGGAGAACCATGAAGCAACGAGAGATTGTCGGCGTGTTGGTTGCGTTGGTTCTAGGAGTCCTGAGCATGTCTTCCGAAGCGATGCGGGGGCAGCAAGATGGGATGGCGCAACAGCCCTCTGATAGCGGTGAGTCCCTCCGGAGACTCTTCTCTGTTGAAGGAAGATGTGTAGAATGCTTTAAGCTCGCCTCTAGGGTTGATCCGCCAGAGGATAGGATGCTGTGGACTCTTGTTATTGTTCCCCCGAGTGTAGGGGTCCTTAGCCCAAGCTCTTTCCAGCGGTGCGGACATCCTGTCTACGTTGCCTTTAAGGCGGGTTCGCAGCTTGCGGCCATAGGGACATGTGCTCTTCAGAGCTGTACCAGCTGGAGCACTGTTTGTATTCCTTCGGGTATGGGAGTTCTTGGCGCAGGCTGTTTCCAACAGTGCAAACGGCTTCTTTGCGTTGTCTTTGAGGCGGATTTTCAGCCTGCGACCGTAGGGGAATGTGCTTTTCAGGGCTGCATCAGCTTGCGATCTATTTGTATCCCCTCGAGTGTAGCGAGACTGAGGGGAGAATGTTTCAAAGAGTGCAACTCTCTTGCCAGCGTTACTTTCGGTGTGGACTCTCAGCTTGAGACCATAGAGAAAAACGCTTTTCGGGACTGCTCCCGCTTGCCAGCTATTTGTATTCCCTTAAGGGTAGAGAGACTTGGTGAAGGATGTTTCGCAGATTGTGGATCTCTTGCCAGCGTTACTTTTGAGGTGGATTCTCGGCTTACGACTATCGGGGAACACGCTTTTTGTCGCTGCTCCAGCCTGCTTGCTGTTTGTATTCCCTGGAGTGTAGAGACGCTTGACAAAGAATGTTTCGCAGGCTGTAGAGCTCTTGCCATCGTTTCTTTTGAAGATGGCTCCCAACTGAGGGCTATTGGAGACGGAGCGTTTGCTGGCACAGGTCCTTTGGGGTGCTTATCTTTGCCTAGTACCGTTCATTGTGGGGCGCTGGCATTTGATGGTTCTGGTGTCGAGGAGATATGCCTTGGAAGTGAGCCAGCAGACCCCTCCAGCGGTATCTACGCGGGCACAAGAATTCTTCAAAATGTAAAGATTCTCTGCACTGCTACGATGCTCCCGGCCTCCTGCTTCGAGGATTGTCTGTCTCTTGTTACCGTTACTTTTGAGGCGGGTTCTCAACTCACAAGCCTACCGCAATGTACTTTCTCTTGTTCCGCCATACAGTTCATTTGTATTCCCCAGAACGTCAGGGAAATTGGAGACGGTTGTTTCTCACATTGCCAATTTCTCTCCATCGTTACCTTTGAGATAGACTCTCGACTTGCGTCCATAGGGGAGTGGGTTTTTTCTGATTCTGCGTTATCGGCCATCGCTGTTCCCGCAAGTGTGCCGAAAATTGGTACTGGGTGTTTTCACAAGTGCAAATTTCTCTCTGCCGTTACCTTTGAGACGGGCTCTCAGCTGCAAGAAATTAAGGCGGCAGCTTTCTCTGAAAGCCCGCAAGCATGGGTCGTTCTTCCCAATGGAAAGATTGTGCTCGCTGCGGATCTCGACCTGGGGTGGAGGCCCTGAGTCTCTTACTTCCTTGATGGACTAAGCTGGTCAAGGAGCAAAAGAGATGCTGAGCAAGAGCCTTTTAAAAAAAACATTCCCTATACAATACATATCGGCAACAATATCTATTATAAGCGGATGCAAGACGATCTCTTACCAACGTCGACTTTGAGTCAGATTCCCAACTCCGGGTTTTCGGGGCGGGTGCTTTTACTGCTTCCGGATTGGTGTCCATCGACATTCCCCCCAGTGTAGAAGTGCTTGAGGAAAGTTGTTTCGAAAAATGCCGATTTCTCACTGTCGTAACCT
>JAISAP010000005.1 GCA_031266655.1 Holosporales bacterium | reverse complement strand
CTTACCCTCCAAGGCTGGCCACTGCTGCCTGAGGGAGCCGCAGGCTCTGCCACGGGAGTTGGTGCTGAAATAGGCACCGGAGCCTCTGCTCCAGGAGGACCCGGAGGAGCTCCATCTGGCTCCACCTCTACAGGAACTAGTCCTACAGGATCCGGAACTCCCGGAGCGGGAACTACAGGATCCAGTGCCAACGCAGCTAGCACTACAGGATCTGGCTCTCTCTTCAACACATCTACGCGTGGAGCCGCCGCCCAATATGCTCCCCCTCCTCCCACTGCCGCCTTTATAGGCCCCCTGGGAGCCCTCGAGGATATTCAACTCATCAAGCTAGAACCTGCGCCTCCTCCTGAAGTACCAGCTCCTCCCCCTCTTGAGGAACCTGTACCTCTTCCCGAGGAACCTCCTCCCTTCTACGGAACTGGATTCTCCACACAGAAAGAAGCCGATGGTGTCTATTCCTTCCATAGCTTCGCGAACTATCCAGAAGACTCTGGGGAATGTGTTTATGTCCAATGCACCCTCGTAGACTCTCTTGGACAAAAACACGCAGTAGACGTGGAAATAAGTCAGGGTAAGTCCTCATCTGTCACACTGTTCTCTACTGACAACTGCTCCATCCCACCATGGATATGGGCTAATGTTCAGCACGACACTGATGGAAATTTTGTGATGTCTGGTGGTGGTGACGGCATCAGCTGTACCCTTGATAAGGATACTGGGTGCATGGTGATTACCTTTACGGATACCGGGGCCACATTAACACTCGACATCAGCGACACCCAAGTGGCACGCAGAGGAGATACGCTTGGTGTGGGCCCCGGGGAGACCTTGGACTGGAATTTTCCACCTTCTATCTTCGAGGAAGGGACTTACAAGATACATAGTGAGTCAATAGCCCTCTTCCCCTCCGGTGGAGGTTGCGGGGTGCAGTCAATAGTAGAAAAGGACAGGGATGGCTCCCTTACAGGATTGTTAGATTCGCAGGAGGGTGTCTTTTCTGCGGAGTTTTATTTCAATGAGGAAGGCAGAGTATCAGGCTACAAGTTCACGAGAAATGCAGGAAGCTTTAGCGACCCAAGTGTGGGAGTTGTGCAAACCGGATCCCTTGTAGAGGGTGTGCGTTTTATTAGGGGTGACACTGACTATGGTACCTTCAACATCGATTTGAGTGCCATGCGGATCATCAACAGGACGGGCACCGATCTTACGGTGAATGGGAGCACGATCAAGCCGGTTACCTCCTCCGAAGGGACTGGAAGTGCCAGAACCGCTTCTGGAACTCCCTCCTCGGGAGATTCCTCCGCGATGGTTTCGCCCTCCTCGCTCTCCGTCGATGAGAACGGAGTGCTAAGGCGCCTCAAAGACAACGGAGACTGGGAGCCGGTTTACCTCTTAGCTTGCGGCCAGTTTGCGGCGATGAACTCTGCAGAGGAGCGTAACGGCGTCTACTACGCGACTCCTGCCTCCGGGGCTCTCAGGATGGGAGTCTCTGGAAAGGACGGCATGGGAACGATCACCTCCGGAACCCTGGAGCGCTCCACCACGGACCTGGCCCATGAGCTCTCCACCATGATCCGCGCCCAACACGCCTATGCTGCCAATACCAAAGTCCTCTCGACCCTCGACGATATGCTCGAGGAGCTCGAACGGTTGTAAAGGAGAGAGCAGTCTAGCCGCGGCACAATGCCGCGGTGGCCCTTGCGTACTTCATGTATTGTAATGTCGCAAGGGCAATGATGACCCTACACCAGCGCTACGCTAGAACCCTCCAGAGTACACCCGTATTAAAGTGAGTTATTCTACACCAGCCTTGTGTATGAACTGCTAGGATGTACCCCTGTATTAGGAGTGTAGAGAGAACCGCGCCACAATAAGAACGTGGGGTCTTTGTGACATTAGTTCGGTTTAGTAAGGTCACAAAGGCGACGATACAACTACACCAGCGTTACGTATAACCCGCAACTTTAGAGATCTGTGTTGACTCCAGACTGGTAAATTGATCCTAGCTGAGGTAGGGCCGCCCATAGGCTATCTTATACACACGTCATGCGCAAAACCCTCAAGGACCGCGTTTATACTGAGCCCACGGTAACCGCGGCTAAACGCCGCGGGGCCCTTGCGAACTCTGTCCACTTTCAGTTAGTGGGCGCAAGGGCGACGATAACCCTACACACACCTTGCGTATAAACTTCTAGGAAGTACACCTGTATTGAGGCAGGTGTACTCGCCTATACTTTAGGCAAAAATTTCTAGTCCTGTACCAAACCCATAATAACCGCACCCC
This sequence comes from Holosporales bacterium, assembly GCA_031266655.1. Taxonomy (GTDB): domain Bacteria; phylum Pseudomonadota; class Alphaproteobacteria; order UBA3830; family JAIRMZ01; genus JAIRMZ01. Next base: position 11,474 of record JAISAP010000005.1, on the reverse strand, counting down.
ATAAGAAACGCGGAGCCTCTGTGACATCAACTTGTGTAAAGACAGTCACAAAGGCGACGATCCTTTTACACCAACGTTACGCTTAAACCTCTGAAGTAGATTCCCGTATTAAGTCCGTGGGATACATCCACACCAACCTCGCTCAAAAACTTCTAAGAAGCACACTCGCACTAAGTCTGCAGTAACCGCGGCTAACCGCCGCGGCGGCCCCCATGCCATCCATTCGCTTAGCATGGTCATGAGGGCATCGATGCCCTTACATCAGCCTTACGTATGAACTACACCCGTGGAGATCTGTATCGGCTCCAGATCAGTAAAATTATGTTAGTTAGGATGGAGACTGTAGATAGTCTTGTACATGCCTTACAGGCAGCTCCGAGGTACATACTTGTTTTGAATCCGCATTAACCGCAGCACAATGCCGCGGCGGCCCTTGCGAACTCTGCCTGCTGTTAGTTGGCGCAAGGACGATGATACTCCTACATCAGCGTTACGCTAGGACCTCCTAGAAGTACACCAACATAAAGTGAGCATGATCTCGTAGATGTGTTTCAATTCTCTTTGAATAAGCAATCGGGTAGGTAAATATTCGACATAAATCTTATGCAAAATTCACAACAATGTACCTGTATAAAGCCCAAGGAGTGCACCTACACCGGCGTTACGCGAAAGCTTGAGGACGTACATCTATCAAGCCTGTAATAACCGCAGCCAAACGCTGCGGGGCCCTTATGCCAATCTCGTGCGTTGCATGCGGTCATGAGAGCAATGATTCCTCTGCATCAACGTTACGCTAGAACCCACAAGGGAATACATCTGTATCCAGTCCATGATAGTGGATGTGTCACCACTAACTCTGTGCAAACGTTTCCAACTACTACGCTTGCATTGCATCCACAAAAATCGCAGCTGAACGCTGCAGGGCCTTTGTGACATCGACTTGTGTGAATGGTCACAAAGGCAACGATGCATCTACACCAACATTACGCTAGAACCCACAGAAATACACCTGTATCAAAGCAGATGTACTTGCATCTACTTTACGCAAAGAGTGCTGGAAATATCTCTGTATTCAGTCTGGAATGAGGAGATACACCGATACCGGTTTTGTGCAAAACACCCCTAAGAGCTGTACTTGTACCAAATCGGTAGTAGCCGTGGCTAAACGTCGCAGGGCCCTTGCGAACTCTATTTACTACAGATGGCGCAAGGGCAACGATACACCTACACTAACGTCACGTATAAATTGCACCTGTGGAGATCTGTATCGGCTTTTATCGTGACTGCGCAGAGCATTCACCGATGATCCATGGATTCCCGTTTGTCTGACGCAGTCACGAGGGCGATGATGCTGCTACATCGGCCTTATGCGAAAACTTCAGCTACAGATACCTGTATCGGCTCCAGATCAGTAAAATTATGTTAGTGAGGACGGAGACTGCAGATAATCCTGTACATGCCCTACAGGCAGCTCTGATGTACACACTTGTTTGAATACGCATCAACAGCAACACAATGCCACGCATTTCACAGCGCAGTCTCATCGCCTTTCGATACGCTCCGCCCTAACCAGTAGCACGGTTCGCATCCAGGACTCAGCCTATTTCCGTCTCAGGAAGGCAGGAATTTCGAGATCGTCACTGGAGGGAGCTTCTTCTTGAAGCAAAGAGGAACTTTCCGGCTTTCCCTCGGAGGTAGCCTCTGGACGCCAGGGAGCCTTCAGCCGTTCGAGAAAGGAAGGGCGACGCTTGGGAAGGATCTCTTCTAAACGAGAAGCGACAGAGGATTTCACCTCCGTAGGAGCACCATCGTCGCTGGGGGACTCCCCTCCCGAAGCTTCCGGTAAGGAGGCGTTGACAAGCTCTTCCTTAGGCGTTTCTCCGCTCATGGCAGGCATCACAGGAATCGTGATGTCTCTATTTTCATGGACCGCTAGAGATCCCACTTCTGCCTCGGACTCTGCTCGATGCGCGAAAGGAGAGTGCTCGCCTCCATCGATTCCCGTTGCCACCACGGAGACACTGATCTTGCCATTGTCTTCTTCGTTGAAGATGGCGCCGAAGATGATATTCGCCTCTGGATCCACCTCTTCTCGCACGCGATTGGCGGCCTCATCGACCTCGTACAACGTCATGTCAGATCCACCCGTCACATTGATCAGAATGCTCCGCGCCCCTTTCATGGAAACGTCTTCCAGCAACGGATTCGAGATCGCCGCCTCTGCCGCATCCAGAGCACGGCGCTCTCCTGTTGCGGAGCCGGATCCCATCATCGCTTTTCCTTGCTCGCGCATGACAGAGCGAATATCCGCAAAATCCAAGTTAATGAGACCAGGCATGACCATCAGGTCGGTCACACCACGCACCGCCGCACCGAGCACATCGTCCGCCTTTTTGAAGGCACTGGCGAAGGTCGTTTTTTCATCGGCCACGCGGAACAAGTTCTGGTTCGGAATGATAATCAGGGTGTCGACATACTGCTGTAGCTCTTCAATGCCTTTTTCCGCTGTCCGCATCCGGTGTGTTCCCTCGAAGTGAAAGGGCTTGGTGACCACCCCAATGGTGAGAATCCCCTGCTCACGCGCAAGACGTGCCATGACCGGCGCGGCACCCGTACCGGTTCCGCCACCCATGCCAGCCGTGACAAACACCATATCGCTCCTGCGCAGGTATCCATGAATCTCGTCCAGCACCTCCTCTGCAGAAGCGCGCCCAACATCCGGTCGCGACCCCGCGCCAAGGCCTCGCGTCACATTGGATCCAAGCTGAATCTTATTGTCCGCCAACGATTGCGCCAGAGCCTGCGCATCCGTATTCGCCACCACGAACTCCACACCCTCAAGCTTGAGGCGGATCATGTTGTTGACGGCATTCCCTCCGGCGCCTCCAACCCCCATCACCGTAATATGGGGATGCAAATTCTCTGGATACGACGCGGAATCCGTGGCAGCAGGAGAAGGGATGGGCACGACCTTTCGCTCTGTGAAATTCTCGCCTGTAGATTCTGGTCCGACTGTTTTCATAGATCTCCCCAAATCCTCCGGTCCACGCCCAGGAAGTATCGCGGAAAAGTAGATGTTTTACAAGTTCTTTTTAATCCAATTCCAAGCACCCCTCCATCCTCCTGATAGAACATCGAGGTTTTCCTCTGAGAGAAAATCTTGACGATACGCCGCAAAGTAGCGCACCAGCCCCAAAACTGTGGAGTATCCAGGCACCAAATCCCCACGGTATAGGATTTTGTAAAATTTCTCCGTGCTCACGTGCTTATTGAGGCTCGTGCTCACAATGTCTCGGATTCCGGGCAATTGGCTCGCTCCCCCCGTTAGCACAAGCTTGCGGCGGAAAACAGGCGGAAAGCACTCAAGTGTGCGCCGTATGTGATCTAGGGTCTCCTCCACACGGGGGCGAATGATGCGTACAAGCAGGGATTTTTGAATCTGCTGGAGCGAAACCGCGTTCTGATCCCCGGATCCAGGAATCAGGACGAGATCGCGCTCATCTCCCGAGGCTAGCAAGCAGGAGCCGTACAATGTTTTGGCACGTTCTGCATTAACGAGGCCTGTACTCAGCCCATAGGAGAGGTCCTGCGTGATGTGATGCCCTCCAAGAGGGACGGTGCCAAGGCCAAACAGGACCCCTTCCTTGAACAGGGCGAAGGAGGAGCTGTGCCCCCCCAGGTCCAGCACGGTGACGCCCAGCTGCAGGTCCTCTTCTCCGAGGAGCGCAAGGCCGGAGGCGTAAGGGGCGGCAACAAATCCCGCGACGTCGAGGTGACATCGGGAGATGACGACCCGGAAAGCGTTGAGTACGGACCGAGGGGCCGCTATGAAATGTGCCGCCACGCGCAGGGTCTTGCCCATCATACCATGAGGATCCTCAATGCCCTCGCACCCATCTATGGCGTAAGACACGGGAATGGCGTGCAGCAACTCCAGGTCTTGTTGCTCTTCGAAGGGTGTGTTCTCTGTCAGCCCGCGGATAATATCGGCTTTTGTGACGGTATTGCCCTCTATGGAGACCGTATGCTCCCCAAAAGCCGTCTTGAGCACTCCCCCGGGAACCGAGACGAAAAGGGTTTGGACCGTCCTCTCCGCTTCTTCTTCCGCTGTCTCCAAGGCGCGTAAAAGCGCTTGCTGTGCCGCTTCTACATCGACAATTCGGCCAGTTTTGACTCCCGCGGAGGCGTAGTGCCCCAATCCGAGGATTTCGAGGACATCGTCGCGCATGTGCGCCAGACAGCAGCAGACTTTGGTACTGCCAATATCCAGAAACGCGGTATCACGAAGCCGACGAGGGGTTTCTTTCATGCTGGAGCGTCCCTTTTCTTGAGCGTACAATAATTTTACCGGGAAATCTCAAATCGACGCATTGTAGCGTGCGACCAAGAAATCCATCCTCTCTCTGGAGGGTATCTAGGAAGCGTAATGCCACCTCCTCATTCCCTTCTGGAAGACGTACACGTACTTCCTCTGAGAGAAAAATATCCCACCGTCTGTTGCCCACACGTACAGCAGAAACCAGACGTTGACGGAGAAGAGGGAATAGCTCCAGAGCGGAAAAAAGCGTCGCTGCCGCTTGGGGTGCCCCTTTCCCGATCAGGGTGGGAAGAGAAGAGAATTGCTCGATGAACTCCGTCCCCAACAGGGCACCCTCTGCATCGATGAGGTGCAAGGCGTGCTGATCCTGCCAGAGCGCGATCGGCAGCCGTTCTGCAACGCGAATATAGACGGTGGAGGGCAGCCTGCGTTGGATGATGGCAGAACGCACCCAGGGGAGAGACTCAAGATTGCGGCGCAAAGCCGTTATATCCAGAGCAAAAATGCAAGGATTTTGGGTGGCTGCAAGAAATTGACGCACAGTCCCTGCATCCGTGCGTTCGCATCCTTCTACAAGTACGTTCTCAACGGAAAATCCGAAATCTTTCAAAGCCGTCAACAGCTGGCTTTCTATTTTTTCCTGTACTCGAAAATGGATCCAGCAGCCGATTCCTCCTATCAGGCCAATAACAGGTAGCAACCACTTCAGAGTTTTTTGGGTAAAAAAGAACCGTTTCTTGCCCTTCCGTCGCTTAGCCATCGCAATCCCGTTGTGCCCGCTCCAGCATCCAAAGCACCAACTCTTGAAAGGACAACCCAGCGTGGCGCGCTTGTTCTGGAAGCAGGGAAGTAGGCGTCATCCCGGGCTGCGTATTCACCTCCAGGACGTAAAGCCCCTTAGGCGTAGGAGCACTAGGATCGTAGCGCATATCCACCCGTGTCGCTCCCCGACATTTGAGAGACTGGTGCGCCTGCAAGGCGTAGTGCATCGCTTGTTGACGCACGCCATCGGGTAAGGGAGGATCGATACAATGCTCCGTAACGCCCTCCGTGTATTTCGCCTCGTAATCGTAGAAAGCGCGCCTGGAAACCAGTTCTGTGACCCCCAAGGAGCGATCTTCTAGCACGCATACCGTTAGCTCCCGCCCCGGAATGTACTCTTCTATTAAAAGGCGAGAGCCGAACGTCCAATGCGTTTGGAGAGACCGAAGATCGGTTGCTTGGTCCACGATAGACACCCCTACGCTCGATCCTTCACGAATGGGCTTGAGAATGAAGGGTCGTGGTAGAGGATCTTTCGAGAGGAGCTCTTGCCAAGAGAGCACCTGTCCCTTAGGGGTCGGGATGCCAACCTCCCGGAAGAGCGCTTTGGAAAGCTCCTTGTCCATCGCAACGGCGGAAGCGAGGACCCCGCTGTGCGTGTACGGGACCCGGAGGAGCTCCAGGACTCCCTGAACGGTTCCGTCTTCTCCTGGAGTACCGTGTAGAGCGTTGAACACAACGTCCGGAGCAAAAGTCTCCAACGCGGAGATCCAGCCCTTTTCCTTCGGATCGAAAGATTCTACCTCGCACCCCAAGGCACGGAGTGCTGACAGGCAGGCCGCTCCAGAGATGAGGGAGATCTCCCTCTCAGAGCTCGTCCCCCCGATGAGGAGAGCCGCGCGCCGATCGGGTTGGCTCATTCTCCTTCTCTTTGCTGCAGAAGGATGGCCTCCCAAGCAGGGAATTGCGGAGAGGGAAGGCCTAGACGCACGATTTCCCACTCCAAGGAAACCCCCGTAGCATGATGCACTTTTTCACGGACGTTTTCTCCCAGGGTCTCCAGATCTGCTGCCGTTGCTTTGTGGCGGTTGACCAGGAAATTGGCATGTTTTGGGGAAATTTCTGCTCCACCAAGACGCGCACCCCGCATACCAGCGGTATCGATAAGTTTCCAAGCCGATTGACCCTCCGGATTTTTGAAGAGACTGCCCGCTGTGCACACCTCTGTTGGCTGGGTAGCGGCACGTGTGGCGCGGAGTTCTTCCATGGTGCGCAAAACCAGGTGGGAGGGAAGAACCTTGCCGCAAACCCAGGAGCGCACCACAATCCAGTCGGCGGGAATCGTGCTTGTTCGGTATCCAAAGTCGATTTTCTGAGCCGATACCCAGTGGATGCGCCCGCAGAAATCCACCGCCTCTATCTCGACCAAAATGTCCTGAATAGAGCGTCCAAAGCACCCTGCGTTGGCCAGAATGCTGCCTCCCATGGTCCCAGGAATCGTTGCGAGAAACTCAAATCCGGAGATTCCCTCCTGTGCGGCGCGTTCTGCAAATTCCGCCACAGGGATACCTGCTCCCACCTCGAAGGTAGCGCCTTCTTGGAAAACGCGTTGGAACCAGCTGCCGAGATGAATAACGACTCCCGGAATTCCTCCCTCTCGAATCAGTACGTTCGATCCGGCGCCTAGAACGGTCACCGGAATCTCCAAAGGGCGGCGGCGGAGAAAATGGATCAGATCATCACTGTCTTCCGGCTCGAATAACGCTTCCGCGCATCCCCCAACACGCAGGCTGGTGAACGATTCAAGCGGAACCTTGGGTCTCATTTTGCCCCGAACAGGAGGAAGATAGGACAGGAGGTCAGACATCTAAGCGCTCTTTAACCTTTTCTCTTCAAAGGCTTCTGCAAAAACATGGGCCCATCGGCTAATCGTTCCTGCCCCAAGAAACACCACGGTATCGCCCTCCGCAAGTTTTGGCAAAAGTTCCGCCACCAGCGCTTCTGGAGCATCCGTGGCAGCAACCTCCAAGGAACGCTCCTGCGCTGCTTGCACAAGCTCTTGATGGCTGATTCCTGGAAGGGGAGGCTCTCCCGCGGAGTACAGAGGTGTGATGAAGGTGTAATCTGCGCAAGAGAGCACGCCCAGGAACTCCGAAAACAAATTCTTGAGACGCGTGTAGCGGTGCGGTTGAATCACCGCCCATAAACGCCCTGGCGTTACAATGCGCGCGGCTTCTAACGTGGCACGAATCTCCACCGGGTGATGGCCGTAGTCGTCTACAATGCGGATGCCTCTCGCCTCTGCGAGGATGGTGAAACGTCGCCCCACCCCCGCGAAGGCTTGGAAAGCCAGGCGAAGCGTGCTTGGCTCCAACTTCAGCTCCAGCGCGAGGGCGACCACAGAAAGCGCGTTCTGAATGTTATGTTTTCCAATCATCGGCAAGAAGAAATCGGACCAAGTCTCCCGCTGCTTTGGGGTAGCCAGAAGATCGGGATAGCGAGCCACACATTTTTCGGAGAAACGCACCGAGAAAGAGGCGCCCCGTTTCTCGAGCTGATATTTCTCCGTCCAAACATCTGCTTGAGGAGAGAAGCCGTAGGTCAGAACTCTCCGGTCTGTGGTCTGGTGAGCCAAGGAGGCGACTACGGGATGGTCTAGACACAGGATGGCTACGCCATAAAAGGGAATATTGGAGACAAACGTCCCAAAAGAGGCCACGAGAGACTCGTAATTCTGAAAATGATCCACATGCTCGGGATCGATATTCGTGACAATGCAGATGGCAGCGGAGAGTTTGGCGAAGGAGCCGTCCGATTCATCGGTTTCCACGACAATCCATTCGCCCGCACCCGAGCGGGCATTACTCCCGTAAGCATTGATGATGCCTCCATTGATCACAGTCGGATCGAGTCCCGCTTGGTCTAGGAGGGCCGCCGCAAGAGAAGTGGTCGTGGTCTTCCCATGGCTGCCTGCCACGGCTACGGCTCTGCGCAGCCTCATGAGTTCTCCGAGCATTTCCGCGCGGCGCACGACGGGAATGCCCATAGCACGCGCTTGAATCAGCTCGTCGTTGTTCTGAGCAACGGCTGAGGAGAAAACCACGGCGGCTGCATTCTGAACGTGCTTGGCCGCCTGTCCCATAAAAATGGAGATGCCAAGCCGGCGCAGGCGTTGGACGTTGGTATTTTCCTCCACATCGCTCCCTTGGACATGGTACCCCAAATTGTGCAGAACTTCGGCAATGCCGCTCATGCCGATTCCTCCAATTCCTACGAAGTGGATCGTTCCAAAAGTAGTGGGAAATCCTCGCATGCCTCTCCCTTACGACCGTCTGAGAGCAGCGATTTCCGAAGCTACTATCTCTGCTGCGTCGATTTTTGCTAGGTTCCGCATAGCCCTTCCGGCATTTTCGAGTCCCGAGAGATCCGCAAGATGCTCCGCGAGAAAAGCAGCACAGGAAGCAGGAGAGAAGTCCTCTTCCAGAAGGCACCACCCGGCGCGATGCTCTGTATAAAAACGCGCATTCTCTGCCTGATGGTTGTCTGTTGCGTAAGGGTACGGAATCATCAGAACGGGACGCCCAAGAGCGGCGAGTTCTGCAAGAGAGGAGGCTCCAGCGCGGCACACAACGAGATGCGCGTCCTTTACAAGAGCTTCTGGTTTGTCGGAGAAGCAAAAAAGCTCACACCGAATGGCATGTATCTTATAGAACGCCTCGACAAAAGGAAGATCAGCCTCTTGGACCTGCTGCACAACAAAGAGCCGTTTGCGCAAGGTTTCTGGCAGTAAAACAAGGGCGCGGGGGATGACAGAGAAGAAAACACGCGCCCCTTGGCTGCCGCCCAGGACACAGAGGCGCAGGTCCCCACGCTTTTTCAGGGGTGGCGGCGTATCCCCCAGGAACTCGGGACGAATAGGCACTCCTGTAAAGCGCCGTTTGTTGACACGAAGACTTCGGCGTGTTTCTGGGAAAGAGAGCAGCACACGCTGCACAAACAGCGAGAGAACCCTATTGGCGCGTCCCATTACGGCGTTCTGCTCGTGAATCAAGGTCGGAATGCCCAGCAAGCGCGCCAGCAGAAGAGGGGCAAGCGTCGCACACCCCCCGAAGCCTATGACGGCCGCAGGAGGCTCTTTCCTCCAGCAACGATAGAGCAGACGCATGTTTTGCAAGAAGGCGCGCAGAGAGGCCAGCGATCTCCCTCCACTGATCTCCCTCTTTTCGCAATCAGCGAGATGCTGGCAGTAAACGGCGCCTCTCGCATCCAGAAGCAGGATCGGGTCATGCTCTTTCTTGAGTTTGGAAAAAACCGACAGCGCAGGGAACAGGTGCCCGCCCGTTCCAAACGCGCAGAGCACAACTCTCCCCTGAAAAGACGGGTTTCCGCACATCTACTCCTCCCTCTCTCCTAGAGCGCGTCTCCGAGTGAGCGCCAACACCATCCCCATGCCTATGCCTACCGCTACCATAGAGGATCCCCCATAACTTATGAAGGGAAGCGTCATGCCCTTCGTTGGGACCAGATGGAGTGTGGAAGCCATGTTGATAAACGCCTGCAGTCCGAACTCGGTCAGGAGGCCGACGAGGGCGAGAGAGAGGAACGTGTCCTTTTCTCGGAGGGCCGCAGCAAAGCCGCGAAGCACGATGAACGCGTAGAGAAACACCAAGAGCAGGCAGAAAATCAGGCCAAATTCCTCTCCGATCACAGAGAAGACAAAATCTGCATGCGCATCGGGCAAGTAGCGCTTTACCGTACCTTCTCCCGGTCCTACGCCCAGGATGCCTCCATTGCTAAAAGCCTCCAGGGATTTTCCTATCTGGTAGTGGTCTCCGATTTCGGGGTTGAGAAAGCGATCGATGCGATGCGCGACATGCGGAAAGAGGAAATACGCGCCGATCAAGCCACCGATGGCGAGGAGGAGGACCACTCCTACAACGAAAAAGGGCAGGCCATTGGTGAAAAGCTGCGCGAACCAGACGCCAAAGACGACGTACGCCATGCCCAAGTCCGGCTGGATGGCGAGGAGTCCCACGAAAAGTAGGCAGAGTCCCATGGCGATTCTGTTACCTGGGAACGCGAGGTTGACATGCTTTTCCGAGAGCGCCCACGCCGTCAGGATGGCAAGGGCTGGCTTGACAAATTCTGAGGGCTGCAGGGAAAAGCTTCCTACCGATATCCATCGGCGTGCCCCTTTTACTTCCACTCCGGTGAAGGGGACTAAAATCATGACGCCGATAAAAAGGACGAACAAGGCGAGCGCCAGTCTTCGGAGATTGCGCAAAGAGAGAAAGGAAATGCCCATCATGAGCAAACCGGAGGGAATCAGGGAGAAAAGGTGGCGGTGGACGAAGTAAAAACGCGGGAATCCTAAGCGTGTGGCGACTACCGGTGTGGCGGCCATGGTGAGAACAGCCCCACAGGATAGGAGCAAGACAAGACTCGCGAGCAGCCAGCGGTCGACCGTCCACCACCACTCTGAGAAGATGCTTTTGTCACTGCGCGCAAGGGCCATAGTGTCCTACACAATGCACGCGAGAAGGAAACAGGGAAACACTCGCCATGCCTCTGTTGTATTACAGAGGAGTGCAGGAGGGAAAGATGGAGGGGCCTCCCAAGAGGAGCGCAACTGGTGCTGCGTATTCAACACCAGTTGGCCGAGGGGGTTGCTATTGCGGATTCAGAATCTGCTGCGCTCTCTGGAAGACATTCTCAGCCACCCCTTCTGGATGATCGAAGATAATCTGGGCGACTGCTCGCAGGAGGTCTGGTGTCATCCCATTAGGAGGAGCCATGTCTGGGTGATTAATAGCGGCAACAGCGAGCGTCACTTGTGTTTCGGGATCCACTGGGGGATGCGCCGTTCGCAGCTCTTCCATAACCGCTACTCCCCTTACAAGGAGGGGGTCGCCAGGCTGGAGGACACCTGGTCGTGTCAATGCCTGAAGAGCCAGATGCAATCCTGGGACCTCTTCGGGTATGATCCGCAAGGCGGGATCTAGGGCATTGAACATAACCTCTACCGCTCTCCGCTGCTGGTCCGGATTGACTCCCTGATCCTGGAGGAGAGTCTGGGCGGCTCCTCGTTGAACTTCTAGCGGAAAATCTGGATTCGGTCTCGGATAATGCTCAAAGGCAGCTGGTAGATCCAGATCTGGCGGCATTGGGTAGTTCACGATGGCAGTCGCAAGTCTTAGCTGTACATCTGGACCAAGCGCTCTCTCTCCTGCGATCCTGTGCATCTGCACGAGCGCCATCGGGTTCAGTGTTTCCAAGTGCGGAACCAGTGCTTGAGCAGCTGCAAACTGTACATCGAGATTGGCAGCACCCAGCATCCTTGTTGCCGCTGCGAAAAGGAGATCATTCATGCCAGGAACAGCAGCAGGATCGCGAT
>JAISAP010000050.1 GCA_031266655.1 Holosporales bacterium | reverse complement strand
TCCAGAGTGAAATATTCTTTTAGATCAAAAAGGCTCCAGACATTCTGGACGACGAGATCTAGATAGGTCTCAGGAGATAGTACTGCGTTATCGTGTGAATAAAAATCGTAGACCCAGGGTAACGGTGCGGTGGCAACCTCTTCGTGCTGATCAAAAAGACCATGCAGAAAAACACTCCCCGTTCTTCCGGACATCACCAGAGCTGCAACCTGGACGCGCTCCATGACGGCACAGAGCTCTTCTCGAGAGAGGCTGGTCGTCATGAACGCAACCTCCCCAGAAGCCATCCCCTCTTAGAACGCAGATAAACAGCCAACACAGTGCTAAATCACCCACGCCGGGGGGGGGGGAAGGTTGCTGTAGAGGGCGTTTAGACGCTCATAGAGCGTCATTTCTAACACGGTACTCATGCGAAAATTAAAAATCCAACAGCTACGCTTTTCCCAATCGCCAGACCGAGCAGTCGGCCAATGAAACAGCCCTCTCACAAAAAACCTACGCCAAAAACTCCGCACACGATCTCCCCATTTCTTACTCCAGACTCTTAGCAAAAATCAGGAGCAGAGCAAAGGAGGGAAGCTACAGAGTGATACTCAACCTAACACCCGCGGGGGATCCGACACACAGGAATTGCTCAAAACGGCAGCAGCTGCGCAGAGGATACGGTCTAACATGACGTTCACGTAGAGAGTTAGGTGCGCCTCAATAACTCCTCGCAATGGCAGTGCCCTCTAGAGACGCAGACTCTTGATCACGTCCATTGCCTTCGGTCCGGAAAGCCGCGGCAGAGAGGGCGCCACCCTGCTTGCAAGGGTTCCATGAGATCGGCTCATCCCATCTCGACCAAGCGCGCTCCTTCATCCATGTTCACAGGCACTCATCCCCAAAAGTCTTACGCCCTACAAAGAAGCAGCCGCAGGCGGACAAGAAAAATCATCCCAATATGCCTTCTTCATCCTCAATACTAAACGCATCCCTAGGACACCCGCTCCCACAAAAGGCGGCTTCCTCCTGACCCAGTTTCCCAAAAACTTCCCCCTCACGCAATGGGTCTTGCTTTTTGTATCAATCTGGGTTGTTCTATTGCATGGGTTTGTGTAGCCGTTTCTTGGTCTCCCAAAGACGGGAAGACAGGCCAGGCGGTTCTCCTAGGCGCGGCAGGCAAGAGGGAAGATATGGCAAAACGGTCGTTTACAGAACGCAAGCGGTTTCGGAAAAGCTTCGGGAAGGTTGCTGAGGCGATTACGCTTCCTGATCTCATCGAGTTGCAGCGCTCTTCCTACGAGGCGTTTTTGCAGAAAAACGTTGCGCCGGAAGCGCGGACAACCGCTGGCTTGCAAGAGGTGTTCCTCTCCGCGTTCCCCATCAAAGATTTTGCGGGTCGCGCGCAGGTGGATTTTTGCCGGTATGAATTCGATTCCGTCAAGTATGACGAGGAAGAATGCCGCCAAAAGGGCCTCACGTATGCGGCGCCCCTGCGGGCAACGTTCCGCCTGATTGTTTGGGATGTGGAGGAGGACACCGGCGTCAAAGCCATTCGCGACATCAAGGAGCAAGCGGTTTACATGGGAGATGTGCCGCTGATGACCAAGAGCGGTACCTTCATCGTCAATGGCATCGAGCGGGTTGTCATCTCCCAGATGCAGCGCTCTCCTGGGGTATCTTTCGATCACGACAAGGGCAAAACGCACGCGTCCGGCAAGATTCTTCTCTCGGCACACGTGGTTCCCTATCGAGGAGCGTGGGTCGATTTCGAATTTGACGCAAAAGACCACCTTTACGTCCGCATCGATCGGAAACGCCGGTTTCTGGCCACAACGCTCCTTTTGGCCTTGGAGAGCGCGCACACGGAGACCCTACGCCAAGAGCGGGAGAAAGAGGGGAAAAGCCTCAAACCCTCTGAGATTTGCGGCATGTCACAGGAAGAGATTTTGCATACCTTCTATGGGAGAATCACGTACCTTCGGGCAGGAGAGGATGTCTGGCAGTTGCCCTATGATCCCGTCAAATGGCACGCGGTAAAAATCGAACGAGATCTTGTCGATGCCGAAACGGGAAAGGTCGTCGTCTCCGCGGGGACAAAAGTCACTTCTAGATTGGCGAAAAAGCTCTTTGAAGATGGGCTCCGCAAGCTGCTAGTCCCTCAGGAGGAACTGATCGGCCGATACGTTGCGGACGATTGCATCGATGAAACGAGTGGCTTGATCCTCCTGGAGGCAGGGGCGGAAATCACGCCGGAGCTCCTTCAGAGTTTCCAGGAATTCGGCGGAAAGGAGCTGACTGTTCTCGCGATTGATCATGTCAACATTGGAGCCTACATTCGCAATACCCTCGTGATCGATAAAAATAATTCACGGGAGGAGGCGCTTTTCGATATTTATCGTGTTCTGCGCCCGGGGGATCCTCCCACCATAGAGGGAGCCTCGGAGCTGTTCCGCGGCCTCTTTTTCGATCCAGAACGGTACGATTTGTCGGCTGTCGGGCGCGTCAAGATGAACATGCGCCTTGAGAGGGAGACGCCGGACGATCTGCGGACGTTGACGAAAGAGGATATCGTCAGGATTCTGAAAATTTTGCATGAATTAAAGGATGGCCGGAACGAAATCGATGATATCGACAATCTCGGGAATCGTCGTGTGCGTTCCGTCGGAGAGCTGATGGAAAACCAGTTCCGTCTGGGTCTCATGCGCATGGAGCGGTCCGTCCGCGAACGGATCGGGTCGTCAAGCGTGGATAACGCCATGCCCAACGATGTCATCAACGCCAAGCCCGTAGGGGTGGCCATCCGTGAGTTCTTTGGCCTCTCGCAACTGTCTCAATTCATGGATCAAACGAACCCTCTGTCCGAAGTTTCGCATAAGCGGCGCATTTCCTCTTTGGGGCCCGGAGGTCTCAGCCGAGAGCGCGCGGGACTCGAGGTGCGAGACGTGCACCCGACGCATTATGGCCGGATCTGCCCTATCGAGACCCCAGAGGGGGCCAATATCGGGTTGATTAACGCGCTCGCGACGTTTGCGCAAGTGAATAAGTATGGCTTTATCGAAACTCCCTACCGAAAGGTCGTGGACGGTCGCGTCCTGGAGGAGGTGGTGTACCTCTCCGCCATGGAGGAAGCGCGGCACACGATTGCGCAAGCGAACGCCGTGCAGGATGCAAAAGGCTTTCTGGTAGACCCCTTTGTCATCTGCCGCCAAAAGGGAGAGGTGATCACGGTTCCCCGGGAGGCCGTGACGATGATCGATGTCTCTCCGCGGCAACTTGTCTCCGTGGCCACTTCTCTTATTCCCTTCATGGAAAACGACGATACCACGCGCGCGCTGATGGGGGCGAACATGCAGCGGCAAGCAGTGTCGTTATTGCGGACAGAAGCGCCCCTTGTCGGGACGGGAATGGAGGGTGTTGTCGCGCGAGATTCTGGCGTGATGGTGGTTGCCAAGCGAGACGGTGTGGTGGACCAGGTCGATTCCGAACGCATCGTTGTGCGTACCTCGGAGGAGTCTGCTGAAGCGACCGTTGGGGTGGACATTTACAACCTGCGCAAATTTGAGCGCTCCAACCAGAGCACTTGCATCAACCAGCACCCTCTCGTGCGACATGGAGACAAGGTTGTGGCCGGCGACATTATCGCCGATGGCCCCTCTACGCATATGGGCGAACTCGCGCTGGGGCAAAACGTTTTGGTCGCCTTCATGCTGTGGGAAGGGTACGGCTTTGAAGACGCGATCCTTCTCTCGGAGCGTGTGGTCCGAGACGATATTTTTACCTCCATTCACATCGAAGAATTTGAGGTGATGGCTCGCGACACGAAGCTAGGAAACGAGGAATTCACGCGCGATGTTCCCAATGCGGGGGAGGAAAACCTCCGCCATTTGGACGAGGCCGGCATGGTCTACATAGGTTCTGAAGTGCAGGCCGGAGACATCCTTGTGGGCAAAGTGACTCCGAAGGGGGAGTCTCCCATGACGCCGGAGGAGAAGCTTCTACGCGCCATTTTCGGAGAGCGCGCTTCCGATGTGCGGGATACCTCCCTGCGTGTACCCCCTGGGGTGTACGGGACGGTGGTGGATGTAAAAGTCTTCACGCGCCGCGGGGTGGAAAAAGATGAGCGCGCGCTGGCCATCGAACAAGCGGAAATTGACGCTTTGATCAAAGACAGCGATGTCGAGCGCGGCATTCTGGAACGCAGTTTTTACTCTCAAATCGAAGGATTGCTGCTGGGGCAGACCATCGTCAGTGGTCCAGAGGGCGCGGGAAAGAAAGCTAAAATAGACGCGAAGCTCCTCTCAAAATACCCCAAGAGCCAGTGGGCGCAGTTTGTGGTCAAGGATCCAGCCGTCATGAAAAAAGTGGAAGCCCTGGGGAAGTGCTTTGAGGCGAGTTTGGATCATTTGAAGCGTTGGTTCGACGAAAAAGTGGAAAAAATCCGCCGGGGAGACGATTTGCTTCCCGGTGTTTTAAAAATGGTCAAGATTTTTATTGCCGTCAAACGCAAAATTCAGCCAGGAGACAAATTAGCGGGACGCCACGGGAACAAGGGGGTCGTCTCCCGCATTCTGCCCCTTGAGGACATGCCCTATTTGGAAGACGGAACCCCGGTGGACATTGTCCTTAACCCTCTCGGCCTCCCCTCTCGTATGAATATTGGGCAAATCCTCGAGACGCATCTCGGCTGGGCCTCTCGCGCCCTAGGAGAGCGCGTGCGGACCGTGCTTTCCGGTATGGGAGCGGCGCAGAAGGATATGGCGACGTTGCGTCAAGAGCTAAAGGACATTTTCGATGGCAAGCGGGATCGAGTAGATCTCGATGCGCTTGACGATTACGAGACGGTGGAATTGGCGACGCACTTGGCGCGAGGCATTCCGATGGCAACGCCTGTTTTCGATGGGGCGAAGGAGAAAGACATCGTTGCGCACCTGGAAAAAGCGGGCTTGGATCCTTCCGGGCAGGTGACTTTGTATGATGGGCGGACAGGGGATCCTTTTGACAGAAAGGTAACTGTTGGATATATCTACATGCTCAAATTGGATCATATGGTCGATGACAAGCTGCATGCGCGTTCGACGGGTCCGTACAGTTTGGTCACGCAACAGCCTCTTGGAGGCAAAGCGCAATTCGGTGGCCAGCGGTTCGGAGAAATGGAGGTTTGGGCGCTCCAGGCATACGGGGCAGCTTACACGCTACAGGAGATTCTGACCGTGAAGTCAGATGACACGGTGGGGCGCACCAAGACGTATGAGGAAATTGTCAAGGGGACGGAAAATATTGAGTGCGGAGTGCCGGAGTCATTCCGCGTTCTTGTCAAAGAGTTGCAGTCTCTGGGACTCAATGTCGATTTTCAGCAGCAAAAGTTACCCGATCCTGCCACGGAAGAATTGTTCGAGTATCCCACTGGGATGAATCCTTAGGAACGCCATCAGAGAAACGGTTGTAGGAATTTAAGGAGACGGAAGCGGGATGATGGTTCAAGTGCAGAGGATGTTCGGAGGGGCGAATAGCCTAGAGGGTTTTTGCGCGCTGCAAGCTTCTTTAGCAAGTCCGGAGCAAACGCAACCTTTGGGAGCGGGTGACTTTGATGCGCTACAAGCCTCTCTAGAGGATCCGGAGCGGATTCGGTCTTCGGGACTGAAAGGAGAGGTTCAGCAACGGACATTGCTGGACCCTTCTGCGGAGGGGCCTTTTGCTCATCTCGCGAGTGACAATGCTTAGAAGCCGTGTTGGTAGAACGGCTGTAGAGGCTACGACTGTAGGAATTTAAGGAGGCGGAATGATGGCTCAAGTGCAGAGGATTTTTGGAGCGGTGAGCGGCCCGGGTGATTTTGGTGTACCGCAAGCCTCTCTAGTGGTTTCGGAGAGGATTCAGTCCTTGGGACTGGGTGACTTTGATGCCCTTCAGGTCTCTCTGGCGAGTCCAGAGTGGTTTTGTCCTTTGGGACTGAAGGGAGAGGCTCGGCAGCGGCATTTGCAGAGCCCTTCCGCGGAGGGGTCTTTTGCTCATCTCGCGAGTGACAATGCTTAGAGGTTGCGCCGGCAGAACGGCTGTAGAGGGTACGGTGCAGGGATTGGTTAGCAAAAAAGAGACAGAGGCGGGATGATGGCTCAAGCGCAGAGGATTCTTGGAAGGAGGGCGAACGGCCCGGAGGGTTTTGGTGTGCCACAAGCCTCTCTAGCGGTTTCGGAGAGGATTCAGTCCTTGGGACTGGGCGACTTTGATGCGCTTCAGGTCCCTTTAGCGAGCTCAGAGCGGATTCAGCCTTCGGGACTTGGTGACTTTGACGCGCTTCGGGTTTCTCTAGCGGGTCCGGAGCAAACGCAACCTTCGGAACTGGGCGACTTTGACGTGCTTCGGGTTTCTCTAGAGGATCCGGAGCGGATTCGGTCTTCGGGACCGAAGGGAGAGGCTCGGCAGCGACAAGTGCCAAGCTTTCCCATAAAAGGGTTCTTTGCTCGTCGTATAAGTCGTATAAGCAGTAATGCTTAGAAGCTGCGATGGCAGAACGGTTACAGAGGCCACGGTTGTAGGGATTGGTTAACGGAAAAGAGACGGAGGCGGGATGATTGCTCAATTGCAAAGGATTTTCGGAGGGGCGAACGGCCCAGATGACTTTGATGCCCTTCGGGTTTCTTTGGCGAGTCCAGAGCGGATTCGGTCCTGGTCGTTTGGAGAAGTAAAAAAGCCGGAGACGGTCAATTATCGCACGTTCAAGCCGGAGCGCGATGGCCTCTTTTGTGCGCGTATTTTTGGGCCAACGAAGGACTATGAATGCCTATGCGGAAAATATAAACGCATGAAATATCGCGGCATTGTTTGCGAAAAGTGCGGAGTGGAAGTGACGCTCGCAAAGGTCCGCCGGGAGCGTATGGGGCATATCGAGCTGGCAGCTCCTGTCGCCCACATCTGGTTCACCAAATCGATTCCCAGCAGGGTCGCTCTTCTGCTGGACATGAGCATGCGGGACATGGAGCGCATCTTGTACTTCGAGAATTTCGTCGTGCTCGAGCCGGGGCTGACTCCTTTCAAGCTCTACCAGCTCCTCACAGAGGAAGAGTACATCCAGGCTCAAGATACGTATGGGGAAGATACCTTCAGCGCTGGCATTGGGGCGGAAGCCTTGCAGACGATGCTTATGTCGCTGGACCTCTCCGAGATCTCCAAGACCCTGCGCGAAGAGCTCGCCACCACTTCTTCGGAGATGCGGCGGAGGCGTATCGTCAAACGCCTTAAGCTCGTAGAGTCCTTTTTGCAGTCCCACTCGCGGCCGGAGTGGATGGTGCTGACCTGTCTGCCTGTTATTCCTCCCGAGCTGCGTCCTTTGGTCCCCCTGGATGGGGGGCGGTTTGCGACATCGGATCTGAACGATCTCTACAGGCGCGTTATCAACCGCAACAACCGGCTGAGGCGGCTCACAGAGCTGCGTGCTCCGGACATTATTATTCGCAACGAAAAGAGGATGCTGCAAGAGTCTGTGGATGCCCTGTTTGACAACGGAAGGCGCGGCCGCCTTATTACGGGCACGAGTCGTCGTCCTTTGAAGTCCCTTTCCGACATGTTAAAGGGCAAGCAGGGGCGGTTCCGTCAAAATCTTCTCGGTAAGCGCGTGGACTACTCCGGCCGCAGCGTGATCGTTGCTGGGCCGCGCCTAAAGCTCCATCAGTGCGGCATCCCTAGGAGGATGGCGCTGGAGCTGTTCAAGCCCTTCGTGTATTCGCGCCTAGAGAGGTACGGCTTGGCCAACACCCTCAAGGCGGCAAAGCGTATGGTTGAGAAAAATGGGTCGGAAGTCTGGGATATCCTGGAGGAGGTCGTGCGCGAGCATCCCGTTCTCCTCAACCGCGCCCCAACCTTGCATAGGCTAGGAATCCAAGCCTTCGAGCCAGTTTTGGTGGAAGGCAAAGCCATTCAATTGCACCCGCTGGTTTGTACCGCTTTCAACGCGGACTTCGACGGAGACCAAATGGCGGTGCACGTTCCCCTCTCCTTGGAGGCGCGTTTGGAGGCGCGCGTGCTCATGATGTCTACCAACAATATCCTGAGTCCCGCCAATGGAAAGCCGGTGATTGTGCCCTCCAAAGACATTGTTTTGGGCCTCTATTACC
This sequence comes from Holosporales bacterium, assembly GCA_031266655.1. Taxonomy (GTDB): domain Bacteria; phylum Pseudomonadota; class Alphaproteobacteria; order UBA3830; family JAIRMZ01; genus JAIRMZ01. The sequence continues at coordinate 29,207 of JAISAP010000050.1, read as the reverse complement.
TCACCAGCGAGCAGGAAAAAAGCAAAGGAGAAGGGATGCTCTTTTCCTCCATCGGGGAAGTCCAGCATGCTCTACAGGAGAGAGTGGTGGAGCTTCAAGCGCGTGTCACGGTGCGCCTTGAGGAGATGCAACCAGATGGTTCGATGCACCAAATACGCGTTCAGACGACGCCCGGGCGTGTGCTCCTTTGGTCGATCCTTCCGAGGGATCCGCACATTCCTTTTGATACCATCAACCGACGGTTGGCGAGTAAGGATGTGACTCAGTTGGTGGGTCAAGTCTACCGGCATTGTGGGCAGAAAAGTACCATTGTATTTGCTGATAATTTAATGCAAATAAGCTTCAAATACGTCACAACATCGGGGATTTCCTTCGGGAAGGATGACCTGATTGCTCCTTCGGAAAAGCACGAGATCGTCGAGCAAACCAGGAAAAAGGTGTCTCAATACGAACAACAATATCTGGATGGGCTCATTACGCAGGGAGAAAAGCACAACAAGGTGGTGGACGCCTGGACACAGTGTAGCGAAACGGTGACGGAGGCGATGATTAAGAGGGTCTCCGATGCGAACTTGGGAAAACGGGAAAATTCGATTTATATGATGGCCAATTCTGGTGCGCGTGGCTCGACAGCGCAAATGCGGCAAATCATAGGAATGCGCGGTTTGATCGCCAAATCGTCCGGCCAAATCATCGAGACACCGATTATCTCAAACTTCAAAGAAGGGCTCACGATGCTGGAGTATTTCACCTCTGCGCACGGTGCGCGTAAGGGGTTGGCGGATACCTCCCTCAAAACGGCAAACTCCGGGTATTTGACGCGGCGTCTGGTGGATGTGGCGCAAGACTGTGTCATCACGAGCGAGGATTGCGGGACGGACCGGGGCTTAATCCTGCGGGATGTGATGGAAAACGGAGAGATTGCCGTCCCCTTGACGGATCGCGTTTTGGGCCGAACGGTGGCGGAGGATGTGGTGGACCAGGAGACTGGGAAAGTGCTGATTCCTCGCCACACGCTCATTGATGAAACGCTGCTTCCTCAGATCGAAGCGGCGGGCCTCACGGAGCTGAAAGTGCGGTCGGTCCTCACCTGCGAGGCGAAACAAGGGGCTTGCGCCAAGTGCTACGGGAGAGACCTAGCGAAGGGATGCCTCGTCAACACAGGAGAGGCCGTTGGCATCATTGCCGCCCAGTCCATTGGAGAACCTGGAACGCAGCTGACCTTGCATACCTTCCATGTGGGAGGAGCCGCGCAGGGAGGTTCCAAGCGGTCTTCTGCAGAGGCGGCCTTCGAGGCAACGGTGGTCATTCGGAATCGGAATGTTGTGACGGACACCTCTGGGAGGAACGTCGTCATGGATCGCCATACGGAAGTGGTGCTCAAAGACTCCCGAGGGCGCGAGCGCGCAAGCTACACATTGCCTTATGGCGCCACTCTTTATGTGGACGAAGGAGACTCGGTGGCGAAAGGGAAAAAGTTGGCAGAATGGGATCCGTACACGGTGCCTCTGATTGCGGAGCAGGAGGGGATCATCCAGTTTGTGGACCTCGTTGAGGGCGTTTCTCTGCAAGAGGCGATTGATGAGACCACGGGAATTACGACGCGCGTGGTCATGGACTGGCGTCAGCAGGCGCACAGCGCGGACCTACGTCCCCGATTGGTCGTGTGTGACAAGGCGGGCCACCCGCTGACGCTCGCCAATGGCCAGGAAGCGCGGTACTTTGTGTCGGTCGATACTGCCCTCAGCGTTAATCAGGGAGATCGCGTCCATGTAGGAGACGTGATGGCGCGTATCCCTCGTGAGACAAGCAAAACACGCGACATTACCGGAGGGTTGCCGCGCGTGTCTGAGTTGTTTGAGGCGCGTAAGCCCAAGGACGGAGCTATTATCAGCGAGATAGATGGACGCGTTGAGTTCGGGAAGGACTACAAGGGCAAAAGGCGCATCATTGTCCGCCCTGAGGAGGAATCGCTGCCAGCGGTGGAATATCTTGTGCCAAAATGGAGATATGTGACCGTCCAGGAGGGAGATCTTCTTCGAAGGGGGGAGGTTGTCGTCGACGGGAATCCCGTTCCTCACGATATTCTGCAGGTTCTTGGCGTGGAAGCGTTTGCGGACTATGTCATCAATGAGATTCAGTCTGTATATCGCCTGCAAGGGGTGAAAATCGATGACAAACACATTGAGATCATCGTCCGGCAGATGTTGCAAAAAGTGGAGGTGGTGGATCCCGGCGATACGATCCTCCTGACAGGAGAAGCGCTCGATCGAGACGAGTTCGAGGCGCTCAACGCAGAGGTTGCCCAGAAAAATGGAAGGTTGGCCATCTGTAAGCCTATTCTACAAGGCATTACAAAATCATCGCTCCAGACCAAGTCGTTCCTTTCTGCTGCGGCCTTTCAGGAGACAACACGTGTACTTACGGAGGTGGCGATCAGTGGCAAGTCCGATCGACTGTTGGGCCCGAAGGAGAACATCATTGTCGGGCGCCTGATTCCTACGGGTACCGGAGCGAGCATCGCGCGTTACAAGGCGCTTGCTGCGCACCACGACGCCGAGACGCTCCAGAGGCGGGAAGTCGCCGCATAGAGCGGAACGCTGGAGGAATGACCGCCTCTACTGAACGGAGCAGCCTCCTGCGGAAGGGGTGCACATCCCATCTCCTCTCCCCATAAGACGGGAAAGCAGAGAAGGACGCCTCCAGCCGCGATGGAGCTGTCTAGCCGAAATGCTCCAGAGGCGGGAAGTCGCCGCATAGAGCAAAACGCTGGAGGAGTGACCGTCTCTACTGAACGGAGCAGCCTCCTGTGGAAGGGGCGTACGTCCCACCTTCTCGTCCCATGAGGCGGAAAAGCAGAGAAGGGCGCCTCCAGCCGCGATGGAGCTGTCTAGCCGAGATGCTCCAGAGAAGAGAAGTGGCCGCGTAGGGCGACGCTGGAGGAGTGACCGTCTCTACTGAACGGAGCAGCCTCCTGTGGAAGGGGCGTACGTCCCATCTTCTCTTCCCATGAGGCGAGCAAGCAGAGAAGGGCGCCTCCAGCCGCGATGGAGCTGTCTAGCCGAGACACTCCAGAGGCGGGAAGTGGCCGCGTAGGGCGACGCTGGAAGAGTGGCGGCCTCTACTGAACAGAGCAGCCTCCTGTGGAAGGGGCATACGTCCCATCTTCTCGTCCCATGAGGCGGGAAAGCAGAGAAGGGCGCCTCCAGCCGCGATGGAGCTGTCTAGCCGAGACGCTCCTCCCGTCTGGGAGTACGATTTGTGCATGAAGGCTTCTGTCGAAGGCATACGGTTCTATCCTCTCTAGCCGAGAACCCGCCTCGAAAGTGACGAGGGTAAGCGACGGGCAATGTGCGAAACATGCTCTTTCCAGCACTTTTACGCTTGCAGGAATGCAAAGGGACGGAATACTGGAACCAGCGAACGCGCTTTGCTCAATCCTTGTCAGTTGAGAAGGGGCCTCGAAGGAAACCGAGGTCAGTGCCCAGCACCCAGCGAAACAGAAAGCCCGGAGGACTGTAACGTTTCGTGGAATCACGAGGACTTGTGGAATGCCCGTATATGCAAAAGCACCGCTAAAAACGCTTACCCATTCCCCTCCGAGACACAGCCCTCTGATGCTAGAACACCCGAATACGCAGCTTCCGAGAGTGACCCCTCTCGGGAGATGGGGGTACACTAAGGCTGTCTTAAAAAACGCTTCACTCTCAACAACCCTCAGACGAGAGCCTTCCTCAAAGGTAATTGAGGCAAGAGATACACATTCCGAGAAACAGCGTGCGCTCAGAACCTCTACACGTGCGGGGATTGCAATGGACTGTATGCTGGATCGAGCAAAAGCGCTCTTTCCCACTGTTCGCAGCTGAGAAGGGCGCTCAAAGACAACGGAAGTTAGAGATGGGCAATTTTTGAAGCCCTCTATCTCAAGTATTTCAACGCTTGCGGGGATCGTGAAAGACTCAAGACCGGTGCATGCGAACGCGCTATCTCCAATGACGCGAAGCTGAGAGCAGGCTTCGACGGTCACGTCTCTCAGGGATCGGCAATCCGCAAAACACTCTCTTTCGAGTGTTTGCACGCTCGCGGGAATACAAAGGGATTGTAAGCCAGACCGGTAGAACGCTCTTTCCTTAATGGCCTGGAGTCGAGAACGAGGCTCAAAAGTGGCGATGGCAAGGAATTGGCAGCAGAAAAAACATCGTTTTCCCAACTCTTCTACACTGCTTGGCAAGACGATGGACTGTAAACGGGAAGAAGAGAAGGCACCCTCTTCTATGATTTGCAAGCGAGAAGGAGACTCAAAAGTAACCCAGGTAAGGGAGGCACAATCCGCAAAACACTCTCTTTCGAGTGTTTGCACGCTCGCGGGAATACCAAGGGATTGCAAGCCAGACCGGCAGAAAGCTCTTTCCTTAATGGCCTGGAGTCGAGAACCAGGCTCAAAGGTAGCGGTGACGAGGAATTGGCAGCAGAAAAAACATTGTTCTCCTAGCTCTTCTACACTGCTTGGCAAGACGATGGACTGTAAGCGGGAAGAAGAGAAGGCACCCTCTTCCACGATTTGCAAGCGAGAAGGAGACTCAAAAGTAACCCAGGTAAGGGAGGTGCAATTCGAAAAGCACTGTGTGCTGAGTGTTTGCACGCGCACAGGAATCGTGATGAAGGGCACGCTTGAACCAGAGAAAGCCCCAGTTCCCATTTCTCGAAGCTGGGAGCCACGCTCAAAGGTAAGAGAAGCGATGGATCTACAGGAAAAGAAACACTCTATCCCCAGCGTCCGCACGCTCGCGGGAATACAGAGGGACCTCAAGCGAGATTTGAGAAAGGCTGCCGCCCCTATCTCGATCAGTTTCGTATGCGCCTCGAAGGCAGGGTAGGAAGGGGATCTGTCATTGGCATAGCACCATATCGTAAGCACCCTCTTGTTCGCGGGAATCACGGGGCCTTGTGAGCGAAGACTGCTTTTTCTCTGCAAAACTACGTTGGTTCCGGGAGCAGAAAGTACGACCAGGATTCCCTCACGAGCGAACACGTTTCGGGCATAGGGAAACCCCTTTGGAAGCTCTTTCCAGATGAGCTGCATCGCCTTAGCTTCGGGAAGGGTACTGAGTACTCCCAAGGCAAATGCAGAGATTGCCCTTAATAGCTGTGTGTTTTTCACGCGTTTTTATACGCCGGGCCCTACGGGAGCGTAGCCAAGAGCTTGCGGCATAGCGCGCTCTTCCTCGACCAAGATAGTGCGAACTTCAGGATAAAACTCTGCCAGAGCATGACCAAAATACATGCAAAACTCCACCAGACGGGCCGCCAAGGGTCTTGCCAGCGGCAATTCGATAAGATCTTCCCATCCTCCGCATAAGGCATGTACTTTCGCCCCGCTCACAATCATCATCATCCAGCACCAGAGCTCGTCATCGTAGGGAGCAAACTGCATGGCAAGATCCGTACGCAGCACCTCCTCCGTCAAGACGTGGGGAGGGTAGAGAACCCCCATCCGCGCGAGCGGGACATACAAGAGAGACGGAGGAGCCTCTTTTCCAAAGAACAGGAAGTTTCTCCTCAGGTAATAATGAAAGTGTTCGTTCCTGAAGACTCGATAAGTAACACGAGCTTGAATAGAAGTGGGATCCTTCTGATGGGCGGCATAGAGCCGTTCGAGCCAGTTGCTGGGGTATAAGATATCGTCGTCGGCAAGCACAACAATGTCGTCTGGATAGGCTCTGAGAGAAGGAAGGATCTTCTTGAGCGCCTTCAAGTCTTCGCACCACTGGATGGAGAGTCCAAATTGGCGCAGGTGGAGGAGTTCCCAGGGGAGGTCATGCTCCTTGCAGGGGAACTGCGACTGGGCGAGCCACAGAACTACCTTATCGGGCTTGAGCGATTGGGTGAGAAGCGAGTAAACCGCCGCGTAGGACTCTGCAATCCGCGGAGGATGTGAGGTCAAGGAAACAATCAGCCGTGGAGTGGGACGCTCCGGCGTTTGGATACCACTCTCTTCCATGCGGTACACCTTCAGCCGTGTCTCTAGCAGACGGACTTTCGTCTGATAACGCGTCCAATGCGCGCGCCAGTCTAGAGCACGACAGGTCCCAATCCCTGTCTCCCGTAGGAACGGCACCCTATACCACAGGGTCCGGCAAAACTCCCTCCAGCGCCCGCGATCGGCGTATCTCTCAACTTCTGTCATTCCTGTTCCATCTTTATTGTCCTATTATAAACTACGCTTGAGAAAGGAAAAGGGTAGGGGAGTCAAAGGGGGCTCTTATGCTGCTTGCGATGCCCTTATGGCTTGTAAAGGCGCTTGACCAAAAGGTCCTGGGAGGATAGAGTGCAGCCGCCAGGGAGTTTTGGCGGGAGAGAGGGAGAGAGATGCCGACGGTTAACCAGCTGATTCGCAAGCCGCGCCGGCCGCTTGCAGAAAGAAACAAGGTTCCCGCTTTGGTCGCTTGTCCGCAGCGACGGGGAGTGTGTACGCGTGTTACGACCACGACCCCGAAGAAGCCAAACTCAGCGCTTCGGAAGATTGCGCGTGTGCGTTTGACGAGTGGGCATGAGGTGACGGCCTACATACCGGGCGAAGGACATAACTTGCTCGAGCATTCCGTTGTGCTGATCCGAGGGGGACGTGTGCGAGATTTGCCTGGGGTGCGATACCATGTCGTTCGAGGATCTCTGGATACTCAGGGAGTCAAAGATCGGAAGCAAGGTCGCTCCAAATATGGCGTGAAAAAGCCGAAATGAGGGAATTTTAAGCGATGGCACGGCGGCATGCAGCAGAAAAAAGGGAAATTCTTCCGGACTCTCGGTTTGGAAGCGTTTTCGTGTCTCGTTTCGTCAACTGCTTGATGTTGGACGGAAAGCGCTCCGTAGCAGAGCGCATTTTCTACGAAGCCGTGGACCAGGCGGAAAAGAAACTCAGCCGGGCGGCCATAGATGTTTTTACGGGCGTTTTGGACATGGTAAAGCCCTCGATCGAGGTTCGGTCCCGACGTGTGGGGGGCGCGACCTACCAGATTCCCGTCGAGGTTCGAGCGGAACGCGCGCGCGCCTTGGCGATGCGGTGGTTGATCGCTAGCGCCTCCAAGAGGAGCGAGCGGACGATGTCGGACAAGCTCGCGGGGGAGCTCATTGACGCCTTCAACGGACGGGGCGCAACCATCAAGAAGCGGGAAGATACCCACAAGATGGCAGAAGCGAACCGTGCGTTTGCCCATTACCGCTGGTAGGAAAAGATATGGCCGCCAAATCCCTCGAGCGTTATCGAAATATTGGGATCATGGCGCATATCGATGCGGGAAAAACGACGACAACCGAGCGCATCCTTTACTACACAGGCCGGTCTCACAAAATCGGTGAAGTCCATGAAGGGGCGGCGGCGATGGACTGGATGGAGCAGGAGCAAGAGCGTGGGATTACCATCACCTCGGCGGCTACAACCTGTTTTTGGCGTGATCATCGCATCAATATCATCGACACTCCGGGACACGTTGACTTCACGATCGAGGTGGAGCGCTCCCTGCGCGTTCTCGATGGAGCGGTGGCTGTTTTCGATGGAGTGGCTGGCGTAGAGCCGCAATCGGAAACCGTGTGGAGACAGGCGGACAAGTACTCCGTCCCTCGGATTTGCTTCGTCAACAAAATGGACCGGATGGGGTCGGACTTCTTCCGCTGTGTGGATATGATCGTGGAGCGCCTCGGGGCGAAGCCGCTGGTTATGAACCTTCCCATCGGTCGAGAGGGGGATTTTGCTGGAGTGGTCGACGTCCTCAGCATGAAAGCGATTCGCTGGAAAGACGAGACGCTTGGCGCGGAATTCGAAATTGGAGAGATCCCCAGCGACCTTCTCCCCCAAGCGGAAAAGTTCCATGCCGAACTTGTCGAGATGGCCGTGGAGCAGGAAGACGCTATTTTGGAACGCTACCTGGGAGGGCAACTTCCTACGGAAGAAGAGCTGAAGTTGTGCATACGGAAGGGCACCGTTCGGTCTGCTTTTGTCCCTGTTCTGTGCGGGAGCGCTTTCAGGAACAAAGGGGTCCAGACACTTCTCGATGCGGTTTGTGACTACCTGCCTTCTCCCCTCGATGTCGGATCCGTGCTGGGGACCAATCCCAAGACGGAGAAAGAGGAGCAGCGCGCTCCCTCTGACGAAGAGGCTTTTTCCGCGCTGGCCTTCAAGATCATGGTGGATCCCTTCGTGGGGACCCTGACCTTTGCGCGCATCTATTCTGGGATGCTTGAGGCAGGGAGCTATGTGCTGAACGCGACCAAGGGAGAGCGGGAACGCATCGGGCGCATGTTGCTCATGCATGCCAACGATCGGGAAGACATCAAGACTGCTGGAACGGGCGATATTGTCGCGGTTGCTGGGCTCAAAAACTCCACGACGGGGGACACGCTGTCCGATCCATCCAAGCCCATTCTCCTGGAAAAGATGGAGTTCCCGGACCCAGTGATCGAAGTAGCGGTTGAGCCGAAATCTAAGGCAGACCAGGAAAAGATGGGTGTGGCTCTCAGTCGTCTAGCGGCAGAAGATCCTTCTTTCCGCGTCCGGTCGAACGCCGAAACCGGGCAGACGATCATCGAAGGCATGGGGGAGCTGCACCTAGAGATCATCGTGGACCGCATGCGGAGGGAGTTCAAGGTTGAGGTGAACGTTGGGGCCCCGCAAGTGACCTACCGCGAGACGATTACTAAAAATGCGGAAATTGACTACACACACAAAAAGCAGACGGGAGGCGCAGGGCAGTATGCACGCGTTAAAATCTTGTTTGAGCCTCTGACCTTTGGCGACGGAGTTGTCTTCGAAAGCAAAATTTTTGGAGGAGCGGTTCCGAAGGAATACATCCCGGGTGTGGAGAAGGGCTTGCGTCTGGCAGCGGAATCGGGCTACCTAATTGGGTTCCCTATGGTAGGGATGAAGTGTACCTTGGTGGACGGAGCGTTTCACGATGTGGACTCGAGCGTGTTGGCCTTTGAGATCGCGGCGCGATCGGCCTTCCGAGAGGCGATGGCCAAGGCGGGCGCCCGTATACTCGAGCCGCTTATGAACGTAGAAGTCGTAAGTCCGGAGGAGTACATGGGCGATGTTATTGGAGACCTGAACAGCCGGAGAGGCCAGGTTTCCGGGATGGATCAGCGGGCGAATGCGCGCGTCATATCGGCGCTTGTTCCGTTGTCGACGATGTTCGGGTATGTTAACACTCTGCGCTCTATGAGCCAGGGGCGTGCGCAGTACACGATGCAGTTTGCTCGGTATGAGTTGGCTCCGCAAAATGCGGCGGACGACATCATCGCAAAGCATAAAGGGACCAGTTAAAGAGGGGAAAGGGAACATGGCAAAAGCAAAATATGAGCGGTCGAAGCCGCATTGTAACATTGGGACGATCGGGCACGTCGATCACGGAAAAACGACGCTGACGGCAGCGATCACGAAGGTTCTGTCGGAGAAAGGCGGTGCGGAATTTACCGACTACGCTCAGATCGATAACGCCCCCGAAGAGCGGGCACGCGGGATCACCATTTCCACGACCCATGTGGAATATGAAACAGACAAGCGCCATTACGCGCACGTTGATTGCCCCGGGCACGCGGATTATGTAAAAAACATGATCACGGGCGCGGCGCAAATGGACGGAGCGGTCCTGGTGGTGTCCGCAACCGATGGCGTGATGCCGCAAACGCGGGAGCATATCCTTCTTGCGCGTCAGGTGGGGGTCCCCGCCATCGTCGTTTTCATCAACAAAGTGGACATGGTGGACGACGCGGAGATTCTCGACCTCGTTGAAATGGAAGTACGTGAGCTCCTTACCAAATATGAATTTCCTGGAGACGATATCCCCATCATCAGAGGCAGTGCGCTTTGCGCTCTTGAAGGAAAGGATGAGGAGCGTGGAAAAAAGCAAGTTCTGGCCTTGATGGATCAGATTGACGCCTATATTCCGCAGCCAGAGCGTCCGAAAGACAAGTCGTTCTTGATGTCTATTGAGGATGTGTTTTCTATCTCCGGTAGAGGAACCGTGGTGACGGGTCGTGTGGACCAAGGAATCATCAAGGTTGGGGGCGAGGTGGAAATCGTTGGGATTCGCGCTACGCAAAAGACCGTGGTGACGGGCGTGGAAATGTTCCGGAAGCTGCTCGATCAAGGGGAAGCGGGGGACAACGTAGGCTGCCTGTTGCGCGGGACAAAGCGGGAAGAAGTCGAGCGCGGTCAGGTGCTGGCGGCTCCTGGCACGATTACGCCGCACACGAAATTTGAGGGAAAAGCGTACATTCTGACGAAAGAAGAAGGGGGCCGTCATACGGCATTCTTCGATGGCTATCGTCCGCAATTTTATTTCCGAACGACGGACGTCACGGGCAATGTGAAGCTTCCCAGCGGGACGGAGATGGTGATGCCGGGCGACAATATTGCCATGGAGGTAGAGCTGATTTCTCCGATTGCCATGGACGAGGGGCTACGTTTTGCCATCCGAGAGGGTGGGCGAACGGTGGGAGCCGGTGTTGTAACCAAGATTATTGCGTGAGGTTGTGTCCTTGATGAATAACCAGTGTATCCGGATTTGCTTGCGGGCGTATGACCACCGCATCCTGGACTATTCGACGCACGAGATTGTCTCGACCGCGCGTCGGACGGGGGCGCGGGTGCGAGGGCCTGTTCCGATGCCGATGCGGATTCATCGTTATACGGTCTTGCGGTCTCCGCACAAAGATAAGAAGTCGCGCGAACAGTTTGAAATGCGGACGAGAAAGCGCTTGGTGGACATCTTGGACTGTTCTCCCCAAACGGTCGATGCGTTGATGAAACTCGATCTCGCGACGGGCGTGGATGTAGAGATCAAACTTTTGGAGCAATGATGCAACTCGGTTTGTCGGTTAGAAAAATAGGAATGACGCGTGTTCTTGCCGACGATGGAACTTGCTACCCTGTCACCCTTCTGAAGGCGGAAGAAAACGTGGTGATTGCGCACAAAACGCGCGAGAAGCACGGGTATTGCGCGGCTGTCCTCGGGATTTCCAAGGTGGATACGAAGAAATTGAATCGCCCGCGCGCAGGTTTTTTCAAAGCACTAGGAGCAGAGGCTTTTCGCTCTGTGCGAGAGTGTCGCGCTGCCGCAGAGGAGGAGCTTCCCGCTGTGGGCACTGTCGTCGGCGTAGAGTCCTTCTCTGCAGGTCAGTACGTCGATGTGACGGGACGCAGCATCGGGAAAGGGTTTGCCGGCGGAATGAAACGCCACAACTTCGGTGGTTTGCGTGCTACCCATGGGGTGTCCATTTCTCACCGCAGCCACGGCTCCACAGGCAATCGCCAGGATCCAGGACGGGTCTTCAAGGGGAAAAAGATGGCCGGACATTTGGGCGATGTCCAGGTAACACTTCAAAACCTGAAGGTATTTGAGGCGGATGCTGAGAATGCGTTGCTTGTCGTCTTGGGAGGAGTCCCCGGGGCAGATGGTGGCTCCCTTCTCGTTCGTGAAGCGGTGAAAAAGCCGAGGAAGACCCCATGATTCAGGCACCAGTGACAACTTTTGAAGGAAAAGCGCGCGGGACGATCGATCTTGAGAGTTCGGTGTTTGAGGTTCCTCTTCGCCGCCTTTGTCTCTCCGAGGTAGTCCGTTGGCAGCTAGCGTGCCGTCAGGCGGGAACACATGCGACGCGCGGGAGGGGGGAGGTGCACGGGACGACAAAAAAGATGTACAAACAGAAAGGAACGGGCCGGGCGCGGCATGGTTCTCGGGACGTCTCCCAGTTTCGTGGAGGCGGAGTCGTGTTTGGCCCCACTCCTCGCTCTCATGCCTTTAAGCTCAACAAAAAAGTCCGGTTTCTTGCCCTTAAAATGCTGCTTTCCTTGAAACTGAAAGAAGAAAATTTGTGGATTGTGGAGGATTTTTCCATTCCTTCCGGCAAAACAGGTGCGTTGCGCGCCCTTTTAGAAAAACGCGGGTGGAAATCCTCTCTTTTTGTGGATGCCTTTGACTCAGACGCTCTTTTCCCGCGTGCCGTCCACAACCTTCCTGGCATGGATGTTCTTCCTCCCGAAGGTCTCAATGTGTACGACGGACTGCGACACAAAAAGCTCATCCTGACCAGACGCGCAGCAGAGGGGCTCACGAAGCGTCTCCAACGAGGTGCGTTATGATGAGTGGCCACTCCGTTATGCCAGTTACGCAAAAAGATTTTATATTACTGGACGGCGATAGGTGTGTTTTCCCGGCGCAAGGCTTTTCTGGCGACCGAGGGGACGTCTCTCACCGGGGGCACTGCTCCGGCGAGAGGGGTGCCTTCGGTTGGCTGGATCTCTCCGACTGGGTGGAAACCTCTAGCGGAGCGGCTTTCTCCGATCAGGAGGATGCTCTCGGTGGAGAGGGGTCCTCCGACTGGGCGGATGTCTCACCCCAAATGGGCGGCCTAATCAACTGGGCGGCAGAGGGGCTCACGATGCGCCTTCAAAGAGGCGCACTATGATGAGCTGCTCCGTTGCTCCACAGGCCTGTGAGATTTTGCATTTGGCAACAGCGTGGGATGTGTCCGCTTGGTGCGGAATTGCTTGCACAACCGAATGGGCTCCTCTGGATGAGCAGACACCTCCGGCCAAACCGGTTCTTCCAATCGCGCTGCCTCCTTCGATCGAATGGGCGCCTCAAATTGATTGGGGAAGAAAATGCCTTGTGCAGCACCTTCCGGGAGGTGTCTTGTGACGAATTTCCACTCCGTTGTGTCAATGACACGTAAAATTCAGAGCTGGGTAGCAACAGGAGATGCGTCTATCTGGCGAGGAAACGCATCCTCGGCTAAAGGGGGGCCTCTGACAGAGCGGGCTTCTCTGATGGAGCAGGTGCTTTCTGCCAGGTGGACTTTTCCGGTTTGGCAGAGACCTCTGACCGAGCGAGTTTCTTCGACCAATTGGGCAGAGGAGCACTTCACTCAAGGCCTCCAGGAAGGTGTTCCATGTTGAACAGTATGACTGCTTCTGCAAGGATGGAAAAAGTCCCATGGGACCCTGGGAGACGACATGTGCATCCCCAGTACTCCATTCGGTGTGGCGAAAATGCGAGCAAGAGCGGAGAGTTTGCCTCTCCAACAGGGAGCTTTCCGTACAGCAGGATCCACTCTTTCGATAAAGTGGGTATTTCAGATCGACTGGGCGAAACGGTACCACACGCAGCCTCTTCTGGGAGGTGCTCCATGATGGGCTGCTGTTCCATTACGTCAGAAGTACATAAAATTTCGCGCTGGATGGCAGTAGAAGGCGCGTCTTCCTGTCAAAGGATTGTGCCTGTAGTTGCGTGGATACCCCCGATAGGAAGAGCTTTTCTGGTGATGTGGACACCTCCGGCTGGGCGAACTTGTTCGGTTGAGCGCGTACCCCCGACCGAGAGGACTTTGCCAACTGGGCGGACAGCGAAAGGACCTCGTGTTGTACCTCCGAGGAGGTGCTCTGTGCTGAGTTACGTCGTTACTCCCGTTATGACGGGTAGGTTTGATCGAGTATCAGAAGAGGGTGTCTGTACCGTTTGTCCTGTTCCCGGTGCACCGGAAGCGCCGATGACAGCGAGAGATGCGCCTGTCCGGCGTGGGGCTTCTTCAAAAGGTGAACGGACATCTCTCGCCAAACCGACTCTTCCAATCGAGTTGATTCTTTCGGTCGAAGGGATGTCCTCAACCGGGTGGGCAGCAAAAGGCCTCGCGCGACACCTCTTGGGAGGTCCCCTAAAAGGCAAGCAAACATCTCCGGTTGAATTGTCGCTTGCTACTGAAGGAATGCTTCTAGCCGGACGGACAGTAGAAGGCCTCACACAACCCCTCTTGGGAGGTTCCCTATGCTAAATTGTCTTGTCGCTCCCATCATGACAGAGAAGTCCAGCCAGGTCCTGGAGAAAGGGGTGTACGTCTTCCGCGTTGCGCCCGGTGCGACAAAAGGGCAAGTCAAGAAGTCTGTGGAGGACTTGTTTTCGGTCAAGGTAGACAAGGTCAACATCTTGACGCGCGTCGGAAAAAAGAGATTCTTTAAACGCAGGGCTGGGCACACAAGCGCCTCCCGAAGAGCCTATATCCGCCTCAAAGAAGGAACCATCAACTTAGAGGGAGGATTTTAGCGGTGGCCCTCAAGTCTCTGAAGCCCGTTACTTCCTCGATGCGCGGAGTGGTGCTGGTCGATCGATCGGCGCTGTGGAAGGGGCGCCCCGTAAAAACGCTGACACGCGGCAAAAAATCAAGCGGCGGGCGGAATGTGCACGGTCGCATTACGCAGCGACACCGGGGAGGGGGCAGCAAGAAGCTGTACCGACTGATCGATTTCGCGCGGGCGCGGCACCAAGGGATCGCCGTTGTCGAGCGTATCGAATACGACCCCAACCGGACTGCTTTTATTGCGCTTATCCGTTATGAAAGCGGGGGGCTCTCTTACATTCTCGCTCCCCAGCGTTTGAACGTGGGGGATAAGGTGGAATCTTCGGAAAGCGCGGATATCAAGGTGGGCAATTGCCTTCCTTTAATGCGCATTCCTGTGGGAACGGTCATCCACAACATCGAGGTCAAGCCCCTAAAAGGAGGGCAAATTGCGCGCTCGGCAGGAACCTCCGCCCAGATTGTGGGCCGCGATGTTAATGGGATTATCGTGCGGCTTTCTTCTGGAGAGGTGCGTATCGTTCCCGGAGCTTGCTGGGCGACGATTGGCGCCGTTTCCAATCCAGACCAAAAAAATATTCGACTCGGAAAAGCCGGGAGAAACCGGTGGAAAGGCGTCCGGCCCTCCGTGAGAGGATCCGCGATGAATCCGGTGGACCATCCTCATGGAGGAGGAGAAGGGAAGACGAAGAGCGGGCGGCATCCCGTAACGCCGTGGGGAGTTCCCACGAAAGGGTACAAAACGCGGAGAAAATCCAAGCCGTCGGATCGGTTTGTGATCGCCCGCAGAAAGCGAGGGAAATAGCGTGGCGCGTTCTGTCTGGAAAGGTCCCTTTGTGGACGGATATTTGATCAAGAAAGCGCAGGTTGCGCAGGCGGCAGGACGCCGTGAGCCTATCAAGACTTGGTCGCGGCGCTCAACGGTTATCCCGGATTTCGTGGGGTTGACGTTCTCCGTGCACAATGGTCATAAATTTATTCCTGTGTTTGTGTCAGAAGAGATGATTGGTCACAAACTCGGCGAGTTTTCTCCCACGCGGACCTTCCATGGGCACGCGGGAGATCGCAAAATGAAGAAAGGGTAGGGGAGTGGCGAAGCGATTACATCTGAATCCACGATCGCGTGATGTTTACGCGCGCGCACGCGTCGTCGCCTCAACCTCGCGCAAGCTGGGAGTCGTTGCGAGGGGCATTCGCGGATTGCCTGTGGAGAGAGCCTTACATGCATTGCTCTTCTGCAAGAAGACGGCAGCTCTGGATGTCAAAAAAGTGCTGCAGTCTGCTATTGCAAATGCGGAAAATAATTATGGACTAGACATCGATCTTCTGCGCGTGCGAGAAGCCTACGTTGGAAAAGCGTTTACGATGCGCCGGTTCCTCCCCAGAGCCAAGGGGCGTGGAACGCCTCTGCGAAAAGAGTATAGTCACCTGACAGTGGTGGTGTGTGAGGTAGAAAACTGATGGGGCAGAAAGCCAATCCTATTTCTTTGCGTCTCGGAATTGTCCGCGCGTGGGACTCCAGTTGGTTCTCCGCCAGCAACTACGCGGAGCTCCTACGCCAGGATTGCGTGATTCGCAGCTTCCTCCGGAAACGCCTCGAGCAGGCGGGCGTCTCCCGCATCGTGGTCGAGCGAACGTCCCAAAAAACCAGCGTTTCCATTCATACGGCGAGACCGGGAGTCGTGATTGGCAAAAAAGGGGTGGAGATTGAGAAATTACGCGAACAGCTGACGCGGATAGCACGTTCGGATGTGAGCCTCAATATTGTCGAAGTGCGCAAGCCGGAGCTCGATGCCGCGCTGGTGGCGGAGAATATCGCGCATCAAGTAGAAAGGCGCGTGGGCTTTCGCCGTGCCGTGAAACGCGCGATGCAGTCCTCTTTGCGCCTGGGAGCGCAGGGGATTCGCGTCAATTGCTCCGGACGCCTCGGAGGTGCAGAAATAGCGCGTATGGAGTGGTACCGAGATGGTCGTGTGCCGCTGCACACGTTGCGCGCGGATGTGGACTATGGGATCAGCGTTGCCAAGACGACTTATGGCACCATCGGAGTCAAAGTTTGGATATTCCGAGGAGAGCTGTACGACACAGAGCCAATTTTCCTGCCTAAAAGGGCAGGGGGCAATGCGGGAGGATAGGATCCATGCTCTCACCGAAAAAAGTCGCGCATCGCAAACAATTCAAAGGACGGGTCCACGGTATCGCCAAGCGCGGAACGACGGTGAGCTTTGGGTCCTTTGGCCTCAAAGCGTTGGAGCCAGCGCGCGTGACTGCCGCGCAAATCGAGGCGGCACGGCGTGCGATGACCCGCCACATCAAGCGTGTGGGCAAGGTGTGGGTGCGCATATTCCCCGATGTCTCTGTCTCTCGGAAGCCCGCGGAGGTCCGCATGGGAGGCGGCAAAGGAGCTCCGGAGTTTTGGGTGTGCCGGGTGCGTCCCGGGTTGGTGATTTTTGAAATGGACGGTGTTGCGCAGGAAACGGCGCGCGAGGCATTTGCTCTTGCAGCAGCGAAATTACCGATTGCCACTAAGTTTGTCACAAGGCTACTGTAGGGATTATGAAAAAACAGAAACAGAAAGAGACCGTGGGGACGTCAGCAGGCTCTTTGGAAGCCGCGCGGAAGGAGCTTTTGAAACTGCGCTTCCGTCGCGCGATGGGAGATGCGGTTAGTGGCTCCCGTTTTCGGGTGTTGCGGAAATCCGTTGCGCGTTGTTTAACAGAAACTAACAAGAAAAAGGCGGAACATGCCTAGGCGCATCCTCACGGGAACCGTCAAGAATAACAAAAACGACAAGACGGTCACTGTTGTGGTCGTCCGCCAAGTGGTGCATCCGAAATATCGGAAATACGTCAGAAAACGCGCGACCTATCACGCACATGATGCCCTTAACTCTTGCCAGGTAGGCCAGGTGGTGACGATCCGGGAATGCCCGCCAGTGTCTAAACTCAAGCACTGGGAAGTGTTGTACGAGACCGCCGCAGGGGGTGCCTCGTGATTCAATCACAGACGCGACTGGGCGTTGCTGACAACTCCGGTGCGCGAGAGATCATGTGCATTGAAGTTCTGGGGGGCAGCCGCCGTCGATATGCTGGCGTGGGAGATGTCATCGTGGCCTCTGTCAAAGAAGCCATCCCGAGAGGGAAGGTGAAAAAAGGAGAGGTCGTGCGCGCGGTCGTTGTGCGCACGCGAGCGCCGGTTCGCCGCTCAGATGGGAGCATCATCCGTTTTGACTCCAATGCCGCTGTGATTATCAACAAGCAAAATGAGCCCATTGGAACACGCATTTTCGGGCCTGTCACGCGCGAGCTTCGACAGGTCAAAATGACAAAAATTATTTCTCTTGCACCGGAGGTTTTGTGATGGAAAATTGGAAAGAGGGAGCACTTTTCTCTCCTGCAGTGTCTTGCGGAGAGTACGTTGTCGGCGGATCCGAGAGGGTGTTCCGAGGGATTCTCCTGGAAGAGGAAGAAGAAAGCGCTCCTCCCGATGTGTATTATATGGCAAAGCCCTCGCAAGCGTAATGTTGGGCCTTTTTGGGAGGAGGGGAGGGGCCCTCTCCTGAGCCTTGTTGCATAGAGGGACTTCCGCCCATATAATGCGCGCTGTTCGCGTGGGAAGGAAGGGTTTGGAGCCGGAGTGCTCCTGTTTTTGTTTGAAGCCGTCGGTTGAGTCCAAGCGGAGCTTGGGGGAGTGCCGATCCGGTCTTTTGTTGTTGAGTGAGGGAGTGGGACTGCGTGAAGAGGGTGGCAAAAGCTTCTTCTGAGGAGAGACGATGATGGCGGAGCGGTGGCGCGTCAAGAAGGGCGACCGAGTGCAGGTTATCGCGGGCAAGGAGAAGGGGCGCCGCGGAGAGATTCTCCGTGTTTTCCGGGAAGCGCGTCGCGTTCTTGTTGGAGGGTTGATGATGCAGGCGCGCCATACAAAGCCCTCGCAGAAAGACGCTGGTGGGATTGTGCGCAAGGAGGGGTCCATCCACGTGTCGAATGTGATGCTCATCGATCCTAAGACCGACCGTCCGACGCGTGTGGGCATCCGTGTGGAAAACGGCAAGAAAGTCCGAGTTGCAAAGCGCTCGGGCGAAGTGATAGGAAAGTCCTGATGGCTCGACTTCGAGATTATTACGTGAATACTATCGTGCCGGAATTGCGCAAGGAGCTAGCTTGCGGCAACGATTTCTCCGTTCCTCGGTTGGTCAAGATTGTCCTGAACATGGGTGTAGGGGAAGCGGTAGCGGACAGCAAGCATGTGAAAGCGGCTGTCGACGAGTTGACTTGGATCGCTGGGCAAAAGGCGGTGGCGACACGCGCCCGGAAGTCCGTTGCAGCCTTTAAAGTACGCGAAGGACAGTCCATCGGAGCGATGGTGACACTGAGGGGAGCGCGGATGTACGAGTTTATCGATCGCCTGGTGACGATTGCTCTTCCGCGCGTGCGAGATTTCCGCGGCTTGTCTGCGCGTTCCTTCGACGGAAGGGGAAACTACTCCTTCGGAATCAAGGAGCAGATCGTCTTTCCGGAAGTGGGCTCCAAGAACGTCGACGTGATCCGCGGCTTGGATGTCTCTGTAGTAACGACGGCCAAAGAGGACCAAGCGTGTTGCGCTCTCCTCAAGGCCTTCAATTTTCCGTTCATGGCGCAGGACTGATATGGCGCGTAAAAGTTTCATTAAGTATTTACTTCCTGTAGAGGGGATCGTGTGCCGATGGAGAGAGCAGTACGCCGCTCTGAGGGCGGCCGTGGCGGACAGGAAGGTGGGTTCAGTGCCGGTGTCTGACCTTTTCTTTAAAGAGCGAGACTCGTATGGCATGTAAACGCTCAGTAAGGCCTTCTTTCCATGTAAGGGGTGTCGTGCGCCGACAGAAAGGGAAGTACGCTGCCCTGGAGATGACTGCAGTGAACGAAGAGACAGGGCTGATGACAGCGCGACTCCTCATTCAGGGAGCAAGACTGATGGCGCATAGGAGCCCCATCGAGCACGTGCTTCCTGTAGGGAGGCGGTATACCGCTCTGGAGTCGGTCGCGATGAAGGAACAGATGGGTCCGATGACAGTATTTGACTTTTTACTTGGAGAGCAGGGCTGATATGGCATGTAGGTACTCCATAGAACGCTTCCTTCGCATCGAGAAGACCGCGCAGTGGCAAAAAGGACGCTGTGTTGCTCCAAAGATGGCTACAACGAGCAAGAAGCTAAGGTCAACACTAGGCTTCTCACTCATAGTGCAGGACGGATATGGCACGTAAAAGCTCCATAGAGCATTCTCTCCACGTCAAGAAGATCGTGCAGCAGCAAAAAGAGCGGCGCGCTGCCCTGAAGGCCGTGATCATGAACAAAAAAGCGGATCCGACGGAGCGTTTTCAGGCGCAGCTCCAGCTGTCCGCATTGCCACGCAATGGATCTGCTGTGCGCATGCGCAATCGTTGCCTTTTGACGGGGCGCGCGCGTGCCGTGTACCGGAAGTTCAACCTTTCTCGGCTGATGTTTCGTGAGATGGCTTCTGCAGGCCTCTTGCCGGGCGTCAGAAAGGCGAGTTGGTAAATGGTCATCTCCGATTCCATTGCAGACATGTTGGCCCGCATCCGCAATGCGCAGAGCCGTCGGCATGTGACCACGCTCGTTCCTTCCTCTCGTCTCCGAGCAGGGGTTTTGGACGTCCTCGTGCGTGAGGGGTATATCGAAGGATACGAACAACTGCAGGTTGATGAAAGGCCACATTTCAAGATTATGTTAAAATATCACGAAGGTCGCGGTGCGATCATCGAATCGAAACGCGTTTCCCGTCCTGGATGTCGTGTTTATTCCAACATAAAAAGCCTGCCCCGTGTTTATAACGGCTTGGGGATCTCCATCCTCTCGACTTCCAAGGGGGTTCTTTCCGACGCAGAAGCACGCGCAGAGAACTTAGGAGGGGAGCTTTTGTGCACCATATTTTAAGAGGAAGTGGAGAGAGCAATGTCGCGTGTCGGTAGAAATCCCATTCCCGTTCCAGCAGGGGTGCAGCTTTCCATGAGCGGGCAGAAGATCGACGGCAAGAGCGCTCAAGGGAGCTTTTCCTTGGTCCTCCCTGAGGGGATTTCCGCCACCCACAAGGATGCGTATCTCGTGTTGGGGGTCTCTTCCTCCGGTGAGAGCGATGGTCGGATCCGGTCTCTGTGGGGGACCATGCGCTCTCTTTTGGCAGGATACATTGAGGGCCTGGACAAGCCGTTTGTGCGCAGGATTGACCTTGTGGGCGTTGGGTACAAAGCGAGCGTTCAGGGTAAAGACTTGGTTCTGAGCTTAGGGTACAGTCACGACATTGTGTTCCCGATCCCAGATGGCATAAAAGTTGTTTGTGAAAAGCCGACGACGGTCGCTGTGTCCGGTCCCAACAAGCAGAAGGTCGGGCAGGTCGTGCGCGAGCTGCAAAAGTACCGCCCTCCCGAGCCATATAAAGGGAAAGGGCTGATCCGGGAGGGCCAATACGTTCTCCGGAAAGAAGGAAAGAAGAAGTAATGTCGCGTTTGGGGCAGAAATTTCAGAAAAGGGCGGCGCGGGTACGCTACAAGGTGTCCTGCGTGCGTGGAGAGCGCCCGCGTTTGTCGGTTTTCCGCTCGCAACGCCACATTTATGCACAGGTCATTGACGACGCGCGCGCCATCACGTTGTGCGCGGCCTCAACGAAGGACAAGTCCCTCGCCCTCAAGAAAACCAGCACAACGCAAGCCGCGGAGCGTGTGGGTGCTTTGATTGCGGAGCGCGCCCGTTCGGCGGGGGTCGAGAAGATCACGTTTGACCGAGGGGGCTACCGTTACCATGGAAAAATTAAGGCTCTTGCCGAGGCAGCTCGGCAGGGCGGACTGTTATTTTAGGAGACGCTGACGCATGAGCCGAGTCGAGACATCCGAAGGCGACAACAAAACCGCGTACACGGAGAAGCTGGTTTCTGTCAACAGAATTGCGAAAGTGGTCAAGGGAGGAAAGCGTTTTTCCTTCTCCGCCCTTGTGATCGTTGGCGATGGACATGGGCGCGTGGGCTTTGGCACAGGAAAGGCACGAGAGGTGCCGGATGCTGTGAAAAAGGCCTCTGAGCAGGCCCGGCAGAGAATGGTGCGCGTGCCGCTCCGGGAGTCTCGGACGATCCACCACGATGTAACGGGGCGTTTTGGCGCTGGACTTGTGGTGCTGCGGACCGCTCCTGCGGGGACGGGCATCATCGCGGGCGGAGCTATGCGCGCCATTTTTGAATCCCTCGGGATCCAAGATGTAGTGAGCAAATGCGTCGGTTCCACCAATCCGCACAACATGGTGCGGTCCACTTTTTCCGCCCTCTGTGCCACCGCTTCTCCGCGCTCCGTTGCTAGTCGGCGCGGGAAAAATGTGGGCGAAATCATCTCGAAGCGCGGAGATGCGCAGGGCACCAAAGGAAGCGTGAGGGGATAAGATGACGAATAAAAAGGCGGTTCCTCTTATGCATATTACGCAGGTAAGAAGTGCCATCCGGCGTCCGGAACGCCAGAATCTGTGCCTCAAGGCGCTCGGATTGGGGCGCATTGGCAAGACCGTACACCTTCCCGATACGCCCGCCTGCCGAGGTTTGGTGCGTTGTGTGCAGCACTTAGTGAAGTTGGAAGGCACAACATGACAGAGACGCTTTCGACCATCCTTGTGGAGCGCCCAGGTCGCGCACGTCGCCGCTTGGGGCGTGGTATCGGTTCCGGCCGCGGAAAGACCTCAGGGTATGGTCACAAGGGTGCGCGCGCGCGTGCTGGAGGGACGAAATGCGCCTTCGAGGGCGGTCAGATGCCCATCTATCGCCGCCTTCCGAAGCGAGGATTTACGCCTCTTGCCCAGAAAGAGGAACGAGGCATCCTCAATGTGCAGGATTTGCAACGACTCGTTGATGCCGGAAAACTGAAGGCAAAAGACACCGTGACGCTTGCGTCTCTGCAGGCTTGTGGAGCTGTTCGATCCTCAGTGACGGTGTTGCGCTTGTTGGGAAAAGGAAAAATCTCTGTTGCGCTAAAGGTAGAGGTGGATTATGCCACCGCTTCCGCCTCACGCGCCCTTGTGGCGGCAGGAGGTACCTTCTCGGGTGTGACCTCTCAGAAGGAGGTGAAGGCAAGTTCTGCGAAGACTCGGCCTTCTGCTCCAAGGAAGCAGGCACAAGCCGCTCCGGAGAAGGCAGCAAAGGCTCAGCCAGCTGTTTCAAGAGAGTCGGGGAAAGCGACCAAAGCGCAATCGCCCGCTTCAAAAGAGACGTCGAAAAGTGCCGTGAGTGCTAGGAAAAAGAGTTCTCAGAGCCCCTCTAGCGTGGCCAAGACTTCCAAAGGAAAGCCTTCCTCGCAGTCTCCTTCCAGCGTGAAGAGCGCGGGCGCGAACAATAAAAGGTCGCGCAAAAAAGAAGAGACGCCTTAATGGTTGCCGGGATAGGGAATTCTTCTCCTTTCTCTCGTGGTTTCGACTTCGCCACTTTTTCGCAGGCGACAGACCTGAAGAAGCGCATTGTCTTCACGCTAGCGGCTCTTTTTGTCTATCGCATCGGGACGTTTGTTCCTCTTCCTGGGTTGAATCCAGACATCATTGCCGAAGTGGGTCGCCAGAATATGGGGGGTCTCCTTGGGATGTTCGACATGTTCTCTGGAGGCGCCTTGAGTAGGATGACGATTCTTGCTCTTGGGCTGATGCCCTACATTTCCGCCAGCATCATTATTCAACTCTTTACGGTGGTTTCTCCCACCTTGGAAGCTCTCAAAAAAGAAGGAGAGAGCGGGCGGCGCAAACTCAGTCAGTACACGCGTTACTTGACGGTTGTGATCGCCTTCATCCACTCCTACGGCATCTGTGTAAGTCTGATGTCTCTGTCCGCTACGGCGGCAGCGGTGGTGATTGGCAAACTTTTCTTGGTGGTCGCCATCCCGAGCCTGATTGGCGGGACTTTATTCCTCATGTGGCTTGGAGAGCAGGTCACTTCTCGCGGAATCGGCAACGGGTCTTCCCTGATTATTTTTGCCGGGATTGTGGCCAACCTGCCGCGAGCGATTGCGAACGCTTTGGAAATGGGAAAGACGGGGGATTTGTCGCCGACGATGCTCTTCCTCATCGCTGTGGTCGTCGTTTCGGCGATTGCGTTTGTCGTCTTTATGGAGCGCGCGCAGAGGCACATTACGATTCATTATCCGCAACGCCAGTCTTCGATTGGTCGTGGCGCGCAAGATTCTACGCATTTGCCTCTGAAACTGAACTCCTCTGGGGTGATCCCGCCGATCTTCGCGGGAGCGATCTTGATGCTGCCGGCAACCGTCGTGAGCCTGGTAGGAGAGAACTGGGCGCAGATGGTTGCGCAGTATTTTTCTCCAGCACATCCTGCTTACAACATTGCGTACGTTGTCCTGTTGGTGTTCTTCGCCTTCTTTTATACAGCGATCGTTTTTGATCCTGCGGAAACCGCCGAGAATCTCCGTAAAGCAGGGGGATTTATTCCAGGTGTGCGCCCAGGTCAGCATACGGCCCAGTATTTAGACACTATTTTATCGCGATTAACCGTGGTCGGTTCCGCATACCTCGTGGTGATCTGTTTGCTCCCACAAGTCCTTATTGCAAAAATGTCTGTTCCCTTCTATTTTGGGGGGACGAATATTTTGATTGTTGTGAGTGTGACCATTGAGACGGTCTCTCAGGTGTATACGCATTTGTTGGCGCACCAGTATCAAGGCCTTCTGAGAAAGGCGCGGAACAAAGGAAAGTTGAAGTGATCTGTTTGGTGGTCTTGCTTTTGTTTGGAGCCCCTGGTTGCGGAAAGGGAACGCAGGCGCAGCATTTGGTCCACGAGCAAGGAGCACTTCATCTATCAACGGGGGAGTTGATCCGAAAAGAGATTGCTGCTGGCACTCCTCTGGGCCAGAAAATCAAGGCTCTGGTCGGCGCTGGAGCTCTTGTCCCCGACGAGTTGGCAGCGCAACTTGTCAAAGAGCATCTGTCGGAGTTTCTAAAAAAGGGCAAAGTGATTATCTTGGATGGGTACCCACGGACTCTGAAACAGGCGCAAGAGCTGGATGCTCTGTGTGCCGTCTTAGGTCAAATCCCTGGGTTGCCGCCCATCAAAATTCGCGCCATCTATCTCAAGACGGAAGATTCTGTGTTGATGGACCGCCTTCAGCGGCGCGTGGCCTGCCAATCTTGCAAGACGATAGGGTCTTTGAAGGCGACAGGAGCCTTTGTGTGTCCTTCTTGTGGTGGTACGAGTTTTGAACGTCGTCAGGATGACACAAAGGAAGTCATTGCGGCTCGCCTTAAGGAATACAAGGAAAAGACGCTGCCTATTGTCCAGGTTTACACAGAGCGTAAGGCGTTGTGGACCGTGGATGGGGGGCAAGACGAGAACAAGGTTGCTGCGCAGATTAAGGAAGCTGTGGCGCAGTTTTGAGGGACGATCGGGACAAGGAGGGCGGTTGTGGTAGCACGCATAGCGGGGGTTAACCTCCCAGAGCGGAAGCGGGTTTGTATCGCCTTGCGGTACCTCTACGGAATCGGACCGACCTTGGCGAAGAAAATCTGTTTGGACGCCGGGATTCCGGAGGTGCGGCGCGTGTTTGAGCTGACCGAGGACGAATTACTGCGCATTCGGGAGATTTT
Organism: Holosporales bacterium; assembly: GCA_031266655.1. Taxonomy (GTDB): domain Bacteria; phylum Pseudomonadota; class Alphaproteobacteria; order UBA3830; family JAIRMZ01; genus JAIRMZ01. The sequence continues at coordinate 4,471 of JAISAP010000050.1, read as the reverse complement.
GGACAGAGGGTTTCAGGTAGAGGGAGATTTGCGCCGGATTGTTGCGATGAATATTAAGCGCCTGATGGATCTGGGCTGCTACCGCGGCCTCCGGCATCGCAAGCGGCTTCCTGTACGTGGGCAGCGTACGCACACCAATGCACGGACGCGGCGTGGGCGCGCTATTGCGATCGCTGGCAAGAAAAAAGCGACGAAGTAGAGGGGATATGGCTTACAAAGCGGCGCGTGCGAAGAAGCGCGGAAGACAGCTCGTTATTGTCGCGGGTGTTGCCCGTATCAATGCTAGCTTCAACAACACAACCATCACGATCACGGATGCCCAAGGGAATACGGTGGCCTGGTCGACAGCGGGAAGCTCTGGCTTTAAGGGCGCCCGCAAATCTACGCCGTATGCGGCGCAGATTGCTGCGGAGCAAGTAGGAACCAAGGCGTTAGGATTTGGAATCAAGACGCTGGACGTAGAAGTAAAAGGGCCTGGGTCTGGACGGGAGTCTGCTTTAAGAAGCCTGCAGGCTGTGGGTTTTGTCATCAATTCGATCCGCGATGTGACGCCGATTCCTCACAACGGGTGTCGGCCCCCGAAGCGGCGACGCGTTTAGGAGAACGAAATTGCAAGAGAACATACAGGTTGGAGCACGGCAATGGGGAGACCTGGTCAAGCCGTATAAAATTCATACAGAAGGCGAGGGAGACCGCCATCGTGTCGCCACGGTGGTGGTGGAGCCCCTTGAGAGGGGTTTCGGGCTGACGCTTGGGAACGCTTTGCGCCGCGTTCTTCTCTCTTCTTTGACGGGAGCGGCAGTCACCTCGATCAAGATCGAGGGCGCTCTTCACGAGTTTTCCGTGTTGCCGGGCGTGCTCGAGGATGTAACGGACATCGTGCTGAACATCAAGGGACTGGCCTTTGCCTCTTCCACAACAGGGGTTCAACGCATTTCCGTGTCTGCAACGGGTCCTTGCGAGGTACGCGCTCGTATGATCGAGACGAGAGGTATGGTGACGGTTCTCGATCCAGACTACCTTCTTTGCACCTTGGACGCGGGGGCCAAATTCTCGATGGAGATGACGGTGGAAACGGGCCGGGGATATGTTCCTGCTGATCGGAGCGAGACAGAGGAAAATACGATTGGCACTTTGCCCGTAGATGCGATTTTTAGCCCTGTCAGGAAGGTCTCTTACAAAATAGACAACACGCGCGTGGGGGATCGTACCGACTGCGACAAATTGGCGTTGACGGTTGAGACCAACGGAGCGCTTTCTCCGGAAGATGCCGTGGCTAAGGCGGTGCAGATCCTGCAGGAGCAGTTGCAGCAGTTTGTGAAGACGCCCGCGAGCGCGCGTGGTACTGCGCTTCCTCTCGAGGAGATCGATATCCCGTTCAATCCCAACCTTTTGCGTCGCATCGAGGAATTGGAGTTTTCTGTCCGCGTGATCAATGGATTGAAGGGGGAGAACATCGTATACGTCGGGGATTTGGTGCAATGCTCGGAGAATGCCATCCTGCGAACGCCGAATTTTGGGCGCAAATCGCTTAATGAGATTAAGGAGGTGCTCTCGACCATAGAGCTGACCTTGGGCATGCAGGTTTCTGGATGGCCTCCGGAGAACGTGGATGGTCTGGCGCAGCGTCTGCGGGACATGTACTACTAGGGCAGGAGAGAGGTCGTGAGACACAAGTTCAGAGGTCGTCAGTTTAGTCGCCCTTCGGGCCAGCGCAAAGCGTTGCTTGTGGCGTTGGCGAAGGCTCTGTTCACTCATGAACAGATTGTGACGACTTTAGCAAAAGCAAAAGACCTGCGCTCTTATGCCGAGAAGCTCGTAACTTACGGAAAGAAAGGCGGTCTTGCGCGATGCCGTGCGCTTTTTGCTGTCTTGCGGGATGATGCGTTGACAGAGAAGGTGATGAGCGTCCTTGCGGAGCGCTACCGAACGCGTCCCGGGGGATATACGCGCGTTCTGCACTGCGGATTTCGTCAAGGGGATCGCGCTCCTATGGCTGTGATTGAGTTGGTTGATCGCGATACAACGCTGAAGCCTACGGCTCCCTCCCGCACTGCAGAGGCAGCGGCATCAGAAGAAACTTCGGAATCTCCAGGAGCCTGAGCGGAGCCGTAAGGACTGCTTCTATCACGTTTAAATGCTGCTTGGTTGTGCATGAGCAGATTGTGACGACCCTGGCGAAGGTGAAGGATCTGCGCTCGTAATACCGAAGATTTCGAACACACTCTTCGTCCAGGCTTCTGCCCAGCATCTGTCGTTGCCTATTGATGCATCTGTCAAGTGACAAAAGACACTAGTCTAGAACCTAAAAGGAGAAGAGTGGGAATAACATGAATTTGCAAAACATGATTGGTGAAGATTTTATCGGCGTTGTTTCGGTAACGAGAGATGAAAAAGTAATTTTCGAGCAAGCCTATGGTTAGACTGACTTGGCTAATAAAATTCCCAATACCATCGATACGAAGTTCCAGACAGCATGAGCAGGTAAGACGTCTGTTGCTGTGGCGATTTTGGAACTGATCGCACAAAGAACCCTCGCGTTTGATACTTGCATCGGCGATATCTTGAGATTCGACATGCAGGGTATTGATCCGTACCTCCGGGATCCCGGACTACTTTGAGGAACGAACAATGTGTGCTTATGCAGACCTGTGGAAAGATTTTCCGAATGATCGCATTTGCAAATCGGCCGATTTGATTCCTCTTTTCATCGATAAACCCATGATGTATCCACGCGGAGAAAAACTGCAATACAACAATACCAGATACATTGTCCTAGGACTTGTGATTGAGAAAATCACAAAGTCCTTTTCAACAAAGAACGGCCGCATTGTACCTCAGATGCCTTTCATGCTCAAATCCCCTGTCGCGTTTGCCCTATAGGTGTGTCATGCCGTGGTGTTGCGGGGAAGGACGTAAGTGGCATGCGGAAGGGTAGCTTTGGAGAGTTCTACGCGTGCAGTATGCGGGTGTGTCTCCTGTTGTAGGCTTAGGTGCAAGGGGAATAGATGCGTCTCATAGACTCATACCGATGTACTTCTGGGGGGCTCCAGCGTAACGCCAGTGTTAAAGGGGGTATCGTTTTGTGACCGTATCTACGGAGAACTGATGTCGCAAAAGCCTCGCGGCGTTCATCCGCGGTTAATGTGAGCTTGACACGGAAATCTGCTTTGGAGGTTGTATGTGCAACGTTGATGTAGACCTAGTACGGGAATCTACTTGAGAGACTGTACACGTAGCGCTGGTGTGGAGGTATCGTCGCCCTCATGAGACCACCCATAAGGGGACATTGGCATGAGGGCCCTGCGTCCCTTGTGGGACGCGGCTACCACGGGCTTCAATACAGGTACACCCCTCTGAAGTTTGATCGCAACGCTTACGTCTATCCCACTTTTACGAACTTAATACAAAGATATTGCCGAGAAGTTTTCGCGTGATGTTGGTGTAGAGGGATCATTGTCCTCATGACTATGGCTTAATGAAAAGATTGGCATGAGGGCCGCGCACCATCGTGGTGTGTCTATTGCAGCTCAGTACCAGCACGGTCCTTGAGGGTTTTGCCCATGACGTGCATATTAAGATTGGTTGCAGGCTTGACCTCAGCTAGCATCAATTTACTAGTCTAGAGCCGGTACAGATCTCTGCAGTTGCAGTTTTCGCGTAAGGCCTATGTAGGAGCATCCACAGCTCTTGCGACAGCTAGAGTGGAACAGACTGCGCAAGAGCCCCACGGCATTATGCCGCGGTTATTGCTGCCTTGGTACAGGAATATATCTTAGAAGGTTATACGTAAGGCTGGTGTAGAATGCCCCACCTTAATACAGGTGTATTGCCTCGCGGGTTCTAGCGTAACGCTGGTGTAGTGTTATTGCAGCCTTTGTGACCATATTCACATAAGTCGATGTCACAAAGGCCCCGCGGCGTTTAGCCGCGGTTTCTGCGGATGCAATGCAAGCGTAATGCTTGGAAGTGTTTGCACGAAGTTAGTGGGGACATATCCACTGTCATGGACTGAATACAGGGACATACCTTAGAAGGTGTCGCGTAATGCTGGTGTAGAAGCATCATTATCCTTGTGCCAATTAAAAAGTGGGTAAAGATCGCAAGGGCTCTGCAGCGTTGTGCCGCGGCTAGAGGCCAATAAAAGTCTGTGCATTATTGGCGCTCCGCGTAGTTACTACGAAACTGGATACAGAGCTCTACAGTTGAAGGTTATACGTAAGGTGCGTGTAGAGGTATCATCGCCCTTGCGTCCACTAAAAGTGGGCAGAGTTCGCAAGGGCTACCGCGGCATTGTGCCGCGGTTGATACGGACCTGATACAATGTACTGTTGAGAAGTGTTTGTACAAGGTTGGCATGAGGGCCTCGCGTCCCTATGGGACGCGGTTTTCTGCATGCTGGATACAGGGCGCACTTTGGAGGTTGCGTACGTAACGTTGGTGTAGAATTATCCATGCTCTTGCGACAGCT
>JAISAP010000062.1 GCA_031266655.1 Holosporales bacterium | reverse complement strand
CCCCCCCCCCCCCCCCCCCCCCCACACCCCCCCCCCCCCCCCCCCCCCCCCCCCCACCCCCTCCCCCGGGGGGGGGGGGCAGCTCCGTTAAGTAAAGAAAATCCCTATAATTCTCTTCTATCTCTTGGCAAGAATGGTTTTTCTCCTTCTTTAGATAAAAAACATCCCTCTTCTTCTATTTTTCCTGCCGATTCTTCAGTAGGGAGCTCTAACCCCTCCACTCATTCTAGCTCTCCCTTCTCCACTGTCTTGGCAGGGAGTTCTGCTTCTTCCTCTCGCTCCAATTCCCTCTCTTCGGTGAGAAGTTCGCACGCCACCTCCAGCTCTGGTGTACTCTACACCAGCTCTGGCGTTTCTGCGCACACTTTGATGCATCTACAACAACAAGGAGAGCTACAGCGCACGGATCGACCCCTAGACCTCGCCTTGGACGGAGAGGGCTTACTCCTCGTTAAAGACAAAAGCGGAGCCCTCGGAGGTGCGAGAACAGGCACTTTCCAGCTCACTAAAGAAGGGCTGATCCAAGATGCACAAGGCCTCACCCTCCAAGGTTGGCCCTTGCTGCCGGGTGGAGCCAGCTCTACAGCCTCTGCCGCGGGGAGCGCCGGAACAAGCATCGGAGTGTCTATTCCAGACGGAACCGGAAGAGCTCCATCTGGCTCCGCCTCTACAGAGAACCCTACAGGACCCGGAACCACGGGAACCACTTCCACGGGAACTGGCTCCACCTTCACAGGAATCGGAACTACCGGAACTGGTGCTACAGGATCCGGCGCCAACGTGGCTAGCACTACAGGACCTGCCCCTGCTTTCAACGCATCTACGCGTGAAGCCACAACTCAGTCTTTTCCACCTCCTCCCTCTGCTTCCTTTATCGGCCCCCTAGGAGCCCTTGAAGATATCCAGCTCATCAAGCCAGAGCCTGCGTCTCCTTCTGAAGCACCCGCTCCTCCCCCTCCGGAAGAACCTGCACCCCTTCCCGAAGAGCCACCTCCCTCCTACGGAACTGGATGGAGCATGCAAAAAGAAGCCGATGGCGTCTATTCTTTTCATAGCTCTGTGAACTATTTAGCGTGTGTTCACGAACAAATTTACAGTCGATGCACTCTCGTGGATTCTCTTGGGAACGAACACGCAGTGAATATAAGGGCGTATCAGACGGGTCGCACCCGCACACTCATCGAGCTAAAGTCTACTGATAGCAGCACCAATCCATCGATCAAGGTAAGTTTTCAGCGCTATGACGACGGAAATCTCTATGTTTCCAATTCTGGTACTAGTACTAGCTATACCCTTGATACGGCTGCTGAACAGATGACCATAACCTTTGCGGACACCGGGGCCCAGTTAACGCTCGATATCAGCGATACTCAAGTAGCATGCAGAGGAGATGCTCCTGAAATGAACCCGGGAGAGACCTTGCCTTGGGAGATGCCTCCTCTAGCCTTTGAAGAAGGAACCTACAAGATAACACAAATGCTAGAAGGCCTCCTCCTTTCTCGGTATTATTTAACAGTGAATCTGACTGTAGAAAAGAATGACGATGGTGTTCTTACGGGTAGGTTGGAGGCTGGATATAGTGCGTACAACCTTGCGGATGTTTATTTCGATGAGGAGGGTTGGGTCGCGGGCTATAAGTTTACGAGTGACCTCAATGGCGAGGATGTGGGGATCGAGCATGCGGGTTCCTTTGTAAAGGACATGCATTTTGTTAGTGGTGGGACCGACCGTGGTACGTTCAACATCGATTTGAGCTCCGTTCGCGTTATCGATAAGACTAAGCCTCCCAAAGAAGAGGTCATTCCTGAGGAGGTCCATGAAGAGATCCCCGCAGAGCCTCTGGAGGAAGAAGTTTCTAAGGAGATCAAGGTAGAGTTTGTTCCTCTCTCCCCTGCCTCGCTCTCCATAGACGAGAACGGAGTGCTGAAACGCCTCAAGGACAACGGAGACTGGGAGCCTGTCTATCTCCTTGCTTGCGGCCAGTTCGCGGCCATGAACTCTGCAGAAGAACGCAATGGCGTCTACTACGCTACTCCTGCTTCAGGAGCCCTCACAACCGGAGTCTCAGGTAAAGACGGCATGGGGACGATTACCTCCGGCACCCTCGAACGCTCTACCGTAGATCTTGCCCACGAGCTCTCCGAAATGATCCGCGCCCAACACGCCTATGCCGCCAATACAAAGGTCTTCTCGACCATAGAGGATATGCTTGAGGAGCTGGAAAGATTATAAGGAGAGGGAGCAGTCTAGCCGCGGCTGAACGCCGCGAGGCCTTTGTGGCTCCTTTTCGGTCTAGTAAAGGCACAAAGGCGACGATGCATCTACACACACGTTACGCATAACCTTTGAAGTAGACTCCTGTATTAAGTCCGCATTGACCGTAGCTGAATGCTGCGGTGGTCCTTGCGAACTCTGTCCACTGTTAGTGGACGTAAGGGCAATGATGCTTCTACATCAGCCTTATGCGAAAATTGCTACTATAGAGATCTGTATCGGCTCCAGATCAGTAAAATGATGTTAGTTAGGGTGGAGACCGCGGACTGGACACAAGAGTATTCCCTGGGAATTCTTGCGGAACGCATGTGTGAGTTACCTTCCCTAAGACCAATGTATTCCCGTGTAGTTGATACGTAACGCTGGTGTAGGGTTATCGTCGACTTTGTGACTATAATTGCACCGAACTAATGCCACAAAGGCCGCTGCAGCGTTCAGCCGCGGCTAGACTGCTCCCCCTACAGTCTTTCCAGCTCCTCGAGCATATCGTCTATGGTGGAGAGGACCTTTGTATTGGCAGCGTAGGCATGTTGGGCGCGGATCATGTCGGAGAGTTCATGAGCAAGGTCCGTGGTGGAGCACTCCAGGGCGCCCGCAGTAATCGTTCCCATACCCTCTTTCCCCGAGAATCCTGTTTTAAGGGCTCCGGAGGCAGGAGTCGCATAGTAAACGCCATTACGCTCTTCTGCAGCGTTCATAGCAGCGAACTGACCACAGGCGAGGAGATAAACCGGCTCCCAGTCTCCATCGTCCTTGAGACGCCTCAATATGCCGTTCTCGTCGATGGAGAGGGAGGAGGGAGAGAAGCAGCTTGAGTTGTCTGATCGGCAGTAACTCCTGTAGTTCCGGCGCCTAGGGTGCCAGCTCTGGAAGTTTCCGTAGAAACACTAGACGAAGTGCCTCCGGTTCCTCCCATGGTAGGAGCAGGAGAGCCTGTAGCGCCCCCTTTCGGCAGCGGTGTCCAACCTTGGAGGGTGAGGCCTTTGGCGTCTTGAATAAGCCCCTTTTTGCTAGGGTGTAAGGCTCCTGTCTTGGCGCCTCCAAGGGCTCCGCTTTTGTCTCTGACGAGGAGCAAACCGTCTCCATCAAAGGCGAGATCCAGAGGTTGGTCGGCGCGCTGTCATTCTCCTTGTGTTTGTAGATGCATCAGCATCTGCACAGAGACGCCAGAGCTGGTGTAAAGCGAACCGGAGCGAGAGAGCTTCCTGTGGCATTAGTGGAGGAATCAGTGGGGGGGGGCCTACCTCTAGCCTGCATCAAGGAGCAAGTCCGTCCTTATTCCTAAACATGGGCTGTCCACAAGAAACGACCACGTTCCTCAGGAAAGAACGACCCTTGGAGGGCGCCTCCTGGAAAAGGATTTCAACACAGGGCTACATCGCTTCAGCATTAGGAAGTGCCCCTAGCGCTCCCACAACAAGCGCAGAAATCGCGTTAACGTCTTCCATTTTTTTTACTATTCAGCCTTTATTATTATGGGTTCTATTGACCATACATGTTATATAGAAGAAGATTTTTTTTAATAGTCAATAGGTAAAATAAAAAACACCAGATAGAGCATCTCTTGAACGAAGGAATTTTCTGCAAAGAGAAAAATCGGGCGCTATCCGGGAGCCTGAAGGGAGGAGCAGTACGGTACTTCCTCTTCGACGATTGAAACTGGCCGCACGGTATGCTCAGCGGTCCAGAAGCTCGGGGTGCGTCATGGAGTGTCTCAGCAAAGTGGCGGACAAAGGATTCTGACCTGGCAAGGTCACAACTCCAGTTGCTATGGGACTACGAAGGAAGATCTTTTCCCGTATAGATCCCGTTGCGAAAATGGCTCCCACCGAGAGGGCCTCTCTCAAACTAGAAGCCAGGCGCATAAAGCATTCGCAAGCTCATGGGAAGGTCAGAAATTTGTATGCCGGAATCACAGAAAGCGTCCTCTCCAACTTCTTGGAGCCGGGGAGCCTCCTCAAGAACAATAGCCCGCAGGCTGAGACAACTGAAGAAGGCTTTCGCTCCAATTATTCGGAGTCGCGAGCCTTGCTCAAAAGTAACGGAGGTGAGAGAAGCGCATTCTTGAAAGCATCCATCCCAGAGCACCTCTACGCTGCGAGGAATACACATGGACCGTAAGCTGCGGCAACCCTCAAAAGCACTGTTCTCCACCGTCGCGAGTTGAGAATCGTTCTTGAAAGTAACTTCGGCAAGCAATTCGCACCGTCCGAAGCACTCTTCCCCAAGCACCTCCACGCTTGCTGGAATGAGAATGGACCGTATGCCAGACTCAATAAAGGTATATGCCTTCATCCTCGTAAGCCGAGAGTTATCCTCGAAAGCAACTTCGGCAAGGAGTGCGCAACTCCTGAAACACCCTTCTCCAAGCACTTGCACACTTACCGGAATGAGAATGGACTGTATGCTAGAAGAAACGAAAGCGTCCCCTCCGATTTTTTGGAGCTGCGAATTGGGTTCGAAGGTAACGGAGGTGAGCAATTCGCACTCTTCGAAACAGCTCTCCCCGAGTTTCTGCACAGTCGCGAGAAGTGTAATAGCCCGCAGGTTAGAACAACTGAAGAAAGCATACTTTCCCATTATTCGGAGTCGCGAGCCTTGCTCAAAAGTAA
>JAISAP010000077.1 GCA_031266655.1 Holosporales bacterium | reverse complement strand
GAGGATGTGCAAGCAACCCGGCTCATCAAGGATCTTGGAGAGAGGCTAGGCGTTTCTGTCCATGACCACGTTGTCGTCGGCGCCCACACCCATCGCTCCATGCGCTCCTTGGGGTTCTTGTGAGGGCCTTCCTGGTGTTCTCGGGGGCTCTCGCCCAGTATCTCTTGTGTTACTGGTTAGGCCATAAACTGAGGAGATTCGCACCCCTGTTATTGTACCGGCACTCACACTCCTTCCAGTACAACAGGAAGACATCGCCTCTTGAATCATTACACTGAGCACAACGCCTCTTTGCGAAGCTCCAAAAGGCCTCAGTGCCATGAACGTGGCTCTTGCCTCTGGCAAACGCATTCTTACACGGAAAGACTCGGTAAGGATCCCCCTCATGCACAGTAAGCCCATCGCAGGCACTCCCGCCATCCGTGTGAACCGTCATTCCTTCCAAGATCTTTCCCTGAATGCTCGGCATGAACCCTTTTCTTGAGAAGTTCTGACCCATGCTGACCACTGCCTTCCCCTCTCTCTTCAGCAAACCAAATACCGGAGTCTTTCCTGCTGCTCCACGGCTTCTCTTGCCTCGCATCCTCTTCGCTCCGAAGGTGCTCTCATCAAGCTCAAAGACACCCAAATCCCGAGAATGCTCCTCAGAACTCTGCTGTACTGTTAACTCTCGAAAGGGCTGGTAGGTCAGGTTGATCGTGTTCCCTTTGATTGTGAGCCATCACCTCGTAGAACTTGCCGATATGTCCTCGCAGAAATATGCGAGAATTCTACGTTTCTCGTGAGTCCCTAACCGACTGCATCTCAACATGCCACACTCTACCTAATATTAGGTGTGCTAGGAGAGAACCTACCTGTTTACTGTGATTGATGAATGTGCTCCGCAAGGAGTGCGGGTTTAAGAGGACCGATACACGCAAAATCTGCTTGTGTTTTTATAGGGAGAACCACACTTTCTTAAAGCTCTACGGAGAACTTTCCTGAAGGAGCATTTTCTCCAGATTTCCGGGCGTGATGAGGATCTTTCCGGGATACTGGTTGAGGGCGTGCGCCGGCCCATGCCAAGAGCCACACCACATAACCTGGTGTTTGCACGCAGACAGCAGGAAGAGATCCATAAAACAGTCTCCCGATGAGTTGATGTCTACCATTGTGCAAGGAATCTCTTGTGGCACCCGGGGAAGAATGAAGCGCCGCACCAAATCGGGCTCCTCAGAGAAGAAAAAGAAATGTGCATCTGGAAATTTTCCTCTGAGAAACGTGATCGCCTTCACGAAGTACTCCACAAGAGACGCGCTGGGAGCCTTCCCGCGCCCTCCGTTGTAATCTCCCAGACGAACATGCACCCCCACCGGCGTAGGCATGTTCTGGATCCTTTCCAGGACCTCCTTGCTAGCCGCGCTCAGCGTGTTCTCGTCAAAATGAAAATACTGCTCGTAAGGAGCTGCTCCGTAGCGGATGGGCCAAGTCTCCGTATCCACAGTCCCTAGTGCTACGTTGTAATGGTACTCTCCGAGATAAACTGGAGGCTTAGCTTTTAAATAGTCGAAGTGATCTTCTGCCTTGTCTTCATGCTCCGTCTTGTTCTTGTAAAAGAAAAAGCGACAGCATACCACGCGTTCCACCCAGTTGGCGCGTGGAACCTCCAGGTACGGAAACGCCTTGAGCAACTGGAAATCTCTTGCAAATTCGTTGTAAGTATCTCGGCAGCCCCTGTCATAGAACTTAAGGCTGTATTTCACGTTGTATCCCAGATCCTTCATGTGCTGCCCGACGATGTACTGGTACATCTGAGAAACGAGCCCCCCTTCCATCAGGACCACCACAAGGTTGGAGAAATGGAGGTAAAGAGCTCCTGCGCCCAGTGCAAACGTCAGACAAACTCCCCACCAGAGAGGCGCTTTGTTCTTTTTCTTCCGTGCCATCTATTCTTCCTCCTCAAAAATGCGCGTAGCAGAAACGACCTTTTCGTCCACATCGATACGGAAAAGAATCGTTCCTTGGGTCGCGCGGCTAATGATGCGAATCTCCGAAACGGCGCAGCGAATGAGCTGGCCCTTGTCCGTAATGAGCATAATTTCATCCGTTTCTTCTACCGGGAAAACGGCGACCGCATCCCCATTTTTTCCGCCTACTTTAATGTTCTTGACTCCCTGCACTCCCCGTTGGGTCGTGCGGTATTCGTGGGAAGACGTGCGCTTTCCGTATCCGCGTTCGGTGACCGTCAGGATCATCTGCTCGGAGACCGCCATGCGCTCGAGACGCTCTGGGGCGAGAGCAATCTCTGGGCGATCGGTAAAGAGATCCTCTTCGGGAGTGCGTCGCTGCCAGCTGGCATAGCGCACATAAGCCTCTCGCTCCTCCGGAGTAGCGTCTCCTGGGTGCAAAATCGCCATGGATATGACCTCATCTCCTTGAGCAAGACGCATACCCAGCACGCCCGTGGAGGTGTGACCCGAAAAAACGCGCAACACGCTGATGGGAAATCGAACGCACTTTCCAAAGCGCGCCGCTAAGAGGATGTCGTCTCCATCCTGGCAAATGGCTACCGCAATCAGCCGCTCTCCCTCTTCGAGCTTCATCGCAATCTTTCCGTTGGATCGGATGTTGAGAAAATCGCTCAAGCGGTTGCGCCGAATGGTCCCGTGAGAGGTAGCAAAGACAATATTCTGCGTCTCTTGTTCCGCTGCTTCCCCTAAAAGGGGCAAAATTGTCGAAATCGTCTCTCCTTGCGCCACCGGGAGGAGGTTGATGACCGCCTTTCCCCGAGATTGCGGCGTCCCGATAGGCAAACGGTGCACCTTAGTTTGGTAAACTTTCCCTGTGGTTGAAAAGAATAAAATAGGCGTATGTGTATCCGCAAAGAAGATATCGTGGACAAAATCCTCTTCCTTGGTCGCCATCCCAGAGCGGCCTTTTCCGCCACGACGCTGCACACGGTAGCTCGCAGCGGGAACTCTCTTGATATAGCCCTGATGGCTGACCGTGATGACCATGTTTTCGTGCTGTATCAGATCTTCGTCGTCGATGGTCTGAGCCGTACCGGTGATTTCCGTCCTGCGAGGGGTGGGAAACTCGCTTTGCAGGCGTGCCAAGTCCGTATCGATGATCTGCGTCACGCGCTCTGGAGAATGCAGAATGTCCAGCAAATCCTGGATACGTTTTGCAAGCTCCTCGATTTCCTGCACGACTTTTGTGCGCTCCAGTCCCGTAAGACGCTGGAGTTTCAGGTCCAAAATGGCCTGCGCTTGCGTTTCTGTGAGCCGGCAGCGTCCCTCAAGGACGACGCTGTCCGGGTCGTCGATCAGCGCCGCAAGAGGTGCTGTTTCCCCAGCGGGCCAGGTGCGCTCCAACAGAGCCTGCTTGGCGGCTTGTGCATCGGCGCTTCCACGGATGAGCGCAATGACCTCGTCAATATTGTTGATCGCCATAATCAATCCAACAAGAATATGCCCACGATCCCTGGCTTTCTTCAGCTCGAAGCGCGTCCGCCGCACGACCACCTCGCGACGGAAGAGAAGGAAGGCCTCCAGCACATCTTTCAGCGCTAGGAGGCGCGGGCGGCCATGATCGAGCGCGAGCATATTGACGCTGAAGTTCACCTGCAAGGTTGTATGCCGCAGGAGCTGGTTGAGGATGACTTCTGGGGCGGCATCTCTTTTGAGTTCGATAACAACACGGATTCCCTCACGATCGGATTCGTCTCTCAGATCGGAGATGCCTTCGATCGTTTTGTTCTGTACGAGTTCAGCAATTTTCTCGACAAGACGCGCCTTGTTGACCTGGTACGGAATCTCCGTCACGACGATGGCCCAACGATCCTTGCGAATTTCTTCAATCGTGGTCTTGGCGCGCACCACCACCGATCCGCGTCCGGTCGCGTAGGCCTCCTCGATCCCTCGGCGCCCGAGGATGATCCCTCCTGTAGGAAAGTCGGGACCAGGAACGATACGCAGCAGCTCTTCTAGAGCAAGGCCTGGATCTTGCAAGAGTGCTCGGCAAGCGGCAACGACCTCTCCCAGATTGTGTGTGGGGATGTTAGTGGCCATTCCCACGGCGATGCCGCTTCCTCCGTTCACAAGCAGGTTGGGGAAACGTGCGGGAAGCAGCTTGGGTTCGAGCACCGAACCGTCGTAGTTCTCGCCAAAGTCCACGGTATCGAAATCTAGCTCATCCAAGAGCGCATGCGCGCTTTTCGTCAGTCGCGCTTCGGTATAACGCATCGCTGCAGGGGAATCCCCATCGATAGACCCAAAGTTTCCTTGCCCATCGATCAGGGGGAGACCCATCGAGAAGGACTGCGCCATCCTTACAAGCGCGCCATAGATAGGGGCGTCTCCGTGCGGGTGGAGCGTTCCCATCACCTTTCCGACGATATGCGCCGATTTGCGATACGGCTTGTTGTAGTCGTGTCCCCCCTCCTTCATTCCGTACAGAATGCGTCGGTGCACAGGCTTCAGCCCATCGCACACATCGGGGAGCGCACGCGCAACGATCACGCTCATCGCGTAATCCAAATAAGAGCTCTGCATCTCCTCTTCTAGGGAAACGCGGGCTACCACACCGTTGTTGGGTTCTTCACTCATAAGGCGTGCCGTTTTGCAGGACTAAAACGGAATATCATCGTCGAAGTCAGCTAGAGGCGCTGCTTCTCCTCCTTCTGTCTCTGCTTCTGGAGGGACTCCCTCGCGGGGCATGCCTCCCTCCGAACCAGATCGGCTATCGAGAATGGTGAGTTCTCCACGGAAACGGGATAAGACGATTTCTGTCGTGTATCGCTCCACCCCATTCGCATCCTGCCAGCGTCGCGTTCGTATTTGCCCTTCGATGTAGACCTTAGACCCCTTGTGCAAGTAGCGTTCTACAATATCGGCGAGAGCATTATCGAAGACGACGACTCGATGCCATTCCGTCCGCTCTTTTCTGCCTCCACTGGCCTTATCTTTCCAGGACTCGGAAGTTGCCAAAGTGAAGTTCGCCACTTTGGAGCCGTCCTGCGTATGTCGCATTTCCGGATCACGGCCAAGGTTTCCAATCAAAATCGCCTTATTGATGCTGCCCGCCATCGCTTCTTCTCCTTCAGAAAACCTCCAGGACTCTAGCAGGAAAAGAAAAGGGAGACCAGCCCGTCCGCAACCAGCGGGCTTCGCTTCCATCGAGCACAGTGACTAATCCCCTACGATCTCCGTTCCTGCGTAAACAGCCGCCGCCGCTCCCGGACCGCCCAGAGTCGCTGCTCCTGCTATGACAGCACCCTTAAGAAGATCACTCACGACGCTGCCATTTTCGTAGTGCGAGTGGCCCACCTGTTCCGTGACCGTAAACTGCGTGCCATTTCCTCGTGTATACGTACAGTCCCTCATATGCCATATATCGACAATGTCCTTAAGGAAACTGCTGCTTCTCTGCACATTATCCCTGTAGGAAATTCGACAGGGGTACGGCACGATTTGCTCCTCCTGTTGGACGACCTCTCTCGCATTCTCGATCAGTGCGAACACCTCAAAAACCTTTTTCGTAGCCAAAGCTCCATCGTCCTCGACAGAAGAAGCCTCACGCCGCTGGCAGGAAAAGGCCTGAACGTCTCGTGAGAAGGAAGTCCCACTTGAACGTGTGTAGTCCCTCACAAGGAAGACAGCATCCTGCTGCGGACGATATTCCCTTCTTGTTTGGGAAGAATACGGACTTTCTGTGACCTCTACGCCACGAATCCACTCTTGATCCTGCGCCTGAGCGAAGATCTCTTTGGTGACTTTCCGCGCAAGAGTATTGTCGTCATCCGCACCATGAAGAATCCGCTCCTGGTAGGGATACATGCCTTGAACGGCTGTTAGGATAGAACCATCGTGCCGACGATACTCCCGCAGACAGGTAAGTACCTTGTGTGCATCTCTCCACTCTTGCCGGTCGGTAAAAGGATAGGGGGTGGAGCGTGTCTCTGATCGCAGGACTCGATCAATGTCCCTGAGGGTCACGAAAATTTCGATCTCTGTCTTGATGGAAAGCGAAGGATCCTCGTCCCACACACGCATAGCGCGCTCCTGATAGGGAAAAACCCTACAATCTCTGGAGAATCCTCCCTCTCCCCTCCTGTAGTCCCGTACAAGCACGAGCTTTCTATCGGGTGGCCTATCTTCCTCCCTCTCTGTAAAGGGGTAATCCTCAGAGGTCCGACGGACCATAATCGACTGGGCGCACTCCCCCATCGTCACAAACGTCTCCACCTCCTTCCAGGTTGCCAAAGCCTCGTCGTCGTCCTCCGCGGAGAGAATCCGGGTCTGATGGGGGAAGGACTGAAGATCGACCGATAAAACCGTCCTGTCGCTTCTCACGTAGTCCCTGACAACGAACCGACGCCCGACGTCCCAACGATCCTCTTCCCGATCTGTAAAACGGTAGGGGAGGAACAGCGTGTCCTCCTTGATACAATGCTCCGTGACCTCAAAGTACGTGAACACACGCACGTGCTGCTCTGTTCGCAGCTCCTGATCGTCGTCAACCGTGGAAAGGATCAACTTCTGGTGAAAAACAGGATGCTCCTTGTCCACAACGCGCCCGCCTGGAATATTCTTCCCACCGATGTGGAAAGTGACGTCGTACACCGGGAAAGAGCACTCTTCCTCGTAGTGATGCTCCAACTCCAGGAACTTTTTTGTGTGGGGAAGCGCCATGCTCTGCCTGACGAAGAGGGTTATCTGGTTGGGAGCGGTCAGGACGGGGCGAAACTCAAAGGGCTGCTGCGTTAACAGCCCTTGCGTTGCCTGCCGCAAGGAAATCAATGCACACGACACATCCTCCTTCTGCTGGAGCATTCCAACAGTCTCCAAGGCCAGAACCACCGTCAATCCACAGACGAACTTCTTCATACCTCCCCCTAGGGCACCCTCCCTGGGGGGAGGATTTCAACTTAGAAGAGAAAATTCCAGAATTAATTTCTATCTACGATAGAATGTACGGTTGTTCAACGAGTTAGACCCCACGCGCTTGGACGCGTAGAAATTGTGAGAAGGCTCTGGACTGGCGTATCCTTAGGCTCTCTCCTAGCGAAGAGGTTAGCTAGGATGCAGCGGATCGGGTGGGTTGCGCACTAGAGTTCTTCCTTGCAACCACGTGCTAGAGGTGGAGACTACGTTAACGGTATTGGAGCCTTTTGGGAGCTGCACGAGGAGTATCGTGCTAAGTGCACGGTCTAAGAGGCGATATTCATTGCGCTTGAAGGAGTGTGAGTTCCTGTATAATAACAGGGCGCAGATTTCCTCAATTTATGGACTGGGTTGGCCAAGTGGCAAAAGAGATGCTGGGTGAGAACCAAGCCTAAGCGCGCTGATGCTCCTCCATATCCGTAGGAGCATTCCACTAGGCAGGTTAGGTTGCGCATACAGTGCACATTGGTAGATTCCGGGACTTTGCGGATTGCCTTTCTCTTTGGTTGATGCGCACAAGAAATGCCTGGCACTTCTCAGATTGATGGACATCGCTCTGATCGCTAAGAATCCATGAGGAAATATCCCGTTGCATCTTCCTGGAGCTTGGGCTTTAAAGCGGCATTTGGGGACAGCGTTCTCCTTAAACTTGACTTCTTCGAGAAGTTCGCAGTGCTTTCGTGGGAGGTGTCTGCCAATTGAGTTTCTTGGCTAGGTAGCGGCCAGTGCAACTGCGCGGATCTTTGACAATCACCTCAGGAGGGCCTTGCACGATGATCTGTTCCTCCTCTGCTTCTTGTACGCCGAGATCGATGATCCAGTCCATGTTTTTGAGAACCTCTAAGTTGTGCTCAATAATGAGAACAGTATTGCCTTCATGGACTAGCTTTTCTAGCACGCGCAACAGCCTGCGTATATCCTCAAAATGTAGTCCTATCGTGGGTTCATCAAAAACATAGAGCGTTTTGCCATCAGGTCGTCGAGCAAGCTCCTTTGCTATTTTAAGACGTTGCAACTCTCCTTCAGAAAGAGTGGCCGTGGGCTGTCCAATCGTAAGGTAGCCAAGACCTAGCTCTTGAAGAACCTGCAGTTTTCCGGCGATGGCAGAAAAGCCTCGGAAAAAGCTCAGTGCTTCGGAAATGGACAAGTCGAGAACATCCGCGATCGACTTTTCTCTCAGTTGCACACGGAGCGTTTCCGCGTTGTAGCGACGCCCCTTGCAGGCTTCGCAGGGAACGGACGCTTTCGACAAATACTGCATATCAATGGATCTCTTGCCCTCTCCTTGACACGCTTCGCAACGTCCTCCCCTCAGGTTGAGAGAAAAACGCTGCGCCGTATATCCCTGAACTTTTGACGCGGGTAGAGAAGCGAACAATTCGCGGACCAGGGAAAAGCTCCCCATGTATCCGATGATGTGAGAACGAGCAGCTCTTCCAAAGGAGGCCTGATCGACGGCGATAACACGACTGAGATGTTCGCCCCCTTCTATGGACTCCGTCTCTTTCCTAGCGATGGCTTTTTTAACGCGTGGAATGAGTGTTCCGAAGATGAGGGAAGATTTTCCACTGCCCGAAACTCCCGAAACTCCAATCATTCTCTCTAGGGGGAAAGAAAGTGTGTTTTCGCAAAGATTGCGTTGAGTAATACCCTTTAACCGTAAGCATTTGTCACGATCAGAGACTTTTCTGCGAGGGATGGTAATATTCTCCTGCGCACGCAAATACGCTGCGGTAATGCTTTTCGGGTGCTGGAAGAATTTATCTTGTGAACCAGCGTAGAGAACTTGTCCTCCTGCTGCTCCCGCTTGTGGGCCTAGATCTACAATGTAGTCTGCTGCGCGTATGATGTCTTCGTCATGTTCCGCTACAATGACGGTGTTGCCAAGGTCTCGGAGTCCGCACAAAGCTTTGATCAAGCGATCGTTGTCATGCGGATGCAAACCAACAGAAGGCTCATCAAGCACGTAGATCGAATTCTGCGCTCCTGTTCCAAATCTGGCCGCCAGGCGGGCACGTTGGACTTCTCCTCCCGATAGAGTATGTATGGAACGGTTAAGTGTGATCTGCCCAAGACCGACATCCTTCAAAAATCGCGTACGCTTGGAAATCTCTTCTAACAGCGGGCGTGCAATTTCTTGAAGTTCTTCCCTGAGGGAAAGGGCGCGAACAAAACGATCTATTCCCTCAATGGAAGAGGCGTTTATATCGGCAATAGTTTTTCCGGAAATCTTGAAAAGCAACGCTTCAGAGCGCAAACGTGTCCCACAGCAGGTTGGGCAGGGCTTCTCTTGACGATATTTTTGCAACTCTTCTTTAACCCATTGATTGTCTGTCTTATCCCACCGCTGTTCCAAAAGGGGAATGACTCCCGCAAACCGTTTGGGTTCCCCGTGGAGGATGATATTTTGGAGCCGGGATGGGAGATTGTTGAACGCTGTCGTCAGCACGATATTATAGCGGTCCATTAGGGGAGAGAAGAGCCGCCGGATTCCTTCTTTGCCAAGTCTCTCCCACGGTTTGATAGCGCCCTCTAATAGACTTTTTTCTGGATTCGGGACCACCAAGGTTTCGCTAAAAAAGCGACATTCTCCCAACCCCTCACAATGAGGACAAGCTCCTTGCGCACTATTGAATGAGAAGAGCAGCGGACTCACTTGCATATTGGATGGCTGTGTCCCTGAGGATAAGTGGGCAGTAAACTTGGTAACACGAGTAGTATCGCAGTCATATATATCTATCTCTCCTTTACTGAGGTGCACTCCTGTTTCAATAGAGTCACGCAGTCTTTCCAAGCACCCTTCTTGAATAGGTATTCTATCAACCACCATCGATAACTCGGTTTCTTGGCGCTTCGGTTTCTTAGCAATTTCCTCCAACGTGCAAAATTCTCCTCCCTTATATACCCTCTGAAATCCTTTCTGCTTTAAGGCCTCTAAGGTCTCCGTTGTGCTAAAAGCTGCTTGGTGAATGGGAGCAAGAACATAAATGCGTTTGCTAAAAAATCTTTTGTATATCTGTAGGCCCAGTTCGGGAAGGTTGCTCTTCTCCGCAAGGGAATCTACCCCTCCTATACCCGCAAACAGAATGCGGAAGTAATCGTAAATTTCCGTTACCGTTCCTACAGTCGACTTAGGTGTAAAGGTTTGCCTGATAGGATTGACGGCAATAACGCACGATATTCCCGATATAGTGTCACAACTAGGCCTAGAAACGGGTTCCAAACACTGACGCATCGATAAGGGAAGACTGATCAAGTGATTGTGCTGTCCAGCAGCGCAAATAGTATCAGTGACGAGCAAGGATTTTCCAGAACCGCTGACTCCGATGACTACAATCAAAGAGTCTTTAGGAAGATCGACGGAAACATCCTGCAAAGGACGTACGCGCGCCTTGCGCAAAGAAATACATCCTTGGGTCAAAACGCCAATGCCTCCTCATACGGAATGGCGGAAGAGGTGGGATTCGAACCCACGGTACGCGAGCGTACAACGGTTTTCGAGACCGTCCCGTTCGACCTCTCCGGCACTCTTCCCTCTCCCCTCTACCAAATCCCCTCTTGAAGTTCAAGGCGAAAGGACTCTATTCTCTCAAGAGAGGAGAGGAGTGTTTCACGTGGAACAAGTGAAGGATAGGACAGAACCAGCGGAAAGTTCTTCCTTGTGAAAAGGTGGGTATTTTTTGAAGAAGAGTAACTCGCATGAAGGTGCCATACGTACGAAACAAGGGCGGATCATTTGCGTTTAAGCGTGGTGCAGTGGGACGTTCCGTAATGGTGGTGGAGGCTTATCGTCGCGTATGAAGATTGTTGCTATCGCCAATCAGAAGGGGGGTGTCGGCAAAACTACGACAGCGGTTAATCTATCGACGGCGCTCGCGGCGACTCGCCGCAGGGTCCTTTTGGTGGATTGTGATGCGCAAGGAAACGCAACCAGCAGTGTATATACAATGGATCGTGTATGTCCTAATTGTTATACTCTCTTCACACAACAAAGTACTGTATCTGAGTCCGCGCAGACAACCTCTATTCCTTTTCTTTCCCTGATTTCATATTCCTCCGATTTGGCGGCATTGGAGGTAGAATTGGCGGGACATCCGGGACGTGAGGAGTGTCTTCATCGTGTGTTTCAGGGGTACATTGCGGAACAGGAGGGTACAACATACGATTATGTATTCATAGATTGCCCGCCAGTCTTAGGTCTCATTACACTCAACGCACTCATCGCAGCAGATAGCGTCCTCATTCCTTTGCAATCGGAGTTTTTTGCTCTTCAAGGGCTCGCACAATTGCTCAAAACCGTGCAACGTGTTAAGCAGAATTTTAATGCACGTCTCAAGATTTCAGGTATTGTATTAACCATGTTTGAGCCACGTAATCTGCTATGTCATCAAGTCGCGCAGGATGTCAAAGCGCATTTTCGGGAACTGTTGTTCGATGCGGTGATTCCTAGGAATGTGCGTGTCAGCGAAGCTTCTTCCCACGGGAAACCGGTTTTACTATATGACACGCAATGTCGTGGATCTGTAGCCTACATCAATCTCGCGAAAGAGTTTTTAAGAAGGGAGGAAAGGACATGAATGGAGCACTGGGGAAAGGGCTCTCTAGTCTGTTGGGGCCAGAGGTAAAAGAGAATACGCAATCGCAATCTCTCCCTGTACAGGCACTTGCACCGAATCCATTCCAACCGAGGCGCAAATTTAATGAAGAGTCCATAGAGGAATTGGCTCAGTCCATCAGGGAGCATGGTATTATTCAACCGATTCTTGTACGTCCTGATCCCGCTGATCCTGTGAAATACCAAATTGTTGCTGGGGAACGCAGATGGCGTGCTGCCATGAAAGCGCATCTCGCACATGTTCCTTGCTTCATTTGCGCTTTAAACGACCAACAGAGCTTGGAATACGCCCTCTTAGAAAACGTCCAGCGCGAAGACCTTAATTGCATTGAAGAGGGGGAGGCTTATGCTCGGCTCATTCGAGAGTTCCATCATACCCAAGAGCAATTGTCGCGTATTATCGGGAAGAGTCGTAGTCATATTGCCAATCTTCTGCGTCTTTTGACGCTGCCAGATTCCGTAAAAGATCGTGTTCGGTCTGGAGAGCTGAGTTTCGGGCATGCGCGCGCACTTATCGGGCGTCCCAATGTGGAGACAATTGCGCAAGATATTATTGCGCGTGGAATGACTGTACGGCAAACAGAAAAGAAAGATTTTTCAAATCAGCACAATGACAGTGGTTTTGATAACGAGGCTCTCTCAGAGATTTCTAACCTGGAAGAGCAGCTCACGCGTGCACTTAGAACTCGCGTTCGTGTGGATCTACGCCAGGAAGGAGGAGCAATCCACGTTTACTTCAGGTCTTTAGAGGAGTTGCAACGTCTTATTGAAAAATTTGCGCAATAGGAAGTATTCCCGTCGCGAACGGTAATGTATTCCACGGCGCTCGAATCTTTTCCTAGCGAATATGTTGAGCTCTCAGCTAGCATCTCTTCTGCCTACTGACCAATTTAGGCCATAAACTAAGGAGATTTGTGCCCCATTATTACGCAGGAACTCACACTCCTTCAAGCGCGACGGAAGACTATCATCTTTTGAACCGTTGGACTGCGCACAATGCCTCCCCGCACAGCTCCCAAAGGTCCTAACCTTGTTGACAGAGCGCTTATTTCCAGCAAATGCCTTGTTACAAGAGAAGATCCTGTAGGGACTATCCCTTCACAACAAACTCATCATAGGCGCCCCAGCCATCTGCAGGCACCGTAGATCTCTCTAGAATTTTCCCCTGAATGATTGGGGTGTGACTCTATCATCTTGAGCCATTTGGAACCATGCTGACGGACACATTACCCTCTCTCTTCAACAAACCAAATACTGGGGTCTTGCCCGCTGCTCCACGGCTCCTTTTTCCCCGTACTCTCTTTGCGCCGCAGTAACTCTCATCAAGCACAAAGATACCAAAATCTCGGGAATGCCCCTCAAAACTTGGCTTGTACTATTAACTCTCGAAAGTGCTTGTAGGTTAGGTTGATCGTGTCGTACTTGATTTTGAGCAATATACTCGCAGAACTTGCCGTAATGTCCTCACAGAAACATGTGAGGACTTCATGTCTCTCATCAGTCCCTAACCGACTGAACTGCAATATGTCGCATCCTGCTTCATATGAAGCGCACTAGGAGAGAGCCATGCCAAATTAGGTTCTCCAGAGTGGAGACTGCGTGCGATCCTGCTCCCATCTTCCGCGAAGATCTCCGCGCAGGGGGAGGGGAGATATTCTGCAAAAGGAGGGAATAAGCCACGCAAATAGAGTCAGGCACCGTGGTGGAGCGCCAAGAGAGACAGTACCCCGAGGACGCCGGACAAGTCCTTATAAGAACCCCAAGGAGCGCATGGAGCGATGGGTGTGGGCGCCGACGACAACGTGGTCATGGACAGAAACGCCTAGCCTCTCTCCAAGATCCTTGATGAGCCGGGTTGCTTGCACATCCTC
>JAISAP010000019.1 GCA_031266655.1 Holosporales bacterium | reverse complement strand
AGCTGCAAAGATCTGTATTAACTCCACACTAGTAAACTTATGCTAGTCGAGGTGAAACCTGTAGACGGTTTTACACACACGTTACGAGCACAACCCTCAAGAACCGTGCCCGCACTAAGCCCGTAATAACCGCGTCCCATAGGGGCGCAGGGCCCTCATGCCACCCATCTACTTGAGAAAGCCATGAGGGCGACGAGACAACTACGCCAGCATTACGCATAACCTGCAACTTTAGAGACCTGTATTAGCTCCAGACTGGTAAATTGATGCTAACTGAGATAGAGCCTGTAGCCAATCTTATACACACGTTACGAGCAAAACTCTCAAAGACCGTGCTTGCACTAAACCCACAGTAACCGCGCCCTATAACGCCGCGGGGCCTTTGTGGGTCTCACAAGGTCACAGAGGCATGGATACAGCTACACCGACATTATGCTTACAACCTCTCAAGCGTGTCCCTGTATTACGCTAACTCCAAGCTAGTAAATCCGTAGCTAGCTGGAGTAAAGCATACCCCCGTCACGCCGCAGACAGCGGAGGAGCCAGGCGATCCAGGGTAGACAAGAGCGTTGAGAAGGAAAATTCCTCCAGGAAGGCGCGGGCCGCAGAAATATCGAAGGTGCGATCCACAGGAAAATCTGGAAGGTTGATATCTCTTCGCAAAGACACCAGATCACGCGACAAAAAGGCTTGCTCTCGGTGACCCTCTAGGAGGGCGCGCCGGGGCGGAGGGAGCTCGTGGAGGTGCGCGTACAGATCCTCCAAGGAATCATACGGCTGGAGCAGTTCCATAGCCTTCTTGGGGCCAACACCAGGGACCCCCGGCACGCAGTCACTAGGATCCCCCACAAGGGCCTGAAAAGAAACCATTTTTTCTGGAAAAACCCCATACCGACGCAGCACCTCTTCGCGCGTCACAGATGCCTTTTTCACCGGATCGTAAAGCGCAATGGAGGGGCTGATCATCTGGCAAAGATCCTTGTCTATGCTCACGATGGTGCAGTTTTCTCCTCGCGCGGAAAAGCGCGTGGCGGCACTTGCGATCAGATCATCTGCCTCGAAATCCAAATGCTCACAATAAGGCACTCCAAACGCTTCACAAAAAGCGCGAATCCACGGAAATTGCACGACAAGATCCGGATCCGTGGGAGCGCGCGAAGCTTTGTACCCGGCATAGAGCTTATGCCGAAACGTCTGGCGCCCTGCATCGAAAAAGACATACACGCGAGGGTTCTTCTCAAGAAGCGGCAACAGGAGGCGCACGAATCCGTATAACGCCCCTACCGGCCTTTGACGCGGGTCCACCAAAGGAGGAAACGCATGAAACGCCCGGTGCACAAACCCAGAACCATCCACCAAGAGGGGGGGTGTCATAAGCTTCGCCCCTTGGGTTGCTTCAGCATGGCCTCTCCTACTATCCTCTGGGAGTGATTTCAGGCCTATCAGAAGATTGTGTGCTGCGCAACCCAATGCAAAGAAAAAGGGAGGGGAACCCGTAGTGCGTGTGATTTTCTTCGCTTTTCTCACCGGCTTCTTGCTTTTCCAGCTGTATGCGGTCTTGGGAAAAGAAGGGGGATCCCGCTCGGTCCGCTCTCAGAAGAAGAAACAGGCGCAATGGAGGCGGGCCTTCAAGGAGACGGTGCATCTCTCCCCTTCTCAGAAGGCGTCCAAGGGCAAGGCTTCTTCTCTGGCCTCTTCTGACGAGGTGTCAGAGGCGTTTTTGCGCGCGTATCCCTCCTTTCGGGCCGAGCCGTTCTTGAAGGGAGCGGAAGCGGCTTTTGCCTGCGTCCAGGAGGCGTACATGACGCACGATCTCGCGCGCTTGAAAGAACTCCTAACGCCAGAACTTTTCCAGGTTTTTCAGGAACAAATCACCGGTTCCATACAAAGAGGAGAAACTCTAGAGCGACCGTTTTTTGAACTGAAATCCTCCACCTTGAAAAAGGCAGTGTTCCAAGGAGACATCCTTTATGCAACCGTGGAATTCGTCTCCAAGCAATGTTTGGTCGTCAAAGATGCCCAAAAAAAGATCATTTTGGGGTCTCAAGATCTGATCAAGACGACCTTGGACTCCTGGACCTTCTCGCGTCACGCCTCTGCTCGGTCTTCAAAATGGCTCCTCGCTGATACCAAGGAACATGATCCAACTTGCCTTCTACCAACCTGAAATTCCGCATAATACAGGAGCTCTCCTGCGCCTTTCGGCCTGCCTCGGAAACCCATTTCATATCGTCGGCCCCACCGGGTTCTTGATGAGCGAGAAGCATCTTCAACGCGCCAGTCTCGACTACGGCCCCTTAGCGCAGAGCACCGTGCACGACTCTCCAGAGGCGTTTTGGAAGTATTGCCGAGGGCTGCGCGTCGTCGCCCTCGTTGCTCAAGCGGGTATGCCCTACACCGCCTTTTCTTACACTCCTTCAGATATCTTACTGCTGGGCTCGGAAAGTACCGGTTTGCCACCACAAGTGCTCCATGCGTTACCCGACCGCGTTACGATCCCCATGCTCCCCCAGAGGCGTTCTCTGAACGCTGCGCTTGCGGGCGCTATCGTGCTGACGGAAGCCTTGCGCCAATGTGGGTTGCTGCCTCAGCAAACCGCTGGAGGGGCGTAGTGTCACCAGAATACCCAGAAAACACACGCATTCTCCTCCGTCTTGACCTGAACGTACCCCTGCAGGGAACTACCGTAACCGACACGACGCGTGCCCGGCTCATCGCTCCCACCGTACGTGCCCTGCGTCAACGCGGGAACCTATGCACCCTGATAGCCCATCTTGGGCGCCCTAAGCAGCGCGAGGAGGCTCTCTCTCTGCGTCTCCTTGTGCCAATTTTAGAGGCGATCTTGGAGGAGCCCGTGGCGTTTGTTCCAGATGTACTGGCGGGAGAAGCGCCGTCCCATGCCGGGTGCGTTCTCCTGGAAAATCTCCGTTTCTATCCGGGAGAAGAGGCCAACACCGAGTCCTTTGCCAAGGATCTTGCGCGTTGGGGAGACTTCTACATGAACGAGGCGTTTTCGGTTTCCCATCGCGCCCATGCCTCCATCGTCGGGGTTCCTGCGCTACTCCCTCATGCGGCCGGACCCCTGTTTTTGAGCGAATTAACGGCGTTACGCCATGTCACAGAGCATCTCATTCCGCCCGTCCTGGCTATCGTAGGAGGCGGCAAGATCTCGACCAAGCTGGGAGTACTCCGGAATCTCCTCAAGGTCGTCTCGACCCTAGCTGTAGGCGGCGGACTCGCTAACACCTTGCTTGCAGCACAAGGGCTTTTTGTGGGCACTTCTTTGCAGGAGCCCACGCAACACCAGGAGGCCAAGAAGCTGCTGGAAGCGGCGCACCAGCAAGGCTGTACTTTACTCCTCCCCAAGGATGTGCGTGTGCGCACTGCTTCGGGGGAGGTGTTGCTCTGTTCAGTGGAAGAGGTTCCCGAAGATGCCGCTATTCTCGACATCGGGCCGGAGACGGCGCAAAGATTGGAACAGGAAATCGCGCAGGCGGGAACGGTCCTCTGGAACGGCCCACTAGGACGCTTTGAAGAGTCCCCTTTTCATCAAGCGACAGAACGCATCTTTCGCGCCATCGCGGCTGAAACCCAACGACGATCCCTGGTCTCTGTTGTCGGAGGAGGAGACAGCGTGGCGGCACTCAACGTAGCGGCTATGGACTTTGCCTCGTTCCATACCGTCTCCACCTCTGGCGGTGCTTTCTTGGAGTTTCTGGAGGGAAAGGAGCTCCCAGGGGTTCAATCCCTGGGCCTGTGAAGAGGAAAGGGGGCGCAAGGCCCCCTCTTTCTCCAAGGCGTCAAATCTTAGGACATGAACAGGTCTTCCATAGGAGCTGTCGTTTCGACTCCGACCTTATCAAAGTTCTCCTTGATCCACTTGTCTCCCGCCTTGTAGCCGGCTTCAAACAGGTAGTCGATGAACTTCTTGTCTGTGTTGAGCTTGGAAGACCATCCCAGATCCTGGAAGGCCGCCTCATCTTGGATGAGATGGACGTGCAGCTTCTTAATTTTCGTAGGATCCACAAGACCATCGTCAATCAACTTCGTGATGAAGTGCATGGAACGCATTTCGCGCAAAATCGAGGTGTTGTTGGTGATCTCGTTCAAACGATCCCCAATCTCACCAGAGGTCAGCGGAAGGCGATTCCTATGCGTAGGATTCAGCTTAATCACCATGATGTCCGGAGTCTCACATTCGTAGATCAGAGGATAGATCACGGGGTTCCCGACAAATCCTCCGTCCCAATAGTACTCCCCGTTCACCATAACGGCCGAGTACATCGTGGGCAGGCACGCGGTAGCGAGCAGCGCTTCTGGGCAGAATTCCTCTGTATTGAAAACCTTGATTTTCCCCGTATACACATGCGTGGCGGACATGAAGATTTTGTACTCTTTGTTGTTCTTGATTTTCTCGAAGTCAAACACTTTGAGAATCAGATCCTTCAGAGGATTGGACCCTGTGGGATTGAACTGATAAGGAGACAGAAATTTCAGCATCAGATCGAACATGATAAACATGGGAGTGTTTTGCATGGTGAATTTGTTGAGATATTGGTCAATAGGGCCCGGCTTCAAGGCGCTCGTTTTCCCGGACTCAATCAGCGCATCCCAGTAAGAGCGCAAAACGCGGCGTGCGCCTTCGTTTCCGCCCTCCAACAACCCCTGAACGGTCCCGGCAGCATTCATAGCTCCAGCGCTCGCGCCTGTGACGCCTTCAATGATAAACCGCCCGTCC
This sequence comes from Holosporales bacterium, assembly GCA_031266655.1. Classification (GTDB taxonomy): domain Bacteria; phylum Pseudomonadota; class Alphaproteobacteria; order UBA3830; family JAIRMZ01; genus JAIRMZ01. The sequence goes on along the minus strand of JAISAP010000019.1, from coordinate 5,819 downwards.
TCAAAGAGGCGATCCAAAACACCCCAAGTGAACGCTCCGTGGGCTCCTCCTCCTTGCATCGCGATGGAGATGGCCTTCTTGCCGTCCTTGCGCGTAGGCGCACGAGATGTTTTTGGTGGGTGTGTCAGCATGTTTTTTCCTTTTCTGAATGTTCGCACTTCCAGATATACCGAGGAAAAATTAATAAAAGGTTGATGTTTACCGAGAAGGAGCCACTTCTTTCTGCAAAGAGTAAAGAAAATCGAGAGCAGCATGCGGAGAAAATTCATCCAACTTGGCTTGACGAATTTTTTCCTCCACTTGAGAAGGCACCCATAACGGTTCCTGTTTGGGGCGAACAGGCTTGATCGTTTTTGGCTTGCGGCCTTGTTTTTCTTCCAGAGCCTCCAGCACTTCTCGTGCGCGTGTGAGAACTTCTGCGGGGAATCCCGCACGTTTGGCAACGTAGAGACCGTACGAACGGTCGCTGGTTCCTTCGATCACCTCGTGAAAAAAGACAATTTTATCTTGCCATTCTTGAATCTTCAGAGTGGCACATTGGAGGCAAGGCAAGGAGTGTTGCAGCTGCGTCAACTCGTGGTAGTGCGTCGCAAAGAGCGTGCGGACACGCATCCGGTGCAAGCGCTCGACAATTGCCCAAGCGAGGGATAACCCATCAAACGTCGAGGTACCGCGCCCTACTTCGTCTAGGATGACAAAAGAGTGCGCTGTCGCTTGATTCAAGATGGCCGCCGTCTCGATCATCTCCACCATAAACGTGGAACGCCCCTGAGCCAGTTCATCCGCTGCACCAATGCGGCTGAAAAGGCGGTCTATAAGACCGATCTGGGCTCCTTTCGCAGGAACGAAGCACCCCATTTGCGCCATAACAATAATCAAGGCATTTTGGCGCAAATAGGTGCTTTTCCCCGCCATATTAGGCCCGGTGAGCATGAGGAGCGTGGCCTTGTCGTCCAAGGAGCAGGAGTTCGCCGTAAACCCCTCCTTTTGCGCTAGGGAATTGCGACTCTCCACAACGGGATGCCGACCCTGCTGAATCTTCAGGATTGGCTCCTCGACAAAGGTGGGGCGCACGTAATGGCGCTCTTCTGCCAGCTGTGCCAAGCTCTGAGAGAGGTCGATGATCGCCAGTGCTTGCGCAACAGCTTTGAGCGCATCTTCCTCTTCCAGGGTAGCGCGCACCAAGTCCTCGAAGATTTCCCGTTCCAGAGAGGCACAGCGCTCTGCCGCCTGTGCCAATTTCTCCTGCAGCTCCTGCAGCTCCAACGTCGTGTAGCGCACCGAGGAGGCCAGCGTTTGGCGGTGCGTAAATTCCTCAGGAACCCGAGAGGTTTGTGAGGTGGGCACATCGATGTGCCATCCAAGGATATAGTTAAATTGCACTTTTAAGGAATGAATCCCCGTTTCCGTAATGTAGTGATTCCGCAGCTCGGCAATTAATTCCTTGCTATGATCGCGCAGCTGACGGCTTTGATCGAGTTCTGCACAGAAATTCGGGGAGACGAAGTCTTCTGAAGGAGCATGTGCCGCCTCTATAAGAGCACGGCTTAGAAGGGCGTGCAGAGTTTCGGGAGGAGGAAGAGAGAAAAATGCAGGACCAAGCTCACCAGCATCTTGAGACAAGGCAGGAGGTGCTCCGTCTTCCTGCACAACAAATAAGGAGCGAATGGCCAGAAAATTGTGGAGGACCCTCAGGATACCGTACAGCTCCCGGGAAGATCCGCGACGGAATCGGAGACGGCTTAGCGCGCGCTCCGCATCGGGCGTTCCCTTGAGGAGGGGCACTACCTGCTTGCGTTTCTCCGGGTGCGCGAGCCAGAACGTTACGGCGTCAAGGCGCGCTTCCAGCGTCTCAACCACACGCAAGGGGCTGGAAAGACGCTCGAATAAGAGCCTTCCCCCCTGCGCCGTGAGTGTGCGGTCGAGAACGCCGAGAAGGCTGTCCTTCGTCTCGCCCCTGCAGGAACAGGTGAGCTCCAGGTTTTTCCGCGTCGCCATATCGATGGTCACGTAGATCTGAGAGGATATTTTTCGGGGTGGAGACAGGTGGCCCAGCGATTCTTTCTGCGTGAGCAGGAGATACTCAAGAAGAGCGCCACAGGCGGCGATTTCGCTAGGAGAAAAGGAGCCAAAGGCCTGGAGATGCTGCACTTGGAAGAACTTGCGTACGCGGGCTTCTTCAAGGCGCGGATTAAATTTAGCGTCGGACAGGACGGAAAGAGGAGCCTGGCTAGCAAAAAACTCTCCCCAGTCGCCTTCACGCAAAGAAGTAGGCAAGAGCATCTCTTTGGGGCAAAGACGACTGATGGTGGCGGTTAAGGCGTCTTTCCCCGCACTTTCTACTTGGAAAGCGCCCGTGGAAATATCGACGGAGGCGAAACTGAAGCCGTCTCGTGTTTCCGTGACTGCCACCAAGTTGTTAGGCCGCCGAGGAGACAAGAGAGACTCCTCCGTCAACGTCCCAGGAGTGACGATGCGCACCACTCCCCGCTTGACCAGCTCCTTGTATCCGCGCTCTCTTGCCTCTTGTGGCGATTCTAGCTGCTCACAGAGGGCGACCTGAAACCCTGCAGCCACCAACTTGGCGAGGTAGTCGTACACCGTTGCAACGGGCACACCACACATGGGAATGGGAGTATCCGCGTACTTGGAGCGGTGTGTGAGGGCAATATCCAGCACGGGAGCGGCAACTTCCGCATCCTGAAAGAAGAGTTCGTAAAAATCTCCCATTCTATAGAACAGAAGATGCTGCTGATTTTCTTTTTTAATTTTCCAATACTGCGCCATGACGGGCGTTAGCAGAGCCTCATCCATGTGAAAATCCATATCCTGTCTTCTCCACCCCAGCGAGAAGAGAGTGTACCAAAAGGAAAGTTATAAATCATTGGCGCGCAAAAATTCTTCAACGATCCAAGGGAACAGCTCAGAAGCTCCAGACAGAAGCGACGGAATAGGGTTCAAAACAGAGAATGCTCAGCGCCCAGACCAGAGCGTCCATGCGGTCCGGAGATTGCGCGGTGTGAGGCGTATACGTCAGCATCTGGCGTTCCAGCTCTGGGAACGTACCGACGTGAAAGACCTTGCGTTGCCTGTAGAGAAGAGCAATGGGCTCCGCGCGTGTCCACTTGCTTTTCTGCGCGCGTACGAGCTTGAGGGAAATGCCAGGAGCGAAGCGCTTGAAAAGGGCGGGAAGGAGGTCTCCTCCCGCATTGGTCTCCAAGACAACCTGGTGTGCCGAAAAGGCTTGGTAGATTTCTCCCACACGCCGCATCCACTCTTCAGGAGGAGCTTGCATGCTGTGGTCTGCGAGAATATAGGCGCTGCCCTGCGCATCCTGTCCCGTCACAACGATCCCTGTCTCATCACTGTGGGCGTTGTGGCTCAAAGCAGGGTCGACCCCGATGACGATGCGCACCAAGGAAGGCGTCTGCGAGAGGCGTCGTTCCTCTATCAGAGCCGACGTCCACAGGGTGCCGGGAGGTTCAATCATCTCGCCATAGAGTTCCTGGTCCCCCAGGGGCATGCCTTCAAATTGGCGCCGGGCGAGGTCCAAAAAGCTCTGAGACAGGTTGTCTGCGTTCTCGAACGTACTACCGCGTGTGACAACCGTATCTTGACGAGTTAACAAGGCGCGTAGAGCAGGAATCGGACGCGGAGTGGTCGTGATGAGCGCGCGCGGGTGCCGTCCGAGGCGGAGGGAGAGGAAAAGCTGGGTTAAAATGGCTTCTGGATCAGGAAATTTCGCAAATTCATCGATCCAAGCCCCATCGAATTGCGGTCCCCGGAGTTGCTCGGGGTGCTCCGCTCCGTAGAGTGTTGCCAGCGTCCCATTAGGCCAAATAACGTGTTTTTTTTGGGCTTCGTATACCGCGCCTTCCCATGGTGCGGATACGGAGAGGAGTCCGCTATTTCCTTCGACCATGACGGAGCGCGCTTCATCAATGGTTTGCGCGATAAGCGCGATGCGCTGGCATTGGCCGGATTGCACCCACCTGCGGATGGTCTCCGCCCCTGCGCGCGTTTTGCCGAAGCCGCGACCGGCCAGGATGAGCCAGATTTTCCAGTCACCGGGGGGCGGTAGCTGTGTAGGACGGGCATGCAGCGTCCAGTCATAACGTTGCAGCAGCATGGTGCGTCGGCGCTGCTCGGAACGAACTAAGCGCAGAAGCGTTTGTAGCGTCACGCGACGAGCGTCGGAGATAGGGGGCATGGGGAGTAAAGAAGATAATGGGGAGAACCTCCCCTTGGGGCTTACTTTCTCACAAAATGCGAGTGATCCTCAAAAAATCTGCGCTTTTATCTGGGAGAACAGAAAGATGGGGGAACTCTTTGCCTACTGAAGGGGCAGAGGGCGGATATGGAGGCATCGTTGCCTTTGTGCCACCATTAGACTGAGCAAGTGTCACAAAGGCTCCGCAGCGTTTAACAGCAGTTACTGCTGCCTTGATACAGGGACCTCTCTCAAAGGTTCTTGTGTAACACTGGTGTAGCTGCATCGTCGCCCTCATGACCACATGCAATGAAAAGGCGGCATGAGGGCCTTGCAGCGTTTAGCTGCGGTTACTGTGGATTTGATACAGGAATATACTTAGAAGTTCATACGTAACGTTGGTGTAGGTTCATCCACGCCCTTGCGCCAACTAATGGTGGGCAGACTGCGCAAGGGCCCTGCGCCCCCTACGGGGCGTAGTTATTATGGGCTCAGTATAAACGCGATCCCTGAGGGTTTTGCGCATGACGTGTGTATAGGATAGCCTATGGCCCTACCTCAGCTAGCATCAACTGACCAATCTGGAGCCAATACAGGTCTCTAAAGTTGCGGTCTATGCTCAATGCTGATGTAGGAGGATTGTCGGCCTTGCACCAACTAAAGGTAGATAGAGTTCGCAAAGGCTCCGCGGCGTTCAGCCGCAACTACTATGAACTTAATACAGGAACTTACTTTGGAGGTTCATACGTAACGCTGATGTAGAAGCATCGTCGCCCTTGCGCCAACTAACAGTGAACAGAGTTCGCAAGGGCCGCCGCGGCATTGTGCCGCGGTTATTGCGGACTTGGTGTGAGCATATTTCTCTGCAGCTTGCGTTCGTCGAGTTTATGTAAATGCGTCTGTTAACTTCATACAGGTGTATTTTCTGCAGTTTTTATGTGATATTGGTGTAGAGGTATCGTTGCCTTTGTGACAATATGAGCGCAAGTTGATATTATTAAAGGCCATCGCCTCGTTGTGTCGTGGCTGCTACGGACTTTATACAAATGTATTCCCTTGTAGTTTTCGCGTAACGTTAGTGTAGCATTATCCGCGCTCTTGCGACGACTACAGCAAATACACTTCGCAAGAGCCTCGCGGCATTAAGGCTGTGGTTCTTTGCGTGCCCGGTACAGGGATGCGTCTTGGAAGGTCATACGTAAGGTACATGTAGATACATCGTTACCTTTGCGCTCACTAAAAGTGGGTAGACTGCGCAAGGGCCTTGCGCCCCTCACGGGGCGCGGTTACTACGCATTCAGCACGGATGTGCTGCTCGGAAGCGTTTGTGTGAGGCCGGTGTAGATGTAGCCCACGAACTTGATACAGATGCATTCCCTTGCAGTTTACGCGTAACGCTGGTGTAGATGCATCCGTGCCCTTGCGCCGATTGAGAATGGACAGAGTTTGCAAGGGCCCCGCGGCGTTGTGCCGCGGCTATTATAAACCCAGATACAGGTCTCCATAGTTGCAGTTTATACGTAAGGTGTGTGTAGGATCATCGTCGCCCTTGCGCCAACCAAAAGTAAATAGGGTTCGCAAGGGCCCCGCAGCGGCTAGCTGCGGTTAA
>JAISAP010000065.1 GCA_031266655.1 Holosporales bacterium | reverse complement strand
GCCTTTCCAAAACGGAAATCGTCTGCTAGTAGCCCGTTCCGGTAATGCTCGGAGATCAAAAGAAACACCTTACCTGGCGAATAACACGTGACTCTGTCGTACATCAGTGCAGCAGCACGCGCCAGGGCGACCCTCCAAGGCTCAGGCATGCGGCTGCAGGCCTTATACAACGCATCCTTCAATATCTTCTGCTCTACCTCCCCCCTTCTCTAGCCTCAAATCTACCCAGAACGGCGCACAATCTGGGAAGTCCTTTTCCAGGGGATAGAGCCGCCTTGATCACTGCTTCTGCATCGTCCAAGCACGCGTCGTGTATCTGACAGAGAATGTTCTTGGAAGCTCCTGCCTTATTTTGTCCGTAATTTTCGCAAACAAAGACGCGCCTTCTGGAGTCTCCAGATCCCAGAAGCGGTTTTTCACACTCTTCCACGCGAGCAAATAGTCCTCGATCGTTCTTTCAACATCAAAATCGACTTCCAGATAGCAAATATCCTTGAATCCCGTCGCATGCTCCTCAAGAAATGGCCTCTGATCCTCGCGTCGAACTCCTCGCGAATACGAGGGAACAAACGACTCTACGATAGCTTCTGCCTGCTTCTGAATGGGACAGAGAAGGTTGCGATGGTTCCAAAGGCACGAGAAAAACCCTCCTGGTCTCAGCAAGCGATGCGTCTCCAGCAAGGCTTTCTCCCGATCGATAACATTAAAGCTACTTCCGAACGTTACCCAATCGGAGGTATGCGCTAGTGTCGTCTCTGTCGCAGTCGCACGAACCCACTGGACACTTGTTCCCTTCGTGACCTCTTCTCCAATTTTTCGCATTGCATCGTTGGGTTCTACCGCTGTGACCTTCTGGAGTCCAGCTTTGAGAAGGAGGATCGTCAAGTTCCCTGTCCCCGCTCCAACGTCCACAACAGAAAAATCCTTTCTACTTCCCGAGGCAGAAGGCGTTTGAACGTACGCCATCAGCATCTCTATCGCCCGTTCAGAATAATTGGGGCGATATCTATAAAACTCCGCGTTCTTCGAATAATCCCAGTTCTTTTCTACCAACTTCTCCATGCTTTCCCCCTCATTCCTTCCGAAAATTACGTTTTTAGTAGTCGTCCACCCGTACCAACGCGCAGGAACCCGTACACAGCAATTTCCCAAAAAATGCTATCTCTTAGAGAACTGGAAATGTTTTCGAGCTTTGGGTTGTCCGTACTTTTTTCTTTCCACCACACGACTGTCTCGTGTTAAGAGGCCTTCCCTTTTGAGAATCGTGCGCAACCCGGGCTCGAAATTCACCAGTGCACGCGTCGCTCCATGGCGTACTGCGCCGGCCTGACCGGATAGTCCACCTCCTTTGACAAAGCAGAGAACATCGTACTGGCCCAGCCGATTCGCAACACTCATAGGGTGAAGCACGACGGACTGTAGGACGGAGCGCGCAAAGTATTCCTGCAAAGAGCGCCCGTTGATGGTCACAACCCCCCGTCCAGACTTAATCCAGACGCGCGCCACTGCATTCTTCCGGCGTCCCGTCCCGTAAGTACGCCCTTTCGCGTCTTTCTGCGGCTTCTCAGCAGCACCAGAGCGCGCGGGAATCTCCATTTCGCCGGAATCCTGCGTACTTTCTAACACGGTACCCTTCCTTTCCGATTCTTAGGGTTTATCCCCCCTATATCCAAGACAGTAGGGTTCTGCGCCTTATGCGGGTGCTCCTCCCCTGCATACACGCGCAAATGCGTCAGAACCTGGCGCCCAAGAGGCCCCCTCGGAAGCATCCGCTCCACAGCTTTTCGGACCACCCTCTCCGGAAAACGTCCGTCCAAGCGCTCTCGCATCGTCTGCTCCTTAATGCCGCCAGGCCATCCCGTATGCCAATAGAATTTCTTGTCTTCTCGCTTCCTGCCTGTCAGGTGCACATGCGCAGCATTCACAACAACCACACAATCCCCTCCATCCACATGGGGAGTGAACGTTGCATAGTGTTTCCCACGCAAACGGATCGCGACAGCTGCGGCAAGGCGCCCGAGGACCATATCCTTGGCATCCACCAAAACCCACGCCTTCTTCACCTCCAAGGGCTTCTGCACAAACGTTCGCATATCTCGTCCAAATTCGATGGGGTGACTCTACACTGTCTAGCATAGACCTACAAGTCCCGTATTGACAGGTCCGGAGGGATCTTTTAAACCCCGAAGATGAGAGGAGTTCTGGAGGGGTGGCCGAGCGGTCAATGGCAGCAGACTGTAAATCTGCCGACGGAAGTCTACGTAGGTTCAAATCCTACCCCCTCCACCAGCGCGGGCGTAGCTTAATGGTAAAGCCTCGGCCTTCCAAGCCGATGACGTGGGTCCGATTCCCATCGCCCGCTCCATCAAATTGAGAACTTTGATCGTGAGAGTGCGACAGGAGCGGTTGTGAAGAAGTACGTCATTTCTCCTCCCTTGGATTTTACAAGTGAAGAGCTGCACAAGGTCGTCCAAAGGCTGGGTGTCGCCGTTATTGGCTTCCATATTCGCGGGGGATCTACGTTTCTGCAGGGGCTACTCGATCAGTACAAAGAGATCGCCACGGCAACAACGATGACGGGCGTCTATGATTTTTACGATCATCAAGAGGGTCCTATTTCCCCGGAAACATACGTGGAATACACGGAGAAAAATTTTCCTTGTCTTATAGACGATAGCGTGGATAACCTAGAAACGAAAGAGTCCTACTTCTCCGGCGTCTATAACGTTTTTTTCGCTCTCTGCACAATGTACGGAAAGTGTGAGCGCAAAGAATATTTTTTGCTTTTGCACATTGCCTTTTCTCTTGTATCTGGGAAGCGTTTGCAAGATTTGACTTGCGTTCTCTTCCATCTGCATTCCCCTACGAGCATGATTCTAAGGGTTGGGGCAGAGAAAGTGGTCAGTTCTGAGGATCAATTCGAAAGGTTGTTTCGGGATTTTCCGAAGGCAAAGCTCATGACAACTTTGAGACGACCCGCCTGTGGGATAGAATCCTTTATGGCAGCTGGTGATGGCAGCACTTCAGAATTTGCAAACAACCTCATGCTTATCATGCGTACAGTTGCCCGCCTGCGAGAAGTATGGACGCCGGAGCGCCCCATCTTCTTGTTCGATCTTCCGAGTGTGCACAGAAGTTACGATGCTGTTATGGGAAGGTTATGCTCTTTTTTGGGCATTCCCTACGACCCCACGCTAAGATCCTCCACGTTCTACGGAGAAAAAGCCGATGTAGGGTACTCGGCAAAACAAAAAATTGCGAATCAGCCGATTCCTAACTTTGTCGATTGGAAAGGAGGCATCCTTTCTTCTAGCCAAGTCTCCGCCATCCGATTTTTCTGTCACGAAATTTACGCGAAATTCTTCCCAGAGGACCGAGAGAATGCAAACCTACAAAGAGCGGATATCCTGAGAGCGGTTGCCTGGTGCGTAAGAGCTCTTTGTTCCATGCGTTCTATGGATGACGCCTACAACTTAAAGGAAATTTTTAAATACTACGTTGATTTGAGAGAACTGCCTTTCTTGGACATCAGCTGTGCTGTATCCGGAAAAGAGTAGGAGAGGGAGGCTTGGATGCCTCTTAACTTTGTGCTGATTGAGTCTCGTTGCTCCGGTTGTCTTGTCGTGAGAGTTACTATCGCGCACTGAGTGCGGGTATTCTCCAGAAACTGAGTACAATGTTTGGGGACAGCTGACTTAATACAGATGTATTTTCCAGAAGTTTTTGCGTAACGTTGATGTAGGAGCATCCACGCTTTTGCGACAACTAGAGTACATAGACTATGCAAGAGCCCCGCAGCGGTTAGCTGCGGCTATTACGGACTTGACATAAGAGTTTGCTTTGCAGTTTTTCCCGCAAGACTTATATCGGTGCATCCAGTACCTGAATACAGAACTCTGTTTGAAAGGTTTTCGCGTGATGTTGGTGTAGATGCATCGTCGCCCTCATGACCACATGCAATGAAAAGGCGGCATGAGGGCTCCGTGTCCTTATGGGGCGCAATTATCGCAGACTTAATACAGGGACATATCTAAAAAGTTCGTACACAAGGCTGGTGTAGAATGACCCACTTTGATACAGGTGTATTTCTGTGGGTCTTTGCATAACGCTGGTGTAGAATTATCCATGCCTTTGCTCCTTCATCAAACCGAACGAATGTCACAAAGGCCCCGCGCCCCCTGCGAGCGCGGTTCTCTACAGGCCTGATACAGAGATATACCTTAGCAGTTTATACGTAACGCTGATGTAGGGGCATCATCAAACTCCGATACAGGTCTCCATAGTTGCAGTTTATACGTAAGGTGTGTGTAGGGTCATCATCGCCCTCATGACCTTGTTACACGGATAGATGGCATGAGGGCCGCTGCGTCCCTCATGGGACGCGGCTGAATGGCTCTCCCCTCTACAGTCTCTCGAGCTCTGTGAGCATATCTTCTATGGTAGAGAGGACTTTGGTATTAGCGGCGTAGGCGTGTTGGGCGCGGATCATTTCGGAGAGTTCGTGGGCAAGATCTGTGGTGGAGCGCTCCAGGGTTCCGGAGGTGACCGTTCCCATGCCGTCCTTTCCTGAGACCCCAGTTCGGAGAGCTCCCGAAGCGGGAGTGGCGTAATAGACGCCATTGCGCTCCTCTGCAGCATTCATCGCCGCAAACTGGCCGCAAGCAAGAAGATAAACCGGTTCCCAGTCTCCGTCGTCCTTGAGACGCTTCAGGACGCCGTTCTCGTCGATGGAAAGGGAGGAAGGAGAGAGAGGAGCGAATCCTACCTCAGTCTTCTCCAGGATTTTCCCCTTCGCAGCCCCCGCGGGGACCACCTCCTCAGGAATTGCTTCCGGCTCCGGAGGCGTAGGCTCAGTCTTCACTACGATCTGAACAAGGCTCAAATCGATATTGAAGGTACCATAGTCGGTGTCATTGTACACAAAATGTGCTCCCTCTATGAGAGGGCCGGTCTGCTCAACCCCCACACTTGGATCTTCGGTGCTGCCTCCGTTTTGCGTAAACTTATAGCCCGAAACCCGGCCCTCCTCATTAAAGCGAAGCTCTATCTTAAAGCTGATGCCCGAAAACAGCCCTGCAAACAATCCATCTTGGCTTCTTTCTACCGTTATCCCCGGTGTCCAATGCAGACCCCCGATTGTGGCTTCGCTGTACACAGGTCCTAACTGCCTCACCTTATAGGTTGCCTCCTCAAAGATCATGGGAGGCATGTCCCAGAGCACAGTCTCTCCGTGGCTTGCCCCAGGATAGTCTTGGGAGGAAGTCGCCTGCGCATCGCTCATATCAAGCGTTAACTGAGCTCCCGTATCCATAAAGGTGACAACGAGCCGCTCAGTGGCCTCATCAAGGGCACAGCTGAGACCGGTGCTACCGGTATCTTTTATAGAAAGCACCCCGTCTTCACGTTTGAAAGTGATCTTCAGCTGGGGATAGGTGGAGGGGTCGGTAGAGGCAAGTGCGATGGACGATCTCTCATACGGGACTACCTCCATCTCCACCGCGTGTTCGTTCCCGAGGGAATCCATAAGGGTGCGTCGACTGTAAATGGTTCTGGCTCCAGGATGGAGATAATTCATGGAGCCATGGAAGGAATATAGCCCGCCGGCCTCCTCCTCCATGCTCCAGCCGGTTCCGTAGGGGCTGGAAGGATCGGGCTCTTCTGGGGGGAGGAGTTCTTCAGAGAGAGCAACTTCCTCAGCGGGAGAAGCGAGCTGTGGAGGAGGAGCCGGCTCCCCAGCAGGAGCCAACTCTCCGAAAGGCGGTGCTGGCTCTGGCTTGACGAGCTGAATGTCCTCGAGGGCTCCCAAGGGGCCTAGAAAGGCAGCCGAGGGGGAAGGAGCAGATTGAGCTGCAGCCCCACGCGTAGATGTGTTGGAAGCAGAGCCAGATCCGGTAGTTCCAGAACCTAGGGCTCCAGTTCCGGGAGTTCCGGCTCCTATGGAGGTGGAGCCTGGTTCCGTAGGGGCAGTTCCTGCTGATCCTCCTGTAGGGTGAGACTCTGCGAAAGTAGTTCCAGGCGGATCCCCTCCGGTGCCTCCTGGAGCAGAGGCTCCAGCATCTGTTCCAGTGCTCCTGGTGGCAGATCCTGCAGCTCCGTCCCCTGGAAGCAAGGGCCAGCCTTGGAGGGTAAGGCCTTTGGAGTCTTGGAGACGGCCTTCTTGGGTGAGGTGGAAAGTGCCTGTTCTGGTGCCTCCGAGAGTGCCGCTCTTGTCTTTAACGAGGAGTAAGCCATCTCCGTCGAGAGCAAGATCCAGAGGTCGTTCGGTGCGCTGCAGCTCCCCCTGCGCTTGGAGATGCATCAACGTATGCGCAGAGACGCCGGAGCTGGTGTAGAGCGAACCAGAGTTGGAGGAAGCTCGCGAGCTTCCTGTTGCGGCACTAGAGGAGGCAGCAGCGGAGGAACCAGAATTTCTTACTAAGGCATTGAAGGAAGAATCACTAGAATGGGGGGAGGGGTTAGAGCTCCCTGCCGAAGAACTAGCTGATGGAATAGAGGAGACAGCACCAGAGTTAGAAGAATGACTTTTGTCTAAATAAGGAGAAAAACCATTATTGCCAGGAGATAGAAAGGAATTATAGGGATTTGTTTTACTTAACGGAGCTGCCCCCCCCCCCGGCAATTTATTTTGGGAGTAAAGGCAATTGAACGAGTCTTATAGCCCATCGTGTCACTGTTGCTCACATTATCCGCTATCGTAGCCATCCTCTTCGCCTGAGCCCGAAACCCCGCTACAGAGACCCTCATACTGCTAAATAAAGACATAACCTTACCCTCTTAATCCATTCACGTAGACAATAGACTAAATCTTATAGGTTGATAAAAGGTAAATAAAGTTGATAACAGATGGGAATACCGGAAAGATGTATGTGTATAGAAGGAAAAAGAGAGAGCGAGATCATACGCATAGCGATGGAAATGAGGAGACAGGGCCTGAGGTCATA
>JAISAP010000003.1 GCA_031266655.1 Holosporales bacterium | reverse complement strand
TTTGCTAGAGGTTTTGAGAGTGGAGTAATGACCGTGTGTAGAGTCTTTGGAGGTGGGGCTCCTATGAGGAAAGGAAGGCTTCTTCTTGTTGGAGCAGAACTCGACAAGGCGCATTTGCATGGGTAGACATGAAGGATCTTCAGAAGTACGGGGAGCTATTATAAGCTAGTTGTGCGGAGCCTTGCGAAGACCTTGTTGTAGATGGCTTTCCTACTACTCCGCTCCAGGGAGTTATGCTTGTGCAAATCTTGCAGGCTGAGCCAAACGGAGAGGGGTGTGTGAACGAGGTTTTTGATGGTGGATCTTTTCTGTGAAGACGATGAGGAGAAGATTTGGGTAGCTCGCCGACCGCTTGGTTTGCAAAAAGCGCAATTGCTGTGCGGCTAATCATCGCAAATGATGACCTGAAAGCTGCGCTCTACGAGCCCCTCCGCGCCTCTCCAGCGCTCTCTCCCCCCCCCCCCCCGGTAGGGAGGTAGCGGAATGGCTCTTAAAGCGCATCTGCGCCTCCTTATTGGTGGATACCTGCTTATCAACTTTCTTTTCGTAGCGCTGGTTCTCTGGGCTGATCCTCTTCAGATCTTTCACGATCAGCCCCTGGAGCCGCCGTTGTACGTTGATTGTATGAATGGATGTTGGGAGGTTCCCGGAACGATCAAGAGGTATTTCTTTCACCTGAAAGACAAGGAGGCGGTGATTATTGGACCTTGCCTGACCATGGACATGACAAGTCGAGAAGCGGCGCAACTAGGAGGAATCGAAAAGGCGCTCAATTTGGGATTCCTCTTTCCGAACCCCCAATCAGGCAGTATGGTCCTTTCTTTCTTGAAGAATTCTCCCAATTTAAAGCGTGTGGTTATGATGATTCCGGAAGAGTTCTCCTATGCCCTAGATGGCTATCAGGAGGATCTTTCTAGATTTCCACAATTTCTGTACGACGATTCTCCTAAGTTTTGTCACCTGAAACAGATCTTTTCCGCGAGTCTTCCATACATTGGAGAGTTCTTGTTGGCGTATTTTATGGACACCCCATCGGTTGAAAGGAGGAAAGCTAGGACATACTGGTTCGATGAGCCTTGTGCTGCACGCGCGTTCACTAGGGAAAAAGACTTTTTGGAGGAGTTTCGGTCCACCTGCGCGCGCAAGAGAGAAACGATCCTAGAAGTCAAAGGGTTCCTAGATGTGCACAATCTGGAAGCGGTAGAAAAGAGGTTCAATACTATAGAGCGGAGCTTCTCGTACCTCATGGAGGTCGTTTCCTCCATGCCACATGTACAGTTTGATTTTCTTATTCCCCCCTATTGCTCCGTCGTTTGGGCCTCTGATGGAGAGATCATGGCTTCCCAAGAGCATTTAAGCAGATTTCAAGATTACATAGGGGGTCTGCTCTATATCTTGGATCGCATCGAGGCATTTCCCAACATCCACTTGTACGCCTTCGATGATGTGGCGGAGATTACGGGAAATACGGCAAACTATTACGACTATATCCATTACGGTTTGGGTGTAAATCGCTACATCCTCCGGTCGATTAAGGCGGGGAAGCACCGGATCACCAAGGTGAATGTGCTGGAGTATCTTCGCAGAATGGCCAAGGTGATCCTCAACTTCGATCCGACACCCGACTATGAACATACCGTTACCTTCGAAGGTCCTCTCGCAGAAGAAACAGAAAAAGCCTTCTCCCGCTTCCCTCCTCCTACAGGGCCCAGCCCGCTGCTGCCGTAAAAGGAAGGTCCTAGGGTACGTGCGCCCCGCCTGATCCGTTAAGATTTCGCGGAAAGTTACGCTATATAGGGGCGATCTTTGCTACGTGGAAGCGCCAGAAAACGTGGTCCAGGAGAAAACAAAGACGTTACATTTGAACAAGACTCTCGCTCAAAATTTCTTTTGTCACTTGACCAGTTTAGTTAATAAACGGAAGAGATTTGTGCCTCTGCTATCATACCGAAACTCACACTCTTTCAAGTGCAGAAGGAAGACATCGTCCCTTAGGTCGTTGAACTTCGCCAAACGCCTTTTTGCGAAGTTCCAGAAGGCTTTCATGTTGTTCATAGGACTCTTGCCTCTAACGTATTGCAGTGAAAAATGCAGCGAGGATTCTCGTCAGGCACGATCGACTCGTCGAAGCTCGCCTTATTCGACGCATCGCCCCCTCAAGAATCTTTTTCCGAATAATACCAGCTCCTCTTTTAAGCGGGCTTTCCGCAAAGAGATAAATGAGAAAGCACGATATTAGCAGGAGCGCCCCTGAGGGGTCCAATAAAGGCCGAAAGACTCTGCTTAAGAGAGCCCTGCTCTCGCACTTCCGCCTTCCGTAGAGCGTTCAACAAGTCAAACACCGGAGTCTTTCCGGCCGCTCCACGGCCTCTTTTACCCTGCACTCTCTTCGCTCCAAGAGTGATCTTATCAAGCTCAAAGACACCAAAATCCCGAGAATCCTCTGCAAAACTCTGCCGGACGATCAGCTCTCGAAATGGTTTGTAATGCAAGTTAATGGTGTATCACTTGATTTTGAGGCATTACCTTGCAGAACTTGCCTGATGTCCCCCCAGAAACATGTAAGAATTCCATGTTGCTCGTAAACTCCTAACCGACTGAATTTCAACATATTTTACCCACCTAATATTAAGCGCGCTAAGAGAGAGCCTCGGAGGATTGTCTGGCAACCAGTAAGGGATGTCAGGCCAATCAGGGCGTACCTACGTCGTACGATCATCCCTCCCGCATGCTTTTATTTCGGCTCGGGTTTTGCTAGGAGTTCCGGAGCAAAGGAGTAAAGAGGTCGTGTGCGGAACTTCGAGCGTAGGTTTTCTGTGAGAGGTCTGTTTCATTTGCCGACTGCTCGGTCTGGAGGGGAACGTGGCTGTTGGATTTTAACTCTCGCATGAACGTTGCATTAGATCTCACGCTCTGCGGGCACCTCTGCGCCTCTCCAGAGCTCTTTTTCCCCCCCCCCCCCAGGGGGTAGCAGAGTGGCTCTTAAAGCGCATTTGCGCCTCCTTATCGGTGGGTGTTTTCTCGTTCCTCTCCTCCTTGTAGCCCTAGTCTTTTGGGCCGATCCGCTCCAGATCTTCCACGATCAACCCTTGGAACCGCCGCTGTATATCAGTCATATGGGCGGACACTGGGAGCTACCAGGAACGATTAAGAGGCACTTCTTTCGCAGAAAAGACCGGGAAACGGTAATTATCGGGACCTGCCTTACACTCAGTTTCCTTGAGCAAGAGGTGGAGCAACTAGGGGGCCTCAAAAAGCCGCTTGGTGTGGGAACACCCAATTTCTTTTCGGGAGGTGTGTTCCCCTATAGCCTTCCATTAGCTTCCGGATCTTCTGTAAAGACCGTCCTTCAATCCTTAGATCCTGCCATTTGTTTCTCTACTCCTATCCCGAGGAAGCTCTTGCGTGCTCAATTCTTCCAGCCTTGGATTCCCTTGGTCGTAGATCTCTTGAGGTTCCGGCAAAAAATCGTGAATTCTAGACTTGGGAAATTATTCGAGCAGATAAGACTCATGATGAAAGTCTGCGGAATAGCAGGAACTTACGCTCTGTCATGGAACATCCTCTTCTCTCGTCCTTCTCAAGCCCATCATCTGGAGCGAGAAAAAGAGCGTTACCTTTCATATACTCGTGGTAAAAAATACCGGGCTGCTCAATTCTGTTCGGCTTCTATTCCGGGAAAGGAGGAGATTCGACAGATCCTGAGTTTTTTGGAAACACACACACTCGTGGAAGCCAGCAAGCAGTTTGGATATGCAGTCTATGCGTTCGCCTTTTTCACAGAGGAAGTCCTCTGTCACCCGGAAATTGAATTCCACTTTTTCGTCTCTCCCTATTTAGCTCTTGCGTACATCGGTAAGCAGGAAGACTGTATCCCCTTTTCGCAATATATTGGAGGTTTGCTGGCTTTCCTCAACAGAATCGCAGGCTCTCCCAACATTCATCTCTATGCCTTCGATGATGTGGCGGAGATTGTGGGCAATACGGCGAACTATTACGACCACACTCATTATGGCATAGGCGTAAACCGCTATATCCTCCGGTCAATTAAGGCAGGGAAGCACCGGATCACCAAGGCCAATGTGTTGGAGTATCTCCGCAGAGTGGCTACGGTACTCCTCAATTTCGACCCGACACCTGATTACGAACACACTGTTACCTTCGAGGGTCCTCTCACAGAAGAGTCAGAAGAAGCCTTCTCCTGCTTCCCTCCTCCTGCAGGGCCCAGCCCGCTGTTGCCGTAGAGAGGGTCCAAAGTGTACGCTGCACTTGATCCTCTGGAGTCGTGGAAAAGTGTGGAGGCGCGAGGGAGTGTGACTCAGGAGAAAACAAAAGCGTTGTACTTGAGCGATACGTATCGGTTCGAGTCGAGCACTTGCGTAACATCTAGTGCTAAGGATGAAAAAGGAAAGCCCTATGTCACACTGGATCAAACGATTTTTTATCCCCAAGGAGGCGGGCAACCCTGTGATCGTGGTACCATGAAAGACAATGGATTTGTCGTGGAGGTTATTGGTGTCAGAAAAGCTCCCGGTGGCGAGATCCGGCATTACCTAGCCCCTGATCGCCCAGCACTGACGGCGGGGAGTGCTGTCACCTGTCTTTTGGACGCCGAACGGCGGGTGTTGCATGCACGGCATCACACAGCGGGCCACCTCATCAGTAATGTTGTGGAGAAGCTAGATCCTTCCCTAAAGGCCGTAAAGTGCCATGCGTTTCCTCAGGAATCTTATGTCGAGTTTTTGGCCGGAACCAGCGCAACGGCTCCGAATGCTACCCTGCTTCAAGCAAGGGTATCAGAGGTCATAGCGATCGGCAGGGAGACGAAGGTTTTTGATATTTCTGCTGAAGATTTCGAACGCTCCTTTTACAGGTTGCCCTATGACATCCCCGGTAAGGGCTCGCTCCGTGTCGTGCAGATAGGGGAATATTCCCCTGTACCCTGCGGCGGAACGCACCTCAGGAATATTGCAGAGATCGGTAGTGTCACAATCGGAAAAACCGTTGTCAAAAAGGGGATCGCGCGCGTTTCTTATGCACTTCCTTAGCGCTCTGCTCCCACTCCTCGCGGCTCTCCAGCAAGACGTAGCACACAGGAGGCGGGCAGCGATCTTCTCCTTTACCCTGAGCTGTGGTACTGTGAGCCGTTCAAAAGCTAAAAAGTAAGGGAGGGGATGTCCAAGGAGGATTTGCTGGAGATGTCAGGAACCGTTGCGGAGGTGCTCCCGAACGCGATGTTTCGCGTGCAGCTGGAGAATGATCAGGTCATCCTCGCGCACACTTCTGGCCGGATGCGCAAGAATCGCATTCGTATCTTGGCAGGAGACAAAGTCGATGTGGAGCTCACTCCCTATGACCTGACAAAAGGCCGCATCACCTTTCGTCATAAGTAAATTTCCCTTGTTTTTAAAGAGATTCATGCTGCCATTTTCCCGCCTTCATGCCCAACGTTCACAAAGAGTGCTTTTTGCTTTTCTGCTCCTCTTCTTTCCAAGAGAGGGGCGGCCGCAAGAGCCCCATCCCGTCAAGAACCATGCTCGATATACAGGAATAGCCTCCTGGTACGGAGAGCGCTGGCGCGGCAAGCGTACGGCTTCTGGGATCCCCTTCAATCCGAACGATCCCGTTGCGGCGCATCCCAATCTTCACCTTCCAAGCATCGTGCGCGTGACCAACACCTCCAATGGTCGGTCCCTCTACGTCTTCGTGATTGACAGAATGCCGAAAAGGCGGGGCCGTATCCTTGATTTGTCCTCAGGAGTGGCTAAAAAGCTGGGATTTACCAGCAAAGGCGTGACCCCCATTTGCATGGAAGTCATCAGCTATCCCTCGATACGGCTCGTTCGCGAATCTCTCCAAAGTCCAACAAAAATAACCTCCAAAGGTAAATCTCAGAGAAAATCTGGAACTAAACGTCACGTTTCTCTCTAATTTTCTGCCAACGGCAGGAAAGCTGCGTTATGCATTTATCAACATTTTCTTATTACACTAGGGCTCTTGATAGCGGAGATCCCGAGAGCTGAAGAGAGAAGGAATGCCCGCTTTTTTTTCTAGTTTCCGATTTCGCTTACTTATAGCGATTCTTTCCGCAGGGCTGCTCCCGCTATGCGTCAGTGTATGTGTTCTGTTGTGGAACCGCGACCAGTTCCGAGCTCCCACTTTCGAGCGTCTCAATGGGATGGCTGAGCAAATCAATGAAGCCATTCGGCTCCAGACGGCGCACGGCCTTTGGCAGATCCGCATGCTCCAGAAAAACGTGCCCGCTATTCATGGAGTGTTCCAGAAAACGGCAACACCAGAAGACGTGGGAGCCGTCTTCGACTCCTTCATAGGCAATAACGACTTTTATGCTGCTTTCGCCTTAGTGGATCCCTCCGGACATGTGATTGCCACCAATCGGCGAACGTACGGCGGCAAGACTCTCGAAGAGCCCACCGCCAACCTCGACCCGAAGGATTTGCTCTGGATGGAGGCTATACGCAAGGGAGGCGGGAAAGAGGGCGTTATCGTAACCGTGGTCGATGACCCCCTCTTGCATTCCCTTTACAAGAAACAGCACCCCGCCATCGCGCTCTCCACCCCGATTTGCGATTCGGGGGGGAAGATGCTTGGCGTATTAGTCATATTCTTGGACCTCGTCTTATTCCAAAAGCGGCTGCAAACATCCATGGACAGTCTCGTCCACTCGGGTTTGGGGGGAGGCTTTATCCTGGTCCTCGATCCCGCCACCAACCTTCCTCTGACGTACGTCGCGCACAACAAGAACATCGATGTTGAAAAAATTGCTCGCTATCTCTCCCTCAACCGTGGACTGCTCAGTTCCATGGAGGAGCTCAAGCTCGCGCAGGGAACCTTCGCCTTCGGGAAAAAAGTCTCCAACAAGGAGTCGGAAGAGCGCATGCTCTCTTGGGAAACCTACGTGTGTGTCCCGGACGAATCGGCGTTCAGAGCTTACAAACACACACTTTGGTCCATCGCCAGTGTCAACGGTTTCGGCATCGTGCTGCTAACCATTCTGGCTTGGCTAATTGGAAATTTCCTGGCGCGCCCTATCGTGCGTCTGAAGGAATGCATGAAAAAGTCGGGAGACCAAACGCGCTCCTCCCTGGACATCCCGGATCAAGAGAGAAAGGATGAAATCGGAGACCTGGCACGCACCTTTGCCGAGATGAGCACCAATCTTGGGGAAGCGCAGAAAAAACTCCTGACAGAAATCGACGAAACGCGTCGGGCAAAGGAGGCGGCTCAGGCGGCCAACCAGTCCAAAAGCCTGTTCCTTGCGACGATGAGCCATGAGCTCAGGACCCCTATCAACGCGGTGATCGGGTATGCAGAAATCGTGGCAGAAGAAGCGGAAGATGCCAAGCTAGAAACCGTCATTCCCGATTTGCAAAAAATTACCGATTCCGGTCGTCATTTGCTGGGTATCGTCGAGAATATCATTGATGTGGCGAATATGGAGGAAGGCACTCTTCGAACCAATGTCAAGGCTTTCAACCTCTCCAAGACCATCGACTCGGTCGTGGAGAAAATGCAGAAAAACCTGGAGCAGCAGGAAAACACTTTGCGCCTTGAGGTCAACCAAGAAGCCGTGCAAGAAGTGTTGGCGGATCCGTTGAGAGTTCAGCAGATTGTCACGCATATTCTCTCCAATGCCATAAAGTTCTCCGAAAAGAACGAAATTGTCTTGTTCGCCACTTTGGAAGATCTGGAGAAGGAGCAGTGGATTAAGCTCACCGTGCAGGATCATGGGATCGGCATGACGGCGGAGGAGATAGCGCACTGCTTTGAGGAATTCTACCAGGCGGACACCTCTTCTACGCGGCGTTATGGAGGAACGGGACTGGGCCTGGCCCTGACCAAAGCGTACGTCGACGCGATGGGAGGGCGCATAGAAGTGCAATCGGAGCCCGGCTCGGGTTCCACTTTTACAGTCCTTATTCCCAGTCGAGATCCTTCCGCCGAAGAAGCCTAGCGTCAGCGCGTCTTGCGTTGGCAAATGCCGTTTTCAACAGAAAAATGCTGCAAATTTTCCCCGGTTGCGGGAAAGTTCGGGGTTTCAACGCTGGTAAACCACATCTGGATGTGAAGATCTTGCAGCGCTTCCCATAAGGCTGCCTGCTTCTGCGCATCAAGATGGGTGGTGCAGTCGTCAAAAAGGAGAAGAGGCACCCCTGTTCGCCGCTCTTTATAAAGACGTGCCGTCGCCAGAATCAACGTGAGGAGGAGCGCTTTTTGCTCTCCGGTAGAGCAGGAAGACGCAAGCAATCCCTTGGGAGGAAACCGCGCGACCCACTCTGTACGATGGGGGCCCGCAGCCGTGTTTCCCGTTTGCGCATCCTGGGCGCGATGCGCTGCCAGCGCCTTCTGCAAGGAGTCCTCGAGATCCCCGTCTGCCGGGTAGGTCTCTCGCAACTGTACTGTCGGGCAAGGGAAAGGCGTGGAAACGGTGGGAAGCCTGCTCGTGAGAAGGTCAAGGAAAGCGCGCCGCGTGCGCGTCATCTCTGCACCCAAACGGGCGAGTTTTTCTTCCACAGAGGCGATCCACGAAGTTTCTGAAGGGTAAAAAAGCAGCAAGCGGAGGCGCTCTTTGAGGAGGGCCTTATAGTGGGCATGACGCGTCTTATAGGAAGGGTAAAGCCCGCCAACCAGGTGATCAAAGAAGGCGCGCTGCTTGTGGGAGGCTTCTGTAAAAAGGCGATCCATGGAGGGGGTGAGCCAGAGAATCCAGAGCACCTCTTCGAAAGCCGCAAAAGATCGAATAAATTTATGATGAATTTTCGCTATGCGTCGTTCCGGAATGGCAGACATCTCCCCTCCCGTCCCCAAATCCAAGAGACCCGCAGCTGTGCGCACCCGCGTAGAGACGCTCCACGGACTGAGAGCGGGAGCGGTCATCGTGCGAAGCTCTGTCAGCGCCGCTTGGCGTAGACCCTTGCTAGGAGAGAACAGCGACAGCGCTTCCAGCACGCTCGTCTTCCCCGCTCCATTGGGGCCCGTGAGCAGGACATTGCGTGCTTCTACCTCAAGGCGAAGTTTCTTGTAGTTGCGGAAATATATCAGGGAGAGGGACGTCATTCCTTCCCATGCAGACTCCTCGGAAAGACGGGTCACATCAGGCATCTGAAGAGGGGTTCTCTTGGGGGCTCTTTCTTGTGGCGGGAGAACCCTGGAGAGGGCCTAGGAACTTTGAAAAGCGGTATGAAAAATTTGATGTCCCCATGTCGCTATCGTACAAGGAAACGCCTACGGTGAGCAAAGACCCGCGAGGGGGCGCGCTGACAGAGCGGCGCGCTGCCTCTTTTCGAGGCGAAGGCGCGGGAACTGACGGCTACGTCGTGACCAAAGCTGCGATTACCAAGAGTCTAACAGCGGAGAGTGGTTCTTCCGAATGGAAGCAGAGCCTATACCGGACAGTTCCATGAGCGCTGGAAACGCAAGCTCTCCCGTCCCCGCTCGATCGGGTGCTTCCTCCCCCGAGTCTCTGGGGCGACTTTTCTCTTCAGGTTCCCCTCTGTGTCCCCTGTTCCCCCATTCTCTCGAACTCCGCGAGTTTTATGGACAGAGATCTCCAGAGTGGAAGTTTACGCGCAACGTTGATGTAAACGCCCCACCGCCTTTGCGGTTTTGTGTCGCAAAGGTCTCGCGCTACTTAATTGTAGCGCGGTTTCTGTATGCTCAGCACTAATGTGCTTCTTGGAAGCTTTCGCATAAGACTGGTGTAGGATTATCTGCAGGTCGCACTCCGACTAGCGTGATGTTGATAGTCTGAAGCCAATACAAATCTCGGTGGATGTAGGTTATACGTAAGGTGTGTGTAGGAGCATCGTCGCCTTTGTGACCGTTTACACTGGATTAATGCCACAGAGGCCCTGCGCCTATAGGGCGCGGCTGATACGGACCTAAGCGCCAGTGTGGTCCTTGGAGGCGCTCGCACATAACAGCGCTGATGTACCCATTACT
>JAISAP010000069.1 GCA_031266655.1 Holosporales bacterium | reverse complement strand
AGGTTTGGCACCTCGATGTCGGCTCATCGCATCCTGGGGCTGAAGCAGGTCCCAAGGGTTTGGCTGTTCGCCAATTAAAGCGGTACGTGAGCTGGGTTCAGAACGTCGCGAGACAGTTTGGTCCCTATCTGCCGTGGGTGTTCGAAAATTGAGAGGAGCTGCTCTTAGTACGAGAGGACCGGAGCGGACACACCTCTAGTGTACCAGTTGTGACGCCAGTCGCAGCGCTGGGTAGCCAAGTGTGGAAGAGATAACCGCTGAAAGCATCTAAGCGGGAAACTCGCCTCGAAACGAATTTTCGCCATAGGACCGTAGTAGACCACTACGTTGATAGGCCCGATGTGGAAGCACCGTAAGGTGTGCAGCTAACGGGTACTAATCGTCCAATTGGCTTCATAAGCTGACGTTGCAGTCAGGTACAAGTTTCATAAAGGGTTCTCGTGGAAGGGTAGCGAGGCGCCATATTTGGCCGTCTCTGCTGACCTTGCCGAGGAAAAAGCGAGTCGTTCTGTGGACGTTTCCATGGAGGTCAGAAGGAAGACGTTGATGAGGAAGGAAAGGTTCGGCGTAGGTTTCAGGGCGTCTTCTATCTAGCGCTGTTACAAAAGGCCGCTTTCCGAGCGCCAGCGTTGGGGTCTTCGTGCCGATGTCTTGGGTGTCAAAATCTGAACCTGGAAAATCTCTGAAGGGTGTCGTAGGCTTCAGTCTGGACATGGCCACAAAGGATGGGTGGAGTTTGCGTACGGAGAGGAGCGTGGAGGATCGGTTATTCATGCGCGGGAAGCGCGGCTTGGTCATGGGTGTGGCGAATGACCACTCCATCGCGTGGGGCATCGCGCAAGCTTTGGCAGAACAGGGAGCGGAGCTGGCGTTTAGTTACCAGTCCGAGACGTTGGAGCGTCGTGTTCGGCCTTTAGCGGAGAGCCTGGGGTGTGATTTTTTGCTAGAGTGCTCGGTCGAAGAGGACGCAAGCGTTGCGACTCTCACGGAAGCGCTTCGAAAGCGGTGGAGAACGATCGATTTTGTGGTCCACGCGATTGCCCACTCGGATCGTGAGGAGCTGCGGGGGCCGTACTTCAAGACGACGCGCGTGAATTTTCTCAACACGCTGGATATTTCCTGTTTTTCCTTTACCAAGATCTGTGCGGAGCTTCAGGCACTGATGCCCGAAGGGGGAAGCCTTTTGACACTGACGTATCTGGGCTCTGAGCGGGTGATGCCCCATTACAACGTCATGGGCGTAGCGAAGGCAGCTCTTGAGTCGAGTGTCCGTTATCTCGCCGCCGACTTCGGTCCGCGCGGCATTCGCGTGAACGCCTTGTCCTGCGGTCCTGTGAAAACTTTAGCTGCTGCGGGCATTGGAGATTTTCGACTGATTTTTGACTGGAACCAGCGCAATGCCCCTTTGCGACGCAATACGACTCTTTCAGACGTTGGCGGCAGTGCTGTTTATCTCTTGAGCGATTTAGGAGCCGGTGTGACGGGGGAAGTTCTGCATGTCGATGGCGGCTACCACATCGTAGGGATGGGCGCGCCTGAAGTCGTGGTAGGAGGAGCGGGCAAGTGAATCTCAAAAATACTCTCTTAAGGCCCTTTCGGTGGATGGGACGATGGACGCGGCGGTTTTTGTACTTTTGTCTCAAAGCGACGCTGCTCTTTGCCTTCATTGGGGGCACCGTTGCATGGTGGTACCACTCTCCACGTATAGAGCGCATTCCGGAGAGAGCGATCCTCGATATCTCGATTGGCGGCCCCCTTCCAGAGGGAAAAACCTTGGAGCATTACATCCTCTCGCTCCTCCGAGGGGGAGATTCCGCACCCCTTAGCGGACAGTACATCGAGTCTTTATGGAAAGCCGTGGAGGACCCGCGCATTGTTGGTGTTTTTGTTTCCATCAGCGATCTGGGCCCGACTTGCGTCCAAGCGCAGGAGCTTCGTGAGGTTTTTCTCGCCCTGCGAGCACGTAATAAGCCGGTGTGGGTGTACGGCTCCGACCTGACAACGAATGCCTACTACTGTGCGAGCAGTGCGACGCGTATTTATCTATCCCGTGGGGGACTTTGTGCGCCCACGGGGTTCTGTCTGACTCCCTTCTTTATGCGAGAGGGTCTGGATAAACTCGGGGTTGAACCCTTCGTTTTGCAGCGCAAAGAGTACAAAGACTTCGTGGAAATGTTCGTGCGGCAAGGATCTTCTGAGGAGAGCAAAGAGGCGTACACCCAGATTCTTGCTGGCCTGAAGAAGCAACTTGAGGAGGCTCTCACCCAGGACGGAAAGGTGGGCAAGGCCGCAGACTTTGTGGACCGCGCTCCTTACTCTGCGGAAGAGGCCCATAAACTAGGTGCCGTCCAGGAGCTGTGCTCCAGCGCAAAAGAATGTCGATCTGCTTTCAAAAAGAGCTTGGAGAAAAACGAGAAGCAACCTAAATGCCTCGGAATCTGCTCCTATTTAGCGGCGTACCGCCAATATGATAGTGCTTCCTATCCGGAGGTAGCGGTCCTCTACTTGAATGGTCGGATATCGGATGCCGGCGGGGATGACGACGCCATAGATCCTGGCGCACTGCAGGAATCTTTGAAAAGAGCGGGCAAGGATGTAACCGTGAAAGGGATCGTGCTCCGCGTGAACAGTCCTGGGGGGACTTTGATAGGGTCGGAGCTCTTGGCGTCTATCGTTGCTGCCGCGCGCAAGAAGTATGGGAAACCGATTGTTGTGTCGATGGGGAGCGTTGCCGCTTCGGGAGGCTACTGGATATCGGCGCCTGCTGACGCGATTGTGGCAAATGCAGCGACCTTTACAGGATCCATCGGTGTTGGCATGGTCTTCTTTTCTACGCAAGAATTGATGAAGAAGTTAGGGCTCGCTTGGGAGGTTTTTGCGAGCCATAAGAATGCGGATCACCAAGTGTCTACGCGTCCTTTGTCAGAACACGCTAGGGAGCGTTTTACGACGATTATCGACGCGGAATACGATTTGTTCCTGCGGCATGTTGCGCATTGTCGAAAGCTCTCTGCGGAGGAAGTGGGCGCGATCGCTAAGGGACGGGTTTGGCTGGGAGAGAAAGCTTGCGAACTGCGCCTGGTGGACAAGGTGGGCGGTTTGCATACGGCTGTTCAAGAGGTATGCCAGCGCGCGAAGATTGCGCATGTTGACAAGGTCAGCTGGTGGCATATGACGGAGGCAGAGGCGGGAATCTGGAGAATTTGCAAGGCCCTGTCTTCTGGACGGATTTCTCTTTCTTCCTACGCGTACAAGTTGCTCTGCTCCTCTCTGCCAACACATCCCACGCTCATGGCCATGGACCCCTTGCCTGTCCCGTGATAACGAGTCATGGGGGATCCGGCCACGTGCCTTGTAAACGGCGTTGGGTGATTTTCTGTGTGAGCACAGACATGGGTGCTTGTAGGTTAGTGGCTTAGCTCACTCGGAATGCCTTCAGCCTCGCCCGCAAGTTTCTTAGAGAACTGGCAGTTTAGTAAGTGTGAGGAGAAGGTCAGGCTCATTAAAGCTCTTTGAAGGTCTCGCCAAGCAGCGTCCAACTCAATGGCGCGGTTGGAGAAAGACAACCTAAGACAAGAAATGCTCGTCTGGAGCTTGAACCCTAAGGAAACGCGAATGGCGCCGAGAACTCGGCGCCATTCTCTGCGATAGGCTTGTTTATTGTGCTGCAAGAAAAGCTCGCGCCTGCTGCAATACATCAGGGTCCACATCAGCCGGCATTGGGTGACCAACCAGCTTTTGCGCAACTACGACCTTCATCGGCTGAGTCACGTTTGGATCCTGGAACATAACTTGCCAAGCGATGGGTTGCAGGGGAGCCTCCATGCGTTCTATTTCTTTTCTTCCTGCGCGTACAAGTTGCTCTGCTCCTCTTTGCCAACACATCCTACGCTCATGGCGATGGACCCCTTGCCCGCACCATGAGTCATGGGGGATTAGGGCAATGAGCCGCATGCTTTATAGACTGCGTCGGGTGATTTTCTGTGTGAGCGCGGACATGGGTGCTTGTAGGTAGTGGCTTAACTCACTCGGAATGCCTTCAATCTCATCCAAAGGTCTAGGGTTATTGAAGCTCTTTGAAGGTTGTACCGAGCAGCGTCCAACTCAATGGCGCGGTTCAAGAAAGACACCCGTAGAGAAAGTAAGAGATACTCATCCAGAGTCTGGATCTCAGGGGAATGCAAGACTCTCCCCCTGCATCTTTTTTGTCACTTGACTGGTTTAGGTCATAAATCGAGGAGATCCGTGCCTCTGTTGTGATACCGGAACTCACACTCCTTCGAGCGCAAAAGGAAGGTGTCGCCTCTTAAGTTGTTGCACTTAGAACAACACCGCTTCGCGAAACTCCAGAAGGTTATAGCCCTTGAGGAGATCTTCTCCTTGAGCCCGCTGCTGCAAGGAAAGATGCGACGAAGATTCTCGCCACACACGACCAATCTGTCGAGGTTTGCCTTGCGCCATACGTCAATTCTCCAAGAATCTCTCTCTGAATAATAAGCATCAGCTCCCCTTTTGAGCGGTTTAGGACAATTCTATAGGTCTTCTCACCCCTTTTAAACAGGTTTTCTACGAAGAGGCAAATGAGAGGGTGCAAGATTGGAAAGAACATGCCTAAAGGGCCCCATAGAGATGGCGACCAGATTATGTCAAAGTCGCAGAGGCGAGCTTCTTTTCTCGCACGTCCATTCTTCTTGCGGCTTCTGCAGAACATTCAGCAAACCCAACACCGGAGTCTTTCCCGCTGCTCCACGGCCTCCCTTACCTCGCACTCTCTTCGCTCCAAAAGACCTTTCATCAAGTTCAGAAACGCCAAAATCCTGAGAATTCTCTTCAAAACCTTGCTGCACGATCAGCTCTCGACAGTACTTATAATGCGAGTTAATCGTGTTTCGATTTATTTTTAACAATTTGCTCGCAGAACTTACCGACATGTCCTCACAGAAATATGTAAGAATTTCATGCTTCTCATAAGCTCCTAACCGACTGAATTTCAACATGTCGCACCCTATCTAACATTATTTTGCTAGGAGAGAGCCAAGTCTTTTAGAGACCTGATGGTTCAGTGAAGTTGTGAGGAGCGCTAGGGTTATTTATTGAAGCTCTTTGGAGGTCTTGCCAAGCGGCGTTCAACTCAATGGCGCGGTTCAAGAAAGACAACCTAAGACAAGAAATGCTCGTCTGGAGCTTGAACCCCAAGGAAACGCGAATGGCGCCGAAGATTCAGCGCCATTCTCTGCGATAGGCTTGTTTATTGTGCTGCAAGAAAAGCTCGCGCCTGCTGCAACACATCAGGGTCCACATCAGCCGGCATTGGGTGATCAACCAGCTTTTGCGCAACTACGACCTTCATCGGCTGAGTCACGTTTGGATCCTGGAACATAACTTGCCAAGCGATGGGTTGCAGGGGAGCCTCCATGTGTCCTATGCCTACTTCCACATTCAATTCGACTTCTTCCCTCGTTGTCCTTTCGTCCCTTGCCCACCGGCCTATGTTCTCTATCAATGTATGAACAGCTTGCAACCGACCCTCACCCGTAGCGTCTACTTCACCTCCCAGCACGGCTCTAGCTTGCGCGATACGCTCTCCGAGATCTGGGTTGTCGTTTAGATCTTCCACGACTCCTGCGCTGAGCGCCGCCATAGCTTGTGCTTGACGCAATACGTCAGGGTCCACATCGGCCTGCATTGGGTGACCAACTAGCTTTTGCGCAGCTACGATCTTCATCGTTCGAGTCACGCTTGGATCCCGGAACAGAGCCTGCAAAGTGGCAAGTTGCTCCTGAGGGCCTAAGTTTCCTGCGCTCGTTAGTGCTCGCGATTCGACTGCTTGCCTCGTCATCCCCTCGTTCTCTGCCAACTGACCTATGTTTTCTACCAATGTACGAGCAGCTTGCAACCGATCCTCACCCGTAGCCTCTACTTCGCCTCCCAGTACAGCTCTAGCTTGCGCGAGATTTGAGGCGGCGCTTGGACTTTCCATAGCTCCTGCGCTGAGTGCCATAAGAGCAGCTGCCGAAGTCAATAATTTGTGAATGTTATGCATAATTTTCCTCTTTTTCTGACCATATGGACACATTATCGTTCTCTCATTAATTTGTCAGTGCCCCAACCTAGCAACATGACGTCGGCCAAAGTGGAGTCTGAGGACAATCCCACGCCAACCTCGCGAATAAACTGATCCCAGTGACCGCACCATGGAAGCGTGTGGGAAACGGCACTTACACCAGTCTTGCGTCCATACAGAGATGTGCATCGCGCTAGCAATCGCAAGCGGATTATCCATTCTAATAAGAGCTGCTAAAAAAAAGGCTCTCGCCCCGCATCTCTTTTGTCCATTAACCATATTCATCGATAAATCAAGGAGACGCTCGCCCCTGTTATTATCCGGAACTCACACTCCTCTGAGTGCAAAAGGAAAACATCGCCTCTTAAACCATCAAACTTAGCGCAACGCCCCTTCGTAAAGCCCTAAGGGCCTCCATGCCCTTCACGTGGCGCTTACCTCTGGCAAACTCGTTCTTACACTAAAAGGCATGATAGGGATCTTGTCCATTCACAACAAGCCCGCCATAGGCTCCCCAACGTGGGTCCCTTCAAGGTCTTTTTCTGAATCTCAACAGGGTTTACCCTGGCTCATGTGGGATCGCTAGGAGAAAACCCGCCTCTGATGTAGACATGAATGCGCAACTTGTCAATAGGTGTGGATATGTGCGTTCTATTTTCCCCAAACAGGGCAAAGGATAGGTCTGGGAGGGAGGGGACTCCGTGTCACCCTCCCACAAGGGAGGAAGCGCCATAGCGCCCCCTCGACTGGAGCAGTTTACAGGATCTCCTGCGATAGGAAAAGGGGGGAGAGCAAGAAAGGACGACCATCAGGAAAGTGCCTGATGAGGGGAATTTCTTTGCGCACTCTCTCCCGGGAGATTCCCCGTCCTTCAAAAAATTCCGCGCTCTGCGACACCCACGGGCGTGATCATGTCGCAGAGGGGAAGAACTCTCTCTTTATTTAGGAAAGATTGACGATCGTTCTGTTTTACTTTATGGACTATTCGAAAATTGGCTCTACAGGAATGTTTTAGGAATGCAAAAGCGAAAGGTTTTAGAGGCAATTTCTACCTTTGCTTTTGGGGCGCTGTGCATCTTTTCCAAGGTTGAGGCCATGCATGAGGGTATGCGGTTGTTTCCAGAAGATCCCCTGGGAAGTCCTGCTTTTCTCAGGAGCCGGATCCTTCTTGAGGGAGTACCCACACCTATCCCTAAAGATGTCATGGATTCCCATCTGGAGAAAGCGGCGCAAGCTACTTGGGGGCCGAACTGGCGCCTTAGACTGCGATTGGGACTGCAATCCCTGATACTTCCTGCGCGTGTAGAGACGTTGGGTGAGCACTGCTTTACAGAATGCCTATTGTGGGCTGTCGCCTTTGAGAGGAATTCTCGACTCCGAATCATTGGATCGCACGCTTTCTCCCGCTGCGGCCGCTTGGAATCTGTTGCACTTCCCCAGAGCGTAGAGATGCTCGGAGAAGGATGTTTCACGGCATGCCAAGCTCTGGCCTTCGTTACCTTTGAGGACGATTCCAGAGCCCGGGTGCTCGGAGCGCACGCCTTTGCCCGTTGCATCAGTTTGCCATCCATCACTCTTCCTGAGAGTGTGGAAACACTTGAAGAAGGATGTTTTGAATCTTGCGATCATCTCGTTACCATTGACTTTGCGGGTGACTCCCTACTCACGACCGTCATGGCGCACGCTTTCTTCCATTGTGTCTGTTTGCAATCCTTCACTCTTCCTGAGAGTGTGGAAACACTTGGAGAAGGATGTTTCGAATCTTGCAGTCATCTCGTTACTATTGACTTTGCGGGCGACTCCCAACTCGCGACCGTCATGGCGCGTGCCTTCGCCCATTGTACCAGTTTGCCATCCATAACTTTTCCTGAGAGTGTGGAAACACTTGGAGAAGGATGTTTTCAATATTGCAACCATCTCGTTACCATTGGCTTTGCGGGTAACTCCCAACTCACGACCATCATGGCGCACGCCTTCGCCTATTGCACCAATTTGCAACCCATCACGCTTCCCAAAAGCGTGCAGGTGCTAGGAAAGGAGTGTTTCATGAATTGCCGATATCTCACCTCCGTCGCCTTTGAGGTCGGTTTTCAGCCTCTGGAATTCCAGGAGAGCGTATTTTTCGATTCTGGTATACGGTCCTTTGTTGTTCCGGCGCGTATAGAAAGGATTGGCGCAAGGTGTTTTGCCTGGTGTCAATTTCTCTTCTTCGTTACCTTTGAGCCCGACTCTCAGCTCCGAGTCATTGCAGAGGAGGCTTTCGCTTGGTTTAACTTGTGCTCTCTTGTTATCCCTAGGAGGGTCACAATACTCGGAAGGGCGTGTTTTTCTTGTTGCCCGTCCCTTATCTCCGTCACCTTGGAGCCTGGTTCTCAGCTCGTCGAGATAGAGCCGTACGTTTTCCTCGACAGTCCCTTGGTGCAGGATATTCTCCTGCCGGATGGCAAGAAATACTCTGCGGCACAGCTCGATCAAGGCTGGAAGGCCGAGCCTCCTACCTCCGCTGAGTAAGGTATTTTTTGTAAAAATACCGTACATTTCTTGAAAAGGTAGAGAGAAGACACAGTGTTTTGGCGAGAAAGAGCCTTCGCGTTATTCGTGAACAAGCGCCTATTCCTGACTTTTTGCGTGATGGCCCCCCTCGTTTTCTTTGTATGGGTCGAGGAGTCCGTGGAGACCACCTTCCTGGGCCTTCTTGCAGGAGTCAGTCTATACGCCATGGGGCGCCTTTGGAAAAAGGCGGAGGGTTCCGCGCGTGTGTGGGAAGACCACTGCAAAAGGGCGGAGGCTGGCCTGCAGGCGTTTCCCTATGGGGTGTTTGTCTTCGATGCGGAGAAAAAGTGCGCTTTCTCTAATCGTGTGGCGCAGCATCTTTTCCCTGGAGAAGAGGTCGCGTCCTTTGCGGACCTTTTGGAGCATTTCTCAGGGCACCGCAAGATGCGAGAGGCCCTGACCAGCTTCTCCAAAGAGGTGGAGGTCGGGCGCCTGCACCATCTCGATGTTCCGATGACGCTTCCTTCTCAGGAGCTGGCCTGGTGGAGGATAACGGTGGCGCCCCTTCCCTCCTCCCCGGGGTGGACGGTATGGAGTTTCGCGGATCTCACGCCTTCTGCCCGATGGACGAGCTCTCTGGAGGGACATCCTGTCTTTCTGCTGGAACTTCTGCACAGCTCTCCCATCGGGTACTTTGCGCTCGATGAGGCGCGGAGCGTGGTGTTCTGCAACAAGACCTTCGCGCGTTGGTTAGGCAAGAGTCCGTCGGAGGTCACCGGCCTGTCTGTGCAGGACCTGTTTGCTGAGGGGGATGCGGAGCGTCTGCCCTCCATCGATGGGTCCAGGCATTTTCTGCAATCCTCTCCCGTTTTCCTCTCTTTGGAGGCGGGCCATGGCCCCTGCTCGGCCGAAGTCCAGCAGATTCTGATACGAGACGCCTTTCGCTCGTACTGCGTGCGCATGGAGCCGCAGGCCCCTCCGGCCCTCCCCTCTTCTGAACAGGTGGCTTCCCTTTTGCAAGCTGTTGCCAAGGCCCCGCTGGGAGTGCTGACCCTGGATCAAGAGGGGGCCATCACTTCCTGCAATGAGGCCTTTCAGAAGCTCATGGAGCATCCTCCGGAGGAGATCATCGGGAGGAGCCTCTGGGCCTATGTCGAACGGGAAAGCTTGCTGCAAGACTGGCTGAATGGGGATCTTGCCAGTCCTCCTCTGGAAGTGGAGTGGACGGGGAAGGAGCGGCGCGCTGCTCTGTTATATGGGGAGCATATCGGCAGCGTTCGCGTTCTGTATGTGATTGACATTACGTCCCGGAAGCGGCTCGAGAATCAGGCGCTACAATCGCAGAAAATTCAAGCTATTGGCCAGCTGGCAGGAGGGGTAGCGCACGATTTCAACAATTTGCTCACCGCGATGATTGGGTATTGCGACCTTTTGCTGGGAAGGCACTCCCCCGCGGAGCAGTCCTTTGCGGATGTCATGCAAATTAAGCAAAATGCCAATCGCGCTTCGCATTTGGTGCGCCAATTACTTGCCTTCTCCCGGCGTCAGACCCTGCAGGCGAAGGTTGTCGATGTGACAGAAACTATCTCTGAGCTCTCGATGCTACTGCAACGCCTGCTGGGAGAGAAAATTGACCTCCAAATTTCCTATGAAGGCGATCTTGGGCTGGTGCACGTCGATCCCATCCAGCTAGAGCAGGTAATCATCAACCTTTGCGTCAATGCGCGGGATGCCATGCCAGAGGGGGGGACCATTCTTCTGAAAACGTTGACCAAGCATACAGCGCTCCCCGTCGCTGCTTACGGAGAAGCCATCCCTCCAGGAGCTTACACGGTCATCGAGGTGCAGGATACCGGGACTGGCATTCCTCCCGGGGATCTTCCGCATATCTTCGATCCCTTCTACTCCACGAAACCCTTGGGGGTGGGAACCGGCTTAGGATTGGCGACGGTCCACGGGATTGTGAAGCAGACGGGAGGCTTTATTACGGTCACAAGCGCGGTGGATCGCGGAACGGCCTTTAGCGTCTTCCTCCCGATCTATGAGGGACCAGAATCCGCCGTTGAGCCTCTGCCGGCGGAGCATCCGCGAGACTTGACGGGCTCTGGACACATCTTGCTGGTCGAGGACGAAGAGGCGGTGCGCCTGTTCAGTGCGCGCGCTCTGCGAGACAAGGGGTATACGGTGACAGAGGCCGATCATGGGCAGGCGGCCTTAGACTTCCTCAATGCGCATCCTGAGGTCAAAATTGACTTGCTTCTGGCAGATGTCATCATGCCGCACATGGATGGGCCGACTCTGATGAAGGAAGCGCGAAAAAAATACCCGGATCTCAAGGGAATTCTCATCTCTGGATACACCGAAGATAGGCTTCCGTCGGGGACCGAGGGGTCTGCAAAGCAGGCATTTTTGCAGAAACCTTTTGACATCAAAAAGCTTGCGGAGACGGTCAAAACTGTCCTGCAAGAAGAGGAACGGTAGACGACAGCGCTCATGCTGCGTGAGAAGCAAATCTTAGCGCCACTCTATATTGTCCCAAATATCGGGGTCTGTGCCATCCAACCTAGGTCTCTCGATTGGGAGGCGCCAAGGGAAAGCGGGCATGCCACCCAGAACTGGCTCGGAGGGCACATCAGGATCGGATACATCGGGTTGTAGTAGTGAACCCCAATGGGACGTACCCCCTGGTTGCACTGGAGAAGTGCACTCTGGCACATCACTTTCAACTTGTTGGAACGAGCCCAAACTTGGCGCGTCAATCGAGATGCATTGTGCTGGAGAAGCAGACCCTGGCGCATGGCCCTTAGTCCTTACACCACCAGCTGCTTTCGCGTCTCTTCTCCTGAGGCAATCGCACCTGTTGCGCACAGCGTTACGCCCCTTGTGCATGGAAGACGCGATCCCATTCAACTGACGAGGTCTCCCTCCCCCGCACTGTAGAAGAATAAAGGCATCTTCCTCTGGGGTAAAGGAAACGCTATCTAATTGAGGGTTAAGGTAGTTCTTCCACCGCTCTCTGCATTGACGAGCACTTCTACCTTGGAACTGCCCAGGGTACAGCTCAGCGAGCACCTCATTGTGCCACTGAGCCACGAGCTTCCAGTCGCTCTCTCCGCACTCTGCAACTATTCCCACCAAGATGGCGTCCTCCTGGGTAGTGAATTTGTGTTTCACCAAACCCCCAATCTTTCCCTCTCCCTGTTCTGGCATGGCCCACCCCGGCTCTGAGCGAAGCAAGGAGCAGCTCATGCACCCAAGCAGAACGAGTGTTATCACCTTTTTCATGATCGACGCACCTTTTAGACAACAATATACAGAATGAAATACGCAAATCATCAAAATGTCAAGGCTCTTTTTACTTTCTCGGAGAAGTTTTTTGTGGACGCCACAGAGGCGCCCTCTAGAGATTTTGGAGCACTCGGAAAGAACGCACATCCCGACCTAACAGCAGACAGAGCAAACGCTGAGCAAGAACCAAAGTTTAAAACAAACTACGCTACCAAGAGGAACATTTCCACATCGTCAGACTCACTCAACCAGCCACGATCTGGAGCACTATCCGCAGCTTGTTGGGCGACGACGTCGTCTTGGGGGAGCGGGTGAATTTGCATGGCTCTCGTCCGGCCTCTCTTTTGCCTATTGACTAAGCTGGTTCATAGATAAAAAAGATGCTAGCCCGGAGCTTTATCTACTATGAGTGCGCCTCTTAGACTATGCGCGAGCACGTGCGTAATGTGAACAGGAAGGCACGACCCGATGACGGAGGGAGGGGCTTGCACGACAACGGGCTGCGCATGAGGCGTACGGCCGGTGATCTCCCCTGGCTTGCGACCGGGCTTTTCCATCAGCGCCTCCACGGTTTGATGAAGGCTGCGACGATTAAAAGCGCGTTGTTGATCGTTGAGGACCTCCAAAAGACGCGCCAAACGTTCTTCCTTAACGCCCTCTGGCACCTGCGCAGAGAGCGATGCCGCGCGCGTCCCCGGGCGAGGACTGTACTTAAAGGCGTAGAACTGCGCGTAAGAGACCTCCTGGACCAGGGAGAGCGTCTCCAGAAAGTCCTCTTCCGTCTCTCCAGGGAACCCAACGATAAAATCCGAAGAAATCGCGATATCGGGACGTTCAACCCTCAGTTTCTCAAGCGTTTCGAGGTACTGAGCCCTGGTGTAAGGTCGGCCCATGGCTTGCAACACAGAATCAGACCCACTTTGCACGGGTAAATGCACAAAGGGCATGAGAACCGGCAGTTCTCTGTGCGCTTGTAGCAGGCTTGGAGTCATATATTGAGGGTGAGACGTCATGTATCGAAGGCGTTGTATGGTGGGAAGAGCCGCTATTCGGAGCACCAAAGAGCTGAAGTCGCACAACTCTCCCGATGCATCCTCTCCTGCGTACATATTGACATTGTGCCCCACGAGGGTGATCTCCCGCGCTCCTTGCTGCAGCAGGGTCTGTGCCTCCTCCAAAACGACCGCTACAGGACGCGAGAAGGCACGCCCGCGGGTGAAAGGAACGACGCAATAAGAGCATCGGTGGTCGCATCCTTCTTGAACGACGAGAAGAGCCGTTGGGGAGGAGGGAGGAGGCGCAGAAGGGCAGATGTCTTCCTCCAGGGGGTGCGCGCGAAGAGAGGCTTGTAAGAGCGCTGGGATCCGGTGCATCTCCTGGGGAGCTACCACGAAGTCCACCCAAGGAGCACGCTTCTGAACGGCGGGGCCAAGAGCCTTGGCGACACAGCCTGTAACCAGGATTTTAGGGGCGAGAGGCCCGGCTTTCAGAGGGCGTAGCCGGCCCAAGTCGGAAAAAACCTTCTCCGTCGCCTTTTCCCGAACATGGCAAGTATTGAGAATGATAAGATGCGCCTCCTCCGGCGCTCCCACCCGGCAATAACCGATCCCCTGGAGCAGAGTGAGAATCTTGGAGGCGTCGTAGTCATTGGTCTGGCAACCGAAATTTTTAATCCAGACCCCAAACATCACCTGAGACGATAAAAGCTCTCGGGAAAGAGGTCAAGGATACCGAGGAGAAGGATGGTCGCCATGATAGGGAAGCTTTTACGAAGGAGGAGCAGATGGATCTTCTAACTCTCGTGTGTGTTTGGAGCTTGTATGCAAGGGCAATGCAGATACGTTCATGGAGTTGAGGGATGCTGCAAGAGTTTCGCACTACTGCGCAGGCGCTATGGGCTGCCTGCAGATGTGGCCTTCGGAGATACGACATAATCCACGCGTGCTGACTAGTGTGGTGCGCGCTCTACAGTTGGATCTTATACACAGGATATGTGTAGAACTACCCGTTTTTACTTGACGCAGAGGTACCCCTGCGCAAGGTTTGCGTAAGGTTAGGGTTGGCGTTACCCTTATGGCTCGATTTTGCGCAAAGATCGGCATGGTGACCCCATGTTCCCAGAGCGCAGTCACTGCAGGAGTACACCCTGAAGATTTTACGTGTAGGGCGGGTGTAGAATCGTCTACAGATTGCACCCTAGTAAGCGTGATGTTACCGGTAGGGGGTCAGCAAGAAGAGCCTCTGCTGATTTCGAGCGGCAGAGAACGAGGATAGAGGGCGGAGGACTCTATTTTACAATCACCAATGTCCCAGCACTGTCGGGTAAAGGAAACTTTTTGAAGGAACCAAGATTCTCTTCAGTCTCTTCCACAGCCTTCCGAACTCCGAAAAAATACGGTGAATTATAGTCATGCGCGAAAATGACCCCCACATCATGCAACCTCGGGTAGAAGAGCTCTAGACCAGACCGCATAGACTCGCGGAAGTTAATGTCCAAAGAGACGAAAACAAACTTTTCTTCACCATCAAGAGCTGCCGTGTCAGGGAAAAGACCTACCCTCGGAATACACTTCTCAGGAAACGGCATCCGAGCCACCACACAATCTGCCACTTGAGAGGAAGAAGCGTCCTCCGGAAGGTTGAACGCTTGACGACTCCCATTTTTGTACACCTGCTCTACAGAGTCGCGGAGTTTTTCCTCCGTAAAGTCGCAATAGTAGCCATCTCTCAGTGCTTGTGCAGCCTCTCCTTCATCATGTCCTTCAAATGTATCGTAAAGAAACAGCTTCCGGTCTGGAAAACAGTGGTTGATCAGGCGCGCAAAGTCTCCGAGAAAAAACCAACACTCCGCTACACTTTCAGGAAGATCTCCTATCTGCTTACGTACAAGCTCAAGCGCTCGCCCGCGGCAGTAGTCATAAGGATCGTACAAGTCAAAATGCGAGGGAGAAGCCGCATCGAGCGCCATCCTGTACACAGGTTCTGCACTCTCTGGGCCCAAAGAAATGCGCATCCCACACTTCCTCGCTCTTTTCCCGAAAAGCCTCAGTATTCCTTATGGTGTTCAGCTTCACCCTGTCGCGCTGGTCAAAGCCAACAGCCTTGCTATGCAACGGAGCGAGAACAAGCCGCACACAACGCCCACTCTCCTCGGGTAGGTTTACGTTTCTTCTTTTGACTTATTGACTAACTGCTTTGCGATTTGTAGATCTCTGGCCAGAGTTACCTTGGAGGCGGATTCTCAGCTGACAGGAATTGAGGCGGGAACCTTCGTTGGAAGTGACTGGGCATGGGTCGCGCTCCCAGACGGAAAGGAGGTCCTTGCTTGGCATCTCAAACAGGGGTGGAAACCTCTCCCCTGCTTCCATAAGGTGAAGAGGAGGGATATCCCCCCTCCCTCCACTTTCCCTCTTTATCGTTCTGCGCACTGAGCCTCCTCGCGATCTCCTTCCCCCTCTTCCCAGCCATCTTTCGAGTTCCGTGAGTTTCGTGGATACGACTGGTCGCAACGGCGGGTTTATGCATAAGGCTGATACGAAACGATTGTCACAGTCGGGGCTGTCGACCCTGGTTCTTTTGGACAGCACAATAGGAGTGGTGGGGATGGAGAGTGCAGGTATTTCCCGTAAGGCAAATGTGCCTGAATATGTGGAGATTGAACTAGATGGGGGGTCTGCCACTTGTTGAAGCAAGGAAAGATGCTGTATTAGCTGGAATGACAGTGGAGGCTAACAAGCGAGTAAATATTGCAACAGACTGGCACTATTAATGGAACGCTAGAAGCCCCGTGATAGAAGCAGATGGGAATGTGGCCTTGTTGGAAGGGGGGGGTAGGGAAGAAATTCTCCTCATCCGACACTTTCCTGATGGTCGCTCTTTCTTGTTCTCCCCTCTTTTCCTGTCGGAGGAGATCCTGTAAACTGCCCCAGTCGAGGGGGCGCTATGGCACTTCCTCTCTTGTGGGAGGGTGACACGGAGTCCCCTCCCTCCCAGACCTATCCTTTGCCCTGTTTGGGGAAAATAGAACGCACATATCCACACCTATTGACAAGTTGCGCATTCATGTCTATATTAAAGATATTGGCCGTTACAACGGTGAAAAAGAGAAGAAGGAAAATACAATGAAAAATAGTTGGATGGGAATATCAGCCCTGGCTCTTCTGGGCAGCGCAATGGGAGCGCGGGGGGATAATAATGCGGAGTTTCGCGTACTAGCCAATGTGGACCCGAGTCTAGAGCTTACAATAGATGAAAGAGAAGGGTCGATTCTTGGGAATCCTGGAGAGTTTCTAATAGCTAGACTGAAAGCAAAGGCTAACGTTCTGACAACACTTGAACAGAGTGCTAATAGTGAAGTAGATGGCTGCATAGCTATTGATGTGGGCACTAGACAGCCTCTCAAGATAACAGGGGGCGGAAATGTGACCCTGGAGGATGGGGGAAAAGGGACTCTCACGACTACCGAGGTACCGTGCAATCAACAAAGCGCTACAGTACAAATCGATCCTGATAACGTCACAAAGATGGTAGATGTCACTGTCAATTTCAAGTACGAAAAAAAGGACGCGAAAAAGCTGCCAGCGGGCAGCTACGTAACTCAGATAACTTACACGGCCACAGGCCCGTAATCTTGTCTTTTTCTGACTTGTGGGGGTCTGTGATCTAAGGAGGGGTTGTGCGGGAGTTTTTCCTGCCAGCGCCCCTCCGGGTGGTTCGTTCCTGTCGGTACGGAAAGGAGGGAGAGCGTGGACCTTCGGGATGCGCTCTGCCTCTCGCTTTCTGTACTCAGAGCGGCGCTCTAGCCTCAACGGCAAAGACGAGGAGCGTTTCTCCTGATGGGGAAGGCTGGTTTGTTGTCCTGCTTTTCCTCCCTGGGCTTGGTCTGTGACAAGTTTTGGGAATATTTAAGGTTTTACGCCCACAATGAAGAAATAAAGCGCGGACGTTACGGCAGTAAATCAAGGTGAGAAGACGCCATGGGGAAAGGATCCACGAAAAGGTGTGCGTTGATTGTGCAGGATGGCATTGTAAAACGTCGGTTACGCAATCCATCGCACAGTTTTTGTGACGGTCTCTATGATTTCGTGCTTTTGCCATTACACGGCTCTTGGCAACGGTGATGGGAGAGGAAGGGGAAGGAAGAATCGTGCGGAAGTGTCTCTTAAGTCTTCTTGCTATCGCCTTTCTGGCAACCCCTCTTCTTGCGCGCGCGGAAACAGAGGTGACACTCACGCTCAAAGCGCATGTTCCGTCTGTAGCCTCCATCTCTTGCAGTGGCGCCATTGATTTGACTGAGGACTCATGCAGTTCTCTCGCCTTCACGGGACAATCCAACACGGGGGTTCTCGCCATTCGCGTGAGGGGAACGGACAAGGATGGAGGATACGTTATGACCAATGAACGAGGTGAAGTTGTTCCCGTAAGTGTGTTTCTCGTCGTTGGAAACGAAAAAGTACAGGTTTCTCCGGAAAAATTTGCTGAATTCGCGATGGGAGAAGCTTTTGAAGTGGAGGGAACTATGGTGATCGAACGCCCGGAAGGCGTGTCCCCAAAGGATGTTTCCGCTGAGTTTGGCTTTGATGTCTCTGCAGGAGAGATATGACAAAATTTTTTGCAAAATCGCTGTTTTATGGTAGAATGGGTTGAGCAAAAAAAACAGACCGGTATTTTTAGAAGGGGCGAGGAAGCCATGAAAAAGAGATTTTTGGGCGGCAGCAAGAAGATTGTTTGCGGCCTCCTCCCTCTTTTCGCCTTGTCCCTTTGCGAACAAGCAGGTGGGATGATGAAAACTTCTCCATCCTCCACCGTAAAAGTGAGCATGAGGTCTCTGGCTGGCTCAGGAGGTGCTAGGGTGATAGCGGGGGGGGTACTGCAGCTTGACCAGGAGCAGAAAGGGATCATCGATCTCGAAATTAGCGTGCCATCGGGGAAACAATATACGTACACATGTCTAAAGGCGGAAACTCAAGCTAAAAAAGGATTTGTCTTAAGGCAAGAGGCATCACCGATCTTTGTACCGTTTACCATGGAATTTAATGGAAAACTTCTCAAAGATGGGCAATCGATGGATTTTGAACGTACTCTCCAAAAATTGGAAATATCTGTTGAAGCTGGAGCTCCCGTCGGCGGGATACCGATTGGTGAGTACACGTGCAAAGTAACTTTCACGCTGTCAGATAAGCGGTAAAATGTGACATGTGGCAAAATTTAAGGGATGAAGAGGAAAAACAAGTGCGGATGCATTTGAAATTGAGAGATTTGTTGCTGGCACTCCTGATGGTTAGCATGCACGCTGATCATTCAAGTGGTATGAGGCCTCCTCCACAGAGCAAAAAAGGAGGGTTCACCGTGGGACAAATCAGCGCAGAAGTGACGATCACATATTCCGGTGTCAAACAACGGAAAATAACAGTTGCCCATGGCGGTGGCTCCTTGGATATTTTCAAGCAGAACAGTACTCATTCCTTAGACATCACGACACCCGCCCAGATCAAAGTATCCTTCTCTTCCAAAAATAGTAAGGTTCTCCGACAACCTGGCTTTTGCGCCGTCAACACTCCTGACGTGGCGGGCGAACTGCCAAGACACGTTGAGTACACCGTCACCAGCACTGTCCAGAGGACGGGATCCAATGGCGAGTTTTTGCCTGATACAGAAACTTCTTCATGGGGAGGGCAACGGCATTTTGAGGCAGGAAGCTACAGGATTACCCTCTCTGCGGCACCAAAGGAAGGGACTTCCCTTCAGCATTTCAAGGAAGGGGAAGCCGTAACAGACACAATTGATGTGCTCATAGAACAGTGCGGGAACTAAGATGCCTCTATATCGCTTGGTCCTCAGATCTGTAGAAGTCACAAAGATGATAAGGAGTCGTACTGTGAAAAAGGCCTTAGCTTGTGTCATAGTGGGATTTTCTGCGTGTTGTGGGGGCCAGTACAAAGGAGAAATAGCGGTTACAGGAGCTATTCCTGGTCTTCCTGCTAGGATTGTTAGTGTTACCCCGGAGCTGGTGGACCTCTTCGGAAACAACGTTGTTACCGTTCTCATAGAATCTGCTCGTCCAGTTCAAGTGAAAGTGGAACCAGATTCTCAGAAAGATGGGCGAGGCGCTGTCCGTCGCGAGGGCGATGCCCTTCCTCTTCCCTACCAGATATACGTTAACGATAATGAAGTACTCCCCGGCGAGAAAACTTCCATTGTCATAGAGACAGGAAAAGATCAGACGCAGTCTACAGTCGTTTTTCTTCCGGAACAAACCGATATCAAGGAAATCCCGGCGGGTGTGTATTCCGGGAGCGTGATCCTCATCCTTATCCCCGCGGACGGAACAGGGAAAGCATCGCCACCTGGGGCAGCAAGCTCGACGCAATCTAAAAAGAGGCTTGGTCTTTCAAGTGTAGGTAGCGCTTCCGCGTTCCTCGCGCGCCCCCCAAAAAAAGAGGGGAAGCCGGACAAAAAGTAACTCCAGCTTCTCCCATTCTCGGTTGTGGAGACCTCCTCCTATAAGGAAGGAGGGAGACGCACACTCCGCGTTGCGCGGCTTACGGATCATGGGGCTTGCTTTCCAGGAGCTCTACCTGTGACCTCTTGAAAAGAGACCCTGTATTGCACTCGCACTGGTTGACAAATTATATGTTTGTGACCATATTGAAAGGTAGATACGTTGCGGTGGCTCGCACAGCTGGGGCCGCGCAGTCTTGTCTGCTAGGGTTGCGAATGGTGGTGGGGTTTGTGGTCTATGGGGCGTTGTACAAAGGTTTTTTCGCAGCTTTTCGCCGTCACCTCTTTCGTGGGATCCTGCGTTCCTGTAGACGCTGCCACAGAAGCGACCCTTACGCTCCATGCCCACGTTCCCCCGGTGGCGTCTTTTCTCTGTGGGGATACCGTCGATTTGGGCAACATGTCGGGAGCCTCTATCTCCTTCGAAGGGGAGTCTAACACGGGGAAAGTTCTCTTGTGCATGGACGGACCGAGCGTTCATCAGAGCTTTGCTGCCAAACATCAGGAAACGGGGGAGTCAACACCTATCGTCGTCTATCTGACGACAAGTCGTCAAGAGGAAGAGATCCAACCCGGGAAAAGTATTCTTGTTCAGCTGCAAGATTTCCAAGTGAGTGGAGCGATACGCTTTGCGTGTCCCAACAAAGATGCGCTCGCTGGAGGAAAGTACAGAGGGGAATTCCACGTGACTGTTTCTCCTGCGAGATGATAAAGATGGCTTTGAGGACGAGGTAAGAGGATGAAAAGGAAGTTTCACAATAGCAGCAGGAATATCGCTCTCGCCGTTTCCTTGGTTCTCTCCTTTTGCAAGCCCTCCATGGGGATGAAGGCCCGACCACCGGTTCCTGCGGGCGGGACAGGTGGAAAAATCAATTTCGTCATGGACGTTCCCTATCGCATAAGCGTTACTGTGGACAAGGGAGAAGTGGCGCTCTCCCCGGAGATGCGCTCACAAGACATCAAGGTCACCATTGGGGGTGGTCCTTCTGGAAAATACACACTGTACATCATGCCCAGAAAGCCCGTTCTAAAAAGTATGAGTAACCGCCGTCAAGTTGAGCTTGAGGTGTGCTTATTGTCTGGGTGGTTGTTTTCCACAAAAACACCGTTTCCCGTATCTTCTGTTAAAAGGGGAACCCATGAGTTGCTTGTAGCCATCAAAGATCCCCAGAGCTCTGGAGAAACTTTAGATAAGATTATTGGAGAGTACGAGGGTACCTTCACCCTCGTCGCTGAGGCGGAGTAACCTGTGACAGAACCGAGAGCGTTGCGGAGAGGAAATTTGGGATGCGCCTAAGATACAAACGCATGCTGTTTGCCCTTTTCATAGTGGGCGCATACAGCGAGCTCTCAAGGGGCATGGACACGACGAGGGTGGGCTCTGCGCGTATAAACGTCAAGTATTCGAATCAAGGTCTTTGGATGCACGTTGTAGGGGGGGCTTTGGACTTATTCAACCCAGAAGCGACCTTCTCCATAACTATCGATACAACTATGATGTGCACCCTGACGGTTTCCCCTGCCGTCGCAGGAGGCAAAAGTCTTGTTGCACACAATTCATCCGGCAAAGAACTCCCCTATGCTATAGCATTAACGGTAGCAAACTTAGCGGGTGCGAGTCCTGCTCTGGACGTGAGAGACCACCACGCGTTAACCAGTGAAACAAGGTTGCCTCTTCCGGCAGGATCCTACGAGTTGACATTTTCCGCGGTGACGAAAGAGGAGGACAGGCGCCGCAGTAATATTGGGGCAGGAGAACTCGTGGAAGGTGCTATCGTGATATCCCTGAGGGGTTCTTAATAAATGGCTCTTACGTGTTTTTATAGAAAGCTGCGGAGAAGATGGGGCCTCAAAGAGGTCTTGCTTGTCGCAACCATGGGGTTCGCTGTGTTGTGCGAGGGAACGAAGCCTATCACGCATAACACAGAGGTGCCGATTCAAGGGAAAATGCCTCTCCTTCCTGTTGAGTTTCGCCTGTCCGAATCTGAAATCGACATTTTCATCAAAAACGTCGTTATGATGCTTGCCAATAGTAACTGCCCACTGTGTCTCAAAGTAACGCCAGATTCCCAAAAAGACGGGAAAGGAGCTCTGCACCGCGAAGGTGATGACTTGCCGCTTCCCTATGAGGTATACGCCAATAGAAAGGAAATGCCTCCTGAAACAGAGGTTTGGATCGCTTGGCAGGGGAACAACGCTATGAATGTTGAACTCCGTTTTGTCCCTACAACGAGTCCTGCGGGAACCCCTGCAGGTCACTATGTTGGGCATGTTACGATCTCGGTCGTTGCGGGTGACCCCAACCCAGCTCCACCTCCTCCATAATCCGAGCGTTTTGATGCGCGCGGGAGCTTTCCTTTGTCCGTCATTCTCCGGTACAGTCGGGCTGTTCGAGGAGAAGGCGGGCGGTTGCTGCCGCTGGTGGGAAACCGCCGCGGGAGAGGAAAGTCCGGGCTCCATGAAGAGGGGAGGCCAGTTAACAGCTGGCGGAGCAATCTAGGGAAAGTGCCACAGAAAAGAAACCGCCTTCTCTCGGGAAGGTAAGGGTGAAAAGGGGAGGTAAGAGCTCCCCGCGTCGGGGGCAATCTCGGCGGCAGGGTAAACCCCCTCCGGAGCAAGATCGAATAGGGGTAGAAGGGCCTTGCGCCCCTGCAGCTCTTCGTGCAGCATC
The DNA here is from genome assembly GCA_031266655.1 of Holosporales bacterium. GTDB lineage: Bacteria > Pseudomonadota > Alphaproteobacteria > UBA3830 > JAIRMZ01 > JAIRMZ01. Next base: position 16,408 of record JAISAP010000069.1, on the reverse strand, counting down.
TATCCGGGTGGATCGCTTGAGGCCTGTGGCGACGCAGGTCCTAGAGGAATAACCGCCCCTGCGCAAGCAGGACAGAACCCGGCTTATACCCTTCTCTTCGAGCTTTTCGCGTACGCCAAGAATTTGTGTTTTTGGGAGGAAAGGTGATAATGCTCCCCCTGAGCACAAAAAGCGTGAGGAAGAGCGATGCGTCCGATCAATAACCTTGGGATTTGCGCCAACGCCCTAGAGTGGGTCGATTACTCCCTCTATGGTGCGTTTTCCTCCGTCATGGCGCCTCTCTTTTTCCCGAGTTCCAGCGCCCTCGCCTCGCAACTCGCGGCGTTTGGCGTCTTCGCGCTGGGGTTCATCGCGCGACCCCTGGGAGGGGTATTTTTTGGGCATATCGGAGACAAGATAGGAAGAAGCAAGGCGCTGTTCCTCTCCATTGCCCTGATGGCGATTCCCACCACCTGTATCGGGCTGCTGCCCACCTACGCCCAGGTAGGCATGCTGGCTCCCGCGCTGCTGACGCTCCTGCGCACGCTGCAAGGATTGTCCATGGGAGGTGAATTTACAGGCTCGATGGTTTCTCTGGTCGAGAACGCTCCCGTGGAAAGGCGTGGACGGAACGGTAGCTGGGCAGATGTAGGATGCCTCCTCGGGACGCTGGTTGGGGGACAGCTGATAGTCGCTCTTCTCAGCGCGATCCTGGGCGAGCAGGCGTACCAGACTTGGGGGTGGCGATTGCCCTTCCTCCTGAGCATTGGGCTCCTCTACATTGGCATGCGCCTCCGAAAGGAGCAGGAGGGAACCCCTCCCAAGAAGAAAAGCGCTAAAATGCCAATCGTGGAAGTCGTCACGCGCCACAGAGGGGTGGTCCTTTGGACCATGTGCGTCATTGCCTTCAGTGGCGTTTCCTTTTATAGTTTGCTGGTGTTTTTGCCGAACTATCTTGTCCTTTCAGGACACGTCTCTCCAACCTGGTCGTTTTGCATGACGGGGGCGACGAACGCCTGCATGATCCCCGTCACGCTCCTTGCAGGGCATCTGACGGATGTTTTCCGCAAACGCAAAACCTTTCTGCAAGTAGGGATAACGGGCGTGCTGTTGACGGTGTACCCGATGACAGCGGCATTACACGCTGGGGCACTAGGGTGGTATGGCGTGTTGCATCTCCTCTCGGGCCTTTGCCTTTCGCTCTATTTCGGAGGGCGCACGGCCTTTTTCGCGGAGGCCTTTCCTGCGCATGTGCGGTATACGGCCGTCTCCTTTGCCTTTGGGGTGGCTCAGGCGATAGCGGGAGGCACGACGCCTTTCTTGGCCACCTATCTCATCGAACAGGTGGGAGATGTGCGCATTCTCAGCGTACAATTCGCTGTGGCCGCTCTCCTGGCGCTGGTTGCTCTGTCCAAAATGCCAGATCGCACAATGCAACCTTTAGAATAGTCGAGAAGTTGATCCATGAGTGTGCGCAGGAGCGTCCCCACAAGAAACAAACGAGCGATTCTGAGGGCAATTTCTGTGTTTGCTGTTGGGATACTGAGCACTTTTCTCGAAACTGAAGCGATGCAGTTGTCCGAAACTGAAGCGATACGGTTGTTTCCAGAAGATCCTCCTGGAAGTCCTGCCTTTTTCAGAGAAGTGTTTGCTTTTGATGGAGTGTGTGTCTCTACACTTAAAAACAGTGTTGTTCTGCAGATAGAGGAAGTGGCAAGAGCCATTTGGGGGCCCGATTGGCGCTTTCAACTGCAACATCTCTTTATTCCCTCGTGGCCAGAGGCCCTCGATAAGGGATGCCTTTCTTATTGCCAGTCTCTCACCTCCGTTGTCTTCGGGATTGATTCTCGGCTCAAAGGAATTGGAGCGGGAGCTTTCTCTCGGTCATCTTTGCAATCCCTTATCCTTCCCAAGGGTGTGGGGGTGCTCGAAAAAGAGTGTTTTGCTTATTGCACACAGCTTACTCTCGTTTCGTTTGAAGCCGATTCTCACCTCATGAGAATAGGAGTCGAGGCTTTTCAGAGTTGCGCCTGCTTGCAATCTGTTCTTATCCCTCGGAGCGTGGAGGGGCTCGATAGAGCGTGTTTCTCCCAGTGCTCGTCGCTCGTCTTTGTTCTCTTTGAGGTTGACTCTCAGCTCAAGACTGTCGGAGACGAGGCATTTCGCGGGACAAAGCTAGCCCGTATCTGTCTCCCAGCTGGAGTAACTTGCGGATGCCGTGTGCTGGTACATTCCTGTGTCAACACGATATTAGTTGGAGGTGAGCCAGCAAATCCTTTCTGCGGTCTCTTCGCAGGCACCGGCGCCCTGCCACACACCCTAGAAGGCCCCCAGGACCTCAAAACGATTGGGGCTTCTTGTTTCGCATTCGGTCGATCTCCTACTATCGTCACCTTCGAGTCTGGCTCTCATCTCACAACGATAGGACCCAGCGCTTTCACGCGTTGCCATTTGCGCTCCATCACGATCCCATCGAGTGTGGAGGTTCTTTGCAATGAGTGTTTTTTAGGGTGTCATTCTCTTTCCGTTGTTCTCTTCGAGATGGGTTCTCATCTCACGGAGATGGGGAATGGGACTTTTCAGGATTGTTCTAGCTTACCGTCCATCACCATCCCGAAGGACGTGATGGTGATTGGTGACGACGGTTTCTCCAAGTGCTGCGCTTTGGTCTCTGTTCGCTTTGAGGTCGGTTCTCGTCTTACAAAGATAGGTATCGAGGCTTTCGGTGACTGCTCTAGCTTACCGTCCATCACGATCCCGAAGAGCGTAGAGGCGATTCTTTCCAACAGTTTCGCTGCTTGTCACGCTTTGAGCTCTGTTGTCTTTGAGGAGGATTCCCATCTTGCGAAGGTAGGGAATGGGTTTTTTTAGATTGTTTTAGCTTGCAGTCCATCACGATCCCGAAGAGCGTAGTGTTCTGCGAGGGTAGCTTTTGTGGTTGCCGCGTTTTGACCTCTGTCGTCTTTGAGGAGGGTTCTCGTCTCACAGAGATAGGTTTCGGAACTTTCTTTGCTTGCTCTAGCTTGCGATCCATCACCATCCCGAAGAGCGTAAGAGTGATTTGTTGCAACAGCTTTGCCAGTTGCTCATCGCTTCTTTCGGTTACCTTCATGCCTGATTTTCAACTCCAGGAAATTGAGGAGGGTGCTTTCAGCAGATGCCTTCAGGCGCAAGTCATATTTCCGAACGAAGGGAGAATCCCTGCTGTACTCTTCAATCAGGGCTGGAGGCGGCCGACCGGTTGATCTGAGTGGTGTGCCCTGCAAGAACGTCGTTACGTTCTTCCTAGGAGGCGTTCCACCACGGTTGCGGCGGACATCTCCGGGGGGCGCAGGGAGACGGGAATCTGTCTCAAAGCCTGGCGGATGCTCTCGTTTCTGACAGGCGCAAGAATCTCATGGAGGGTTTGCGCCAGCTGATGCGCTGTACAGCGTTCTTGTAAGAGCTCCGGGAAGACCGGCTGCTGCAAAAGGATGTTGGGCAGCGCCACAAAGCGCGTGCGTAGCAGTCGTCTCGCGCAAAAGGCGGATAAACGGTCGGTGCGATAAGCTACTACGGTGGGAACACCCGTATAGGCAAGCTCCAGAGTTACTGTGCCAGAAACCGCCATGGCTGCAGCAGCAGCATGAAAGGCAAGCCCTTTTTCTCTTGGGGACGTGACAAGAGCGCACACCTGGCTCCAGGAACGCGTTCTTTGGCGTATCTCCTGCTCTCGCCCCGGCAGAGTCGGAAGAATAACCTGGAAGGGCTGCCCATTTTCTCGCAAGAGACGAAGTGCTTTTCCGAAAACGGGCGCGTGATACTCCCACTCCTTCTGCCGGCTCCCAAGCAGCACACAGAGGAGAGGACTTTCCTTCTCGAGACTATAGCGCGCCCGGAATTCCTGCAGTTCTGCAGGCGATGGAGGCTGAAGCGCGGGGTCCTGGCTCATAGGGTGGCCGACATAGGTTGTCTCCAGACCATATTGGGTAAAAAAGGGGGGTTCAAACGGGAAGAGCGTGAGAAGATGGTCGATCTTCTTGGCAAGCGTACGTGCTCTGCCGGGACGCCACGCCCATACCGACGGCGCTACCCAGTGCACAACAGGAATGCCGAGTTGGCGACCCACTTTATGGAGTCGAAACATAAAATCCGGAGCATCGATGGTCACAACCATGTCGGGGGGATTCTCTCTCAGAGCGCGTTTTGCCGCAAAGAGACGGGAGAGAAGACGCGGGAGATGCAAGAGGACCTCTGTCACTCCCATGAGAGCAATGTCTTCTAGAGGAAACAGCGAGACCAGCCCCTCGGCTTGCAGCGCTTTTCCTCCGATCCCCCAAAAGGTATAAGCCTCTGGAGAGCGCTCCTTGAGGTCCCGCAGGAGGGAAGCGCCCAGGAGGTCTCCTGAAGGGTCCCCTGCCGCGATAAAAAGGGATTTACGCGGGGGCAACAGGCATTCCCACAACGAAGATTCCGCAGGCATCCGCCTTTTGTACGACGGCTTCCCGATCGAGTAGGCAGGTCTTCCCTGCTTCCAAGGCTATTCCGCGGAAACCTGCGGCTTGCACAGCGTCGATCGTCTCTATCCCAACCGTGGGAACATCCACGCGCATATCCTGCTGTGGTTTGGCTCCCTTGACAAGAAGGGGCGCGCGTCCTTCCCGTGCGAGAGAAGCGCAGCGCTGCACTAATGCCAGCGTTCCCTCAATGGCTTCTACGCCCAAGATCAGTCCCTGCTGAACAATCAGCGCTTGACCAACATCTGCTGCTCCAAGGTGGCGTAAAACGCTGAAACCGGTCGCGATGTCCTCTTGTTCTTCAGGGGAAGGAGCGGAAGCTGTCAGGACCCCTTCTGGAGCGAGGAGAGACTCCATCACCTCGGAGAGGCCGAGCACTGTAAAGCCTTCTTCCTCTAGGAGGGCGAGGATGCCACGCAAAAGGCTGTCATCTCCTTGGAAGGAGCGTTTTCCCAGGCGGGCGATCCATGTGACTCCCGTTGCGTCCAGTTTAAGTTCTGAAAGCGTGGGACGTCGCAGCGCCCCTGCGAGCACGAGCGTGTCTACATGGTGCGTCTTTAAAAATTGCAAAATGGTCCCTACAGATCCCAACGAGGCTTGAAGAAGTGGTACTTCGGAGGGAAAAGGCTGGCTTCCCTCCAGGAAAACAAGAGCTGTGAGGGGAGCGCGACACGCTTGCGCCACAATCTCTGGGAGATGTCCGCAACCGCAGAGAATTCCCAAACGCATTAGGTCTCTTGAGGAGATGGGCCCTTCGGGAGGCAGAAAGAGCGCTGCGTTGGAGCCTCCAAGAAGCTGAGGAGCTCCTGGATGCAGGGGATCTCCGGAAGGGAGGAGCGCACCACTTGAACCCGCTCTTTCATGGTGTCGGATTTGCTCCCGAAGATCTGTTCGTAGGCTGCTTGCAGCGCTTGAATATCCTCCAGGGGATATCCGAGCCGCTTAAGACCTATGATATTGAGACCCGTCAAGCCGGCGCGCTCTCCAATGGCCGTTCCATAAGGAATCAAGTCCCGTTCGATACCGGACATTCCCCCCACCATGGCGTGGGCGCCAACGCGCACGAATTGGTGGACCGCGGAGAGTCCCCCGACAATCGCGTAATCGCCAATCGTGACATGTCCTGCCAAGGTGGCATAATTTGCCATGATAACACGATCTCCCACATGGCAATCGTGGGCGACATGGGCTCCCACCATAAAAAGGCAGTGGCTTCCCACCGACGTGACCATGCCCCCGCCTTCTGTTCCGCGTTGCATCGTGACGTATTCTCGGATCGTATTGTCCGTTCCGATGTGCAGCGACGAGGGCTCTCCACGATACTTCAAGTCCTGAGGCGGAAAGCCGATGGAGGCAAAAGGGTAGATTTTTGTGCGTGCTCCTATCACGGTTTTTCCGTCTAGGCACACATGGGCAATCACCTCCACATCGTCTTCGAGGGTGACCTCTGGGCCAAGGATGCAGAAAGGCCCAATCCGCACGCGCTTTCCCAGGCGCGCCCCAGGAGAAACGCAGGCGGTGGGGTGGAGAAACCCTTCCTGAGGGCTGGTTTCCGAAGTCATGCGGCGGGGGGATCCACGATCATGGCGGTAAAGACCGCCTCTGCCATGAGCTGACCCTCCACATGCGCATGCCCTTTGAACCGCCAAACAGGCCCTCGGTTGCGTTCTTTCTGAACGGAAAGAAAGAGGGTGTTTCCTGGGAGGATAGGCTTCCGGAAGCGCGCTTCTTCGATCGACATGAAGTACACGAGTTTTCCAGAATCGATCAGGTTGAGGGTTTGGATCACAAGCACTCCAGCCGTTTGCGCCATAGCCTCCACAATGAGAACGCCTGGCATGACCGGGTGTCCTGGGAAATGCCCCTGGAGGAAGGGATCGTTGGCAGAAACACTGCGCACCCCGACGGCGCGTACGTCAGCCTCAAGTTGCTCCACGCGATCAATCATGAGAATTGGGTAACGATGCGGCAAACAACGCTGAATCATCACCGCATCAAGCGCTTCTCCGGGTTGACTCATGTTCCGCTTTCCTCCTTGCCAACTTTCTTAGCATGACGACTTGACGACGCCAATGGGCGACCTCTGTTGCAGGAAATCCTGCGATGGTAAGCCCTTCTGGGACATCGTTGGTGACACCCGTCTTTGCTGCTGCTATCACTCCTGACCCAATATGCACATGGCCCGCAACACCAACCTTTCCGGCTAGGAGAACATTGTCTCCCAGGGAGCAGCTTCCGGCAAGACCGACCTGAGAAACGAGGATGCAGTTCTTCCCGATCTGAACGTTATGTGCAATTTGAACTAAATTATCGATAATAGTTCCGTCCCCAATGACGGTATCCTCAATGCTCCCTCGATCGATGGTGGTGTTCGCGCCGATTCTGACGCGCGACCCAATCCGCACGCATCCCAGTTGGGGGATGAACGTTGGGCCCTCGGGACCTGGTATGATCCCAAATCCTGGGCCTCCGATGCGGGCTCCTGAGAGAATGCGCACCGCATCTCCAACAATCGCACAAGAGAGCGTGACATGATCCGATACAGTGCAGTTTTCTCCGATTTGGACTCCGTCATGCAGAACGGTATGAGCCCCGATGGTCGTTCCAGCCCCAATGCACACCCGCGCTCCGATGATGCTGTACGGTCCGATAGAGGCGTTCGCACCGATAACAGCAGAAGGATCGACTTGCGCGGTTTCGTGGATGGCTGCTGGAGGGTTCTCCTCGGGATATAAGAGTGGGGCGATCTGCCCGTAGGAGAGGAGTACTTGAGGGACGACTAGCGCAAGAACACCCTCCGGGACTTCGCTCGCATCTTGTGGTGTGACCATCACGGTCCCTGCCTGTGTCTTCCTGAGAGCAGCTCGATACCGGGCATTGGAAAAAATGGACAAATCCCCTGATGTCGCCTTTTCTAAAGAAGCAATTCCGGAGAGAAGACAGTCTTTTCCCGCTGGCAGCAATGTAGCCTTGCAGGCCTCAGCAAGAAAAGAGGCCAGGCGCGGTACGGGAGCACCGTGGAAACGCGTTTCGATCATGGAGAGGACTTCTCCACCTTTTCCTCTTTTGTGGGAGATAAGGTGATGGGCTGCGCGGTCGCATCGAGTCTTTCGAGGACTTGTCGCGTGATGTCGCATTCCTCAGACGCGTAAGGCGCAGCACTTTTGATGACCACCAACGAGAGGTGATGCGTTCGTGCGATCTGGGACACGACCGATTGGAAATGTTTAAGAAATTCCTCCTTGGCCGATTCCAGCGCACGCTCTAGCTGCGTTTTGAGACGACGGACCAACTGCCGCAGGTGTTCCTCCTTGGACTCAAAGGTGCGCTCCCGCACCTCTCGCTCTTCCGAAGACAAAGTTCCTCGGTCGCCGTCTAAGAACTGCCGCTCTTCCCGCAATTGCCGCTCCAAGGTGGCGATTTCCTCCTGATAGGCAGCGCGCAAATTCTCCACTTGCTCGCGGATGGAAGCCATCTCCTTTGCATGGTCGTGAATGTACTCTATGTCGACGACTGCAATGGACGAGGAAGGAGAGGAAGGGGGCTGAGCAGGTTCTGCGCGCGCAACAGGCAAGAAGAGGAGGTCATAGAGGAGGAAAAGGAAGAGGCGCCTAGATCTCGTCATGGAATAAACCGTGTAAACTGGAGGACCTCGGTTCTGTCGTGTGAAGCCTTTCGGAACGCGCGTGTGATGCTGATGGAAATCGGCCCGAAGGGGGAGAACCACTCGATCCCGACTCCACCGGAAATGCGCAAACTATTGTCATCATAGACTTCTTCCTGTGAGAACTTTGTTCCCCACACGCTTCCGTACTCAGAAAAGACGATACCTCGTAACCCTAGATCTTTGGTTGCGCCGATGGGAACGCGCAAGAGGAAGGTTCCAAGATAGTAGTGCCGACCATGCACGGATCGCGACGTTTGCCGTTCGCGAGGGCCAATTCCATCCGCTGCGAACCCTCGGAAATCATCCCCTCCAAGCGAAAATCTGTCCCACAAACGTCCGCCCCAAATGGTTCCACCACGCAGACGAGAGACAAATACCCAATCGTCCTTCAGAGGCACGTAGTAGCTGCCGCCGACCTCCACGCGGAAGAATTGTACGTTTCCGCCAAGGCCAGCAACACTTTCCCTCGTATAAAGGCAATATCCTCGCGCCGGATCATGTCGGGAATCCAGGTCGGAATAGGTGAGGAGGGAGTACATCTGGCTGCAAATACTCTTGCCGAACCGTTCTTTTTCTGCATAAGAGAGTTTTCTTTCTGCTTGATACTCTTCGATATTATCCCAGCTGATCTTGTATCCGATCCGTTGCCGCAGTTTCTCAGAAAGAGAGTACCCTATGTAAGGGTCCAGAGAATGCGAGGATCCTTTGAATCCAGAAACCCGTGTTCGGTCACGCGCCATCGTTGAGACAGCTAAGCCTACAAGAAGCGGTCGATCCAGGAAGTAAGGCTGGCATATGTCAAAATCAATACTACGATAGCGCCTGGCGAGAGTGCAGTTGAGCTCAATCGCTTGTCCATGTCCCAGGAAGTTTCTTTCCTCATATCCCACCATTCCCATCACACCATCAGATGTAGAAACACCTGCGCTGAGCTTGAAGCTCCCCGTGGACTTTTCTTCAACGTCTATTTTGATAATTTGCATGTTGGGGTAGTCCCCCTGATCCACTTGAACGCGGACATCTGCGAAGAAATCGAGATCGCGAATGTCTTGGATCGATTTTCTCAACTTAGTAGCATTCAGAGGATCGCCTTCATGCAACTGAATCTCGCGTCGGATGACGGAATCCAGGGTGCGGCTATTCCCTTCGATCTCAATGCGCTGCACGAAATTCTTGGGTCCGCGTTTTACAAGAAAAACGATCTCCACCGTCTTTTCTGGGCGATGAAACACCATTTTGGGCTCGATCTCTGCAAAGGCGTACCCTTGCGCGCCCACTTGATTCTCCATGTCATGGACGGTCTTCTCCACCAAGCTCGCATCCAGGACTTCGCCTTTTTTGAGGAGAATGGATTCCACGAGGCTGGCCGCGTTCACGCTCCGAATCTCCGATTGTACAGAGACGGAGGACACGGTGTAGCGAGCGCCTTCCTCCACAACGAATGTGACGAAAAAGTCTTTCCGATCGATGCTTAGCTCCGCCACCGAAGAAAGAACCTTAAAATCCGCGTATCCGTGTTTTTGGTAGAATTTCCGTAAGAGACGCTTGTCTGCCTCTAGGCGCTCCGGCGTGTAGATATCGTCGTAGCTCCAAAAGCGCCACCAGCGCTCTTCTTTCGTCGTAATCTCACCGAGCAACGCAGCGGAAGAAAAGTTTTTGTTGCCCGCAAAGATAATCCGTTTGATGGTGGCGGGCGGCCCCTCCGTGATGGCAAAGATCAGGTCGACACGGTTCTCCGGGCGCCGGATAATCTGGGGTACGACAGAAGCAGAGAAGCGCCCACGCGCTTGGTAGGCCTGCTGAATGTCTTTGGCAATCTCCTGCGCAATGGCCCTATTCAAGACCTGGCGCGCAGCGATGCGGCCCCTGAGGACATCTTTCAAGGATTTATCGGAAATTTTATCATTTCCCTCGAACGCGATCTTGCTGATGATCGGCCGCTCCACGACTTTGACGTACAGGGTCTTCCCCTCTACGCGCAAACGCACATCCCAGAAGAGGCCGGTTCCGAACAAGGCCTTTAGGGATGCATCCACATCCTCCTGAGAAAACTCCTTTTGGGGGCTAATCGTGAGGTAGGACAGCACCGTCTCTCGCTCCACGCGCTGCAGGCCATCTATATGGATTTTACCGACGCAAGCAGCCTGGGCAAGACAGGAGAACGCGAGAGCGGTGATTAGAAGAGCAACACGTCGCACAGCTTTTCTCCTCAGTGCTTGTGCATCAGATCCTGAGAAAAAACTTCTGCAGGAAGGTTTCGTAAACCTGTGCTAAGCGCTCGCAGTCCTCTGAAGGAATGCTTTCCCCCTTGTGATGAATGGTGCGAGAAATCATTCCCAACTCCATGACAGGGCAATAGGAAGCCACAAAACGTCCATCCGTTGTTCCCCCCTCCGTGCCGCGTCTAGGCGTTATATGAAGCGTTTCCCGAACCGCTTCCTCCGTTATACCAATAAGCTCCTCGTCTTGACAGAGGAAGGCTTCCCCATTAGGGACCGTTTCCACCGAGAGACATTCGGACGTCTCCGCCGCCAGTGCTTGTAGCGTGTTGGCAATGCTCTCGGAGTTGTGCTGAATGTGAAACCGGATATTGGCACAAGCGTGCGCTTGCGAAGGAATAATGTTCGAGACGGGGTTATCAACGTCAATGGAGGTCACTTCGAGGTTGGAAGCGGCAAAATCTCCCGGATCTGACTCCCAGACATGGGTCGTGATCCGCTGGAGGTACTGCATCAGGATCGGGATGGGATTGCGCGCCCTCTCAGGATTGGCAACATGCCCCTGCACCCCCTGTGCTGTAACGAAAAGGTTCAAAGAACCTCTGTGGCCAAGAGCGATGTGATCCCCAAGGGTTTCGCAACTCGAGGGTTCTCCTACCAAGCAGGCCGTAAAGGGTCCGTAATTCTGGGCTGCCCAGGGCAAGATGGCTTGGATTCCCTCTGGACTGCCGACTTCTTCGTCTCCTGTCAGGAGCACCACCAGTTTCCCAGGAAACGTTGGATGCTGCGCGATAAAACGTGCTGCTGCCACAACGAAAGAGGCAATTCCGCCTTTCATGTCCGCAACGCCTCTTCCAAAAAGGATTCCTCCCCTTTCTTGAGGTGTAAACCCGTCCCAAGGCTCCCTTCCTTCGGGAACGACATCGGTGTGTCCCAAGAAGACAAGCGTGCGCGCTCCTTCCCCATAAACAGCTGTCAGGTTTTTAGGCCCATCGGGGGTCTTTGAAGGGTGCATGACTGTCGCAAACCCTACCCCTTGCAGAATATCCTCTAAAAAAGACAGACACCCCTCGTCCCGAGGTGTTACGCTCTTGAAAGCGACCAGTGCGCAGGTGAGCTCCAGGGGCGACAGAGAAGACAGGGGGGAGATCTTCATGACGTTTCCTCCGTGGGCTCCTTCCAAGCTCGGTCTAGCATGGCCATGGTGCTAAGTCAAAGGAATGGGAAGATCGTTCTGCGGCACATCTTCTCAGAGGGCTGAACGGTTCTTAGAAAAGAAAAACTTCATATTTTAAGAAAAATTTAATATCATCTCTAAAAGATCCAATGTGGAATTCCTGTTCGTGGAGGAGAAAGATGCGAACATTGGTGGTGGAGGATGACTCCCAGATAGCAGAGGGGATCGGACTCGTTCTCAGAAATTATGGGTGCGTCGTCGATTTGGCCCACATGGGGCAGGACGGCCTAGAAATAGGGCGTCTCTACGATTACGACGTGATCCTTCTGGATCTCGTTCTTCCGGATCTTAATGGGGTTGAGATTATCCGTCGCCTGCGTGCGGGGAACACGAAAACGCCGATTGTCGTCATTTCCGGTGTGTTGGGCATCTTGGACCGCGTCAAATGCCTCGATATGGGGGCGGACGACTACCTCACAAAGCCTTTCGATAAAAAAGAGCTCATTGCCCGCATTCAAGCGGTGGTGCGCCGTTCTAGGGGACATCCGCAATCCACCATTCATGTAGGCCGCCTGAGTGTGGATCTGCAAACGCACACTGTCCATGTCGATAAGAAAGCCGTTGTCCGTGTGACCAGCAAGGAATACGCAATCCTGGAGCTTCTGTGCTTGCGGAAGGGGGTCACTCTTACCAAAGAGGTCTTCTTAAACCACCTCTACGGGGGTCTGGATGAGCCTGACGCCAAGATTATCGATGTGTTTATCTGCAAGTTGCGCCATAAGCTCATGGAAGCCACGGGGGGCGAAAACTACATAGAAACCATTTGGGGCCGCGGATACGTGCTGCGAGACCCGAAGGAAGCTGCAGACACCAAGGAGATTGTGATGCTGCAGAAGCGTGATGTTTCTGAAGAAAAAGCGAGTAAGACAAAGGCATCCGAGGGGGGATCCTCGAAAGGATGCGGCACTTCTCTCGTGCAATAGAGAAAGGAGTAAACCATGGAGTTCGAACAGACGTCCTTTGAGAAAGGGACCATTCTTAAGCCTAAGGGACGCATCGACACCGTCTCGTCTCGTGCCTTTGAGGAGAAGCTCTCAAGCTTGCTCGATACGGAGGGGTGCACGCACCTTATCATCTCCTTGGAGCATGTGGACTACATATCGAGCGCGGGACTACGCATTTTCCTGATGATCGGAAAGAAGCTGAAAAGCGCAGGGGGAGGATTTGTCCTGTGCTGCATGGCGGAGCGGATTCTGGATGTCTTCCGGATGAGTGGGTTTGATAAGATCATTCTCATCTCTACCACTCTTGAAGAGGCGCAGAAAGCGATCGCATAGCGCATAGACTGAGTCTACCGTTTCTTTTTCAGCGCATCGAGGGAGAGTAGCACAGCGTTTTTGAAGCCGTTTTCCTTCATCCAGCGAAGCAGGGGTTGTGCGTTGCGCGGATTCCGGAAAGGACCGGAAAATACTTGAAACCGTTGCGTCTCCCGGGAGGGAACTTTGCGCTTAAAGAGCTTGTACCCATGCCCCCTGAGAAGGGTGGAGACACGAGACATCTCTTCGTAAGACAGCGTCCCAATGAAAAGGAACATGGGAGCGGCCTCTTTCGGAGCGGGTGCGGGCGTCTCTTCTTCCTCTCCGCTCAGTTCCTCAAAAAGCTCCTCCGTTGTGGGGATCAGCTTATCAGGCTTAGTAACCAAAATGGGAGAAGCCTCCTCCAGCTGGAGATTTTTGGGAGTTTCTTGTTGTGTCGAGGGAGGAGCCTCCTTCTTCGCGGCAGAGTCAGGCTTCGCTGGGGCATCAGGTTTTACTGCAGAATCAGGCTTGGCGGAGGCCTCAGAGGCTTCTTTCTTAGGCGCTGGGTCTTCTTTTCCCTCCGCAGAATCCTTGTCCGACTTCTTCGCCGGATCAAGAGAAGCACTTTCCGCTCGCGCCACAGAAGTCTGCGCAGCCCCTTTGAGGGCGTTAGCAAAAGGCGTCGTCTCAGCCGTCTGCGGCACTTTCTCAAAGAGTTTTTCAATGCCCCGCTGAGGAACATTCTCCGCGCGGATGCGCGCCTTATCTTCTGCCTGCTGGACTTGGGATTGAAGGACCCCTCCCGCAGGAGCGTGTGGAGCACCTTCTGGAGCAGAGGCGGGAGATTTTGAGGATTTCGGTGGCCAGTGTTCAGAAGAGACGGGAACGGGTTCTTCCTTCAAGGAAACAGAAATTCCTGTAAAAATCCCAGCGACGAAGAAGACGCCCCCCAGCGCGAGTCCCCCGACAACGACAGCGACAACCAAGGTCTTGTTCATTCCCCCTCCAGGATTGAAAGAATTTTAGGAGATCTCCGCAAAAGCAGCAAATTCAGAAAAGTCGCCTTTGTGTGATGCGCAAGAGCATTAAAATTCTTCTAGGGACTTGACAAGGTGAAGTATCGGACATACACATCCGGGGTTTGACAGAAAAGGAAACAACACGATGTATAATGCAAACAAGCTGTTACTTCTGACAGCAACTCTCGTGACGTTCGGTGCGAACGGTATGGGAAATCCAGAGGATCTTTCCCAATCCTCGGACGAGTCCGACTCTTTGGCGCCGTCCGCCCAAGAGTCGGGACTGGTGGAGCTGCAGAGCCCGGAGGAATTGAACGAGGCTCTCGGGGCAGCGCTGCTGCGCGCTCTGAACGAGGCCAACTCCGCGCTGTATGGGTGTGGTTCCGGATTCGCGACGTAGGTTGCTGACACCAGAGCTTGTGAATGCTGTGGGCGGGTTTGCCATGGGAAGATAGTTGAATTGGGCGTCCTTTTTGAGTTTAGGCAAAAAGAGTGGGAAGATTTAAAACTCCAACTTGAGTGGCGCTTACGCTTAAGAGGACGTCTCCTGTTGTTGCCTGAACGTTGAAACGGGCATCGGGCCTCAGAGGTATCGGGTGAGAATCCCCAGAGGGCGTGGCCAATCCTGAACGAACGTTCACGGTAAAGCCCTTTGGCCAACTGGTGTTGTGAGAACACGGCACCAGTTGTGCTTGTTCTTGTGTTGTCAATGTTTGCTAGAAAGCCCAGCGACAAAGAGACCTCTCCCTAGCGCGAGTTCTCCGACAATGACAGCAGAGCACATTAAAATTCTTCTAAGGATTTGACAAACAGGACAAAGGTCGTGTATAGTGTGCTCGTAGTTCAACAAAAAGGAAACAACATTATGCATAATTTAAACAAGCTGTTACTTCTGACAGCAACTTTCATAACGCTCAGCGCGGGGAGCATGGAGAGCCTCCTCGATCAACTGAAGGGGGCTTCCCAAGAGGAGCAGTTTACCGCTGCCCAAGAGTTAGAGCAAATGGAGCAGCAGAACCCGGGAATATTGGGCGAAGATGCTCAAGTAGTGCAACGCGCTCTGGTGGAAGGTTGCCGTGCACGGTTGTATGAACCCAACGCACCGATGCAGTTTGCCGTTGCCCAGAAGTTGTGGCAGATGGGGAAACAGAACCCGGAAATACTGGGTGAAGATGCCCAAGCAGTGCAGGAAATTTTGGTGGAGAGTTACCTCCCCATGTTATCCGATCAATCTTGCTACGAGAAGCTAGTTCTTGCTGCCCACAAGTCAGAGCAGATGGGGCTGTGGCATCCAAAATTGATGGTCTGTCCCCACTCAGAGGCGCGTATCTTTATTGCCGGAAAGTTGGAGCAGCTGGAGCTGTGTACCCCAGGCATATTGGGTGAACATGCCCAGGGAGTACGGAAAATTTTGATAGATAGTTTGAGTGGAACTAACCCCGAGGAGCGGTTTTTTGCTGCCCAGGAGTTGGAACAGCTGGAGATGCGTACTCCGGGGATATTGGGCGAGGATTTTCAGAGAGTACAACAAGCTCTGGCGGAGGGGTTCCTTACGTTACTCAACGGTGAGACTTCATACTCCCCAGATATACGACCTTATGCTGCCCGGCAGCTGATACAACTGGAATCGCGGTATCCGGGAACATTAGATGAGCAGCATGTCCGCAGGGCTCAACAATTTCTAGGAGAGCATCCACAGTAAAACCTACTCAGCCAACTGGTGTTGCGAAAACGGCACCAGTTGCGCTTCTCTCTACGCCATTAGCGTCTATCTTTCCTTATCATATCCTGTTTTCCCCCTTATAGTCATAATTGCGCCAGAAACGGCAAGCAGACCGACCCAGTGGGCTGTCTCAGAATTCTATCCCGCTGCTAGGGTGAAAGTGCCCTCCTAGGAAACGCGCTCCCGAATGGCGGTGGTCTTGCGAAGGCGCCTTATTTCTTCTACAAGGACACAGCAGGGGGATGGATGGTTTTTTCTTCTTACGAATTTATGTGGATCTTCCTGCCCGTTGTGGTTGCGGTCTACTATCTGCTGTGCAAAACGCGTCTAGCTCAGCTCCCGCTGGCGTTTTTGGTCCTTGCCTCGCTTTTCTACTACGCCTTTTGGGACTTCGATTATCTGGCCGTGATTCTCTGCTCGATCCTCGGAAATTACTGGGTTGGAAGGAAGATCCAAGGATCGTTGACAAGAAAGCGCGCCCTCACGATTTTCGGTGTCTGCGCTAACGTAGCGGCCCTTGGATACTACAAATACACAGGTTTTGTCCTAGAAACTTTCAATCAGCTGGCCGGAGCCCAGATCCGTTTCCCGGCAATCGCCCTTCCCATTGGGATTAGCTTTTTCACATTTCAGCAGATTGCGTTCTTGGTAGATTGCTACAAGGAAAAAGTGCAGGAAAAGAGCTTTCTTAGCTATTGCCTGTTTGTCTGCTTTTTTCCTCAACTTGTCGCGGGGCCGATCGTCCATCACAGCGAGATGATGCCGCAGTTTGCGAGCAAAGAAGTCAGGATTTTCAACCCCCTTAACTTCTACCGCGGGATGACGTTGCT
>JAISAP010000053.1 GCA_031266655.1 Holosporales bacterium | reverse complement strand
CGCAAGGGCATTGATGCTTCTACACCAACGTTACTTATGAACTGCGTTTACGGAGACTTGTATTGAGGTAGTAGATACACCTGCACAAACTTTACGAGCAAAACTCCAACGTAAATGCTCGCACTAAAGCCACAGCAACCACCCCCACAGGTGCGAAACCCGTGTGGCAATCTCCTAGATTAACAGGCCCACCAAGAAAATAAGGCTCTCTCCTAGCATCTCGTTTGCCACTTGACCAGATTAGTCCATAACCTGAGGAGGTTCTCGCCCCTGCTGTTATACCGCACACTCCCTCAAGCGCAAAAGGAAGACATCGCCTCTTAGACCATTAAACTTAACGCAACGTCTCTTCGCGAAGCTCCAAAAGGCCTCCATGCTATTAATGTAGCTCTTATCTCTAGCAAGCTCATTCTTACATTGAAAAGCTCGGTAATAGTCATCCCCATTCACAACAAGCTCATCGTAAGAGCTCCAGTCACCTGTGTGAACCATAGATCCCTCCAGAATCTTTCCCTGAAGGATGGAGATGTGACCCTTCTCCTGAGTCATTCGGAACCGTGCTAATAAATACTTTATCCTCTCTCTTCAACACCAGCCAAACACCGGAGTCTTCCCTGTTTATGCCGCGCCACGATCCCATCCGCCCAAGCGCTCCAAGGATCCACTCCGGTACCACGCTTTCCCGTAGGACGCCCCTTTCACTCTTGCTTTACTGGACTTTCTGAAGCGCTTCCTCTATGCGTATCCCCGGGCCCAGGTAGCTCAGTCGGTAGAGCAGAGGACTGAAAATCCTCGTGTCGGCGGTTCGATTCCGTCCCTGGGCACCATTTCTCTCAGTTTTCGCCACCTGGACACGCAAGGGAGAGGCTTGTATGCTGAGCCATCTTTTTAAGATTGTTAACTATGAGAGGAATATATGCAGAAAGATTCTTATTTGCTTCCTAAAAGCGTCCTGAAGCGCGATGGAGAGGTTGTTGCATTTGACGAGGAGAGGATCCGATCCGCCATCTCGCGCGCTGGCGCTGAGACGGGGGAGTTCGGCGAGGAAGAGGCAGCGCTTCTCCTCGCGCAAACGCTGAAGGTCTTACGGCATAGATCGACTCCTCAAGCTCCCTCTGTCGAGCAGATGCAGGACATCATCGAGCAGACTCTCATTTCCGCTAACTTCTTTAAGACCGCCCGCGCTTACATCGTCTACCGTGAGCAGCACTCCAAACTGAGAGAAGACCACAAGGCCATCCTTGATGTTGTGGCCTCTGTGAACGAGTATCTGGATCAGGTCGATTGGCGCGTGAAGGCCAATGCCAACCAAGGGTATTCCCTTGGGGGGCTCATTTTGAACACTGCTGGGAAGGTCATCGCCAATTACTGGTTAAATCATGTCTACCCCAAACACGTGGGCCTAGCGCACCGCGAAGGGGATTTTCACATTCACGACTTGGATATGTTGTCCGGGTATTGTGCTGGCTGGTCCCTTCGGATGCTCCTCAGTGAAGGGTTTAATGGCGTGTTAGGTAAGGCAGAAGCTGGCCCTCCCAAGCACCTCTCCAGCGCTCTGGGGCAAATGGTAAATTTTTTGGGAACTCTCCAGAACGAATGGGCAGGAGCACAAGCTTTTAGCTCTTTTGACACCTATCTTGCTCCGTATGTGCGGCGGGATCGTTTGCGTTACGAAGACGTGAAGCAGGGCATGCAGGAGTTTATCTATAACCTGAATGTCCCCTCCCGCTGGGGGACGCAAACGCCCTTTACGAACCTCACGTTCGATTGGGTATGTCCGGAGGACTTGCGCACGCAGGCTCCTGTCATCAACGGGGAGGAGATGCCGTTTGTGTACGGCGATCTGCAGGAGGAGATGGATATCCTCAACAGGGCCTACATCGAAGTCATGACGCATGGGGACGCTAAAGGTCGTGTTTTTACCTTCCCCATCCCGACCTACAATCTGACACCGGATTTTCGGTGGGAAGGGCCGAATACAGAGGCGCTTTTCGAGATGACAGCCAAGTATGGTCTGCCGTATTTTCAGAATTTTCTTAATTCTGACTTGAAGCCAGGCATGGTGCGGTCGATGTGCTGTCGTCTGCAACTGGATCTGCGCGAACTTCTTAAGCGAGGCAATGGACTGTTCGGCTCAGCGGAGCAAACCGGCTCGATTGGCGTCGTGACGCTTAACTGTGCGCGTGTAGGGTACTTGCATGCGGGCAACGAAGAGGGGCTGATGGCGCGCATCACAGAGCTCTGTACATTTGCGAAGCAGAGTTTGGAAATCAAGCGCAAAATCATTCAGCGCCACATGGATCACGGGTTGTTTCCGTATACGAAACGGTATCTCGGGACTTTGCGCAACCATTTTTCGACCATTGGAGCGAATGGAATCAACGAAATGATTCGGAATTTCTCGAGAGATACCTATGACATTACGCAGCCTCAGGGGCGTGCGCTAGCCTGCCGTGTTCTCGACCACTTTCGAGCGCTTCTCATCTCCTTCCAGGAAGAGACGGGGCATATGTACAACTTTGAGGCGACACCCGCAGAAGGTGCGACCTATAGGTTCGCTAAAGAGGATGCCAAACGCTTCCCGAATATTATTCAGGCGGGGAAAAAGGAGGCGCCCTACTACACCAATTCTTCTCAGCTGCCGGTGGGAAGCACGGACGATCCCTTCGCAGCACTGGAGATACAAGACGAATTGCAAACGAAATACACGGGAGGCACGGTGTTGCATCTGTATATGAACGAGAGGATTTCGAGCGCAAGTTCCTGTCGGTCCTTCGTTCGGCGTGTGGCCGAGCAGTTCCGATTGCCCTATTTTACCATTACGCCTACCTTTTCGGTCTGTCCGACCCACGGGTATATTGCAGGGGAGCATAGGTTCTGTCCTTTTTGTGACGAAGCGCTTATAATCCAAAAACAGCGGAATAGGTCCGTGGCATAATGGAGGTAGATATGACATACGATACGAAAGTGCCTTTGAAGGACGAAGAACGGCAGCCTTGCGAAGTGTGGACGCGCGTGATGGGGTACCATCGGCCCACTTCTGCGTTTAATGCAGGAAAGAAGAGTGAACATGAAGAACGGACTTTCTTCAAAGAGCCTGGTGCAGGAGGGCCTGAGGGCTGCTGCCACGGTTGCGAAGGATGCAACGAATAAAGAAAGATGGGTGGGGGGGTTCGTCCCCTTCACCACTTTAGATTTCCCAGGATACCTTGCTGCTGTCGTTTTTCTGCAGGGGTGTTTTTGGCGCTGTACGTATTGCCACAATCCGCACCTGCAGCATGTAGGTCGTACGGAAGCGAGTCTCCCTTGGCAGGAAGTGGATGTGTTTCTGCAGTCTCGAAAGCGTAAACTGGATGGAGTCGTTTTCAGCGGAGGTGACCCCCTCGCAGAAGAGTCGTTGGAGTGGTTCATTGAGCGTGTTCGCGAGCTTGGATTCCTGGTGGCGTTGCATACTTCAGGATTGTCTCCAGAACGGCTTGAGGCGGTTCTGCCTTCTGTAGACTGGGTAGGATTTGATGTAAAAGCGCCTTTTCAGGAGTACGCATCGATCACGCAGGTGCCAGATAGCGGGCTTCTCGCAGAAAAGAGCTTGGATCTTTTGGCTCAAAGCGGAATCCCTTGCGAGGTGCGGGTGACCGCACATCCTAGTTTTCTCTCTCAGGAGCAGGTTACGGAAATTGCGCAATGTATGAGACACAAAGGAGTTTCAACGTTCGCCTTGCAACGTGCGCGCACCCAAAATAGAGAAGAAATCCCAGGGTTTTATGATCCGTTTTGGATCGATGCCTTGCGCCCTCTGTTTCAGCATTTTGTTTTGCGGTAGAGGACTCTCTACAGTCTGTTTTTGTGCTGTTAGATCATTGAGGGCGCTTTTACTTGTCCGGACACGCTGATTTGCCTTGGCGATTTTTGCTAGGGTTTTCTCCTGACGCACGTGCGCTCCTTGCTGCGGGGGCACACTCCTCATTGGTCCTGCGATGCTGAATGGATGTCCTAGATATTCTCTGCGCCTATAGGTGCGGCTGCTACGCAGCTCGGCACGAGTGCTACCTGGAAGGGTTTGCACAGGGTTGATGTAGACACTACTGCGAGCTTAGTACAGATGTGATTCTTTGAAGTTTGCACGTAATACTGGAGCGGGGATATCATTGCCTTTGTGCCCCATTAGACTGAAAAGGTGTCACAAAGGCTTCGTGCCGTTGGGGCGCGTCTATTATGGACCTAGTGCAGGAATCTGCTCCCAAGGTTTTTGTGCAACACTGGTGCGGGGCATCATCGTCCTCATGACTTTATCTCACCGTAAGAGATGAGCATGAGGGCTCTGCAGCGTTCAGCCGCGGTTACTTCGGACTCAGTACAAACGAGATCCTTGAGAGTTTTGCGTGTAACGTGTGTATAAGATCGGCTACAGGCTTTACTTCAGCTAGCATCAATTTACCAGTTTGGAGCCAATACAAGTCTCCATAGTTGCAGTTTTCGCGTAACGCTGGTGTAGAAAGATCGTCGCCTTTGTGGCCTTGTCGAGCTGAGTAAGGTGCCACAAAGGCTCTGCGCTATTTGCTGTAGCGCGGCTACTACATCCTAGGATGAGTATACTTCTTGGAAGTTTTAGTGCGAAGTTGGCGTGGATATACCCACTACTGCAGGCTTAGTACGGGTGTATCCC
Organism: Holosporales bacterium; assembly: GCA_031266655.1. GTDB lineage: Bacteria > Pseudomonadota > Alphaproteobacteria > UBA3830 > JAIRMZ01 > JAIRMZ01. Next base: position 560 of record JAISAP010000053.1, on the reverse strand, counting down.
CTTAAAGTTTTTGCGTAATGTTGGTGTAGGGGCATCCACTGACAGCATAATTGTGCTGGAAGGAGCCGATCTTTGTAGTCGAAGCTTTTGCGTAACGCTGATGTAGGAGGATCATTGCCCTCATGGCCTTATTGAACAAGAAGGGTGGCATGAGGGCCTCGCGCCACCTATTGTGGCGCGGTGATCATGAACTCGGTGCAAGCGTTTACGTTGCAGTGCTGACCGCAAAGTCTGTATTGGCGCGTCTACTACCTTTATACAAGTGCACTGCTAGGGATTCTAGCGTAATGCCGGTGTAGGAGCATCGTCGCCTTGATGACCGTATTTACAACAAGTTGATGTCACAAAGGCCCTGCGTCCCTATGGGACGCGGTTATTGTGCAAATCCAGCACAAGTGTTTACGTCGAAGTTTTTTCGCAACGTATATGCAAGTGAGTCTACCACCCTGCTACAAGTGAATTTCTCTGAAGCTTTTGCGTAACGTTGATGTAGTTGCATCCACGCTCTTGCGACAACTGGACTAAATAGAGCTTCGCAAGAGCCCCGCGTCCCTACGGGA
>JAISAP010000037.1 GCA_031266655.1 Holosporales bacterium | reverse complement strand
TCGTACTGTTGGAGACAGGGCGTTTGCGGGCACAACGGCTTTAGGGCATATATCGCTTCCCAATATAGAGAATCTGGGGCCTCTCGTATTTGGTGGTTCTGGTGTTTTGGAAATCCTCATTGGAGGTGTGCGACCAAGCCCCACCAGTGGCGTCTACGCAGGTACTGGAATCCCGCAAGATCTATGGATTGACCACACTGTCACAGAGCTCCCGATTTTCTGCTTCGCGCATTGTTCGTCTCTTGTCACCGTTACTTTTGAAGCAGACTCTCAACTCGCCAGTATACTGGATAACGCTTTCGCTTATTCCGCCATACAGTCCATTTGCCTTCCAGCGAGCTTAAGGGAGCTTGGGTGTGGTTGTTTTTACTATTGCCAATCTCTATCGTCACCTTTGAGGCGGGTTCTCGACTTGTGAGCATAGGAGAAGGAGCTTTCTGTCGCTCTGGCGTGACGTCTCTTTACCTTCCGGCGAGCTTGCAGAGGATCGGAGACAGTTGTTTTCTCCGTTGCAAATTGCTTTCCACTGTCACCTTTGGGGCGGATTCTCAACTTGTGAGCATAGGAAAGAAAGCTTTCCTTCGCTGCTCTGGGTTGCCGTCCCTTTGCCTTCCAGCGAGCTTAAGGGAGCTCGGAGACGATTGTTTCTTTCGTTGCAAATTGCTTTCCACTGTCACCTTTGAGGTGAATTCTCAATCTGTGAGAAGAATAGAAATCCGCTCCCGCTATAACGGGGACAGGTTCATTGCTCTTCCTAAAGACGTAGAGGCCCTTAAAATGGAGTGTTTTACGCGTTGCCCATCTCTTGGTCCCATTACCTTTGAGGTTGGTTCTTAGCTGAGGAGGGAGCTTTCGCTGGAAGCCCGCAAGCATGGGTCGTTCTTCCCAACGGGGAGGAGGTCTCTGCTCAGAAGTTCGAGCAGGGATGGAAACGCCCTGAGGCTCCTGCGCTTCCTTGATGGGAGGGGGGACCCTCCCCCCCCCCCCCACCTTCTCAGTCAAGCGTCTTTTTGTAGAGCCTCACAGCGGCTGCGGCTGTGATGCACATAAAGAGCAGGAGTGGCCAGAGATTTGTCCATATTTCCCAGAAAGTGCTTCCCTTCAGCAAAATCCCTCTAGCAATACGTATGAAATACGTAATGGGAACGCTGCTTCCAATCGCTTGTGCCCACAGTGGCATTCCGCGAAAGGGGAACATAAAACCAGAAAGGAGCATGGAAGGCAGAAACACAAGCATAGTCACCTGAATCGATTGCATTTGATTCCTGACCATGGTGGAGATGGCAAATCCCAGAGCAACATTGCAGATGATAAACGCTAGGAGCGCCAACGCCAGCAATCCCCAATTTCCTAAAACAGGAATTTCAAAGAGGAAATAGGCAAAAATGACGATAACAGCTGCCTGCGCATAACAAATCATGATGTAGGGCACAATTTTCCCCACCATGACCTCCAGAGGTGTTACGGGCATGGAGAGCATGTTCTCCATGGTGCCCCTTTCTCTCTCACGCGTGAGGGAAATGGCGGTTACCATCATCCCCATCAACGTCAGGAGCACTCCAATCAGGCCAGGAATGATATTGTAACGCGTCAGACCCTCTGGGTTGTACACTTTGTGGATGCACAGGGTGAAGGGGTCCGCTGCGGGCCGCAAGAGAGAGAGGGCTCCCTTGAGATCCTTGGCAAGACTCTCGGCTCCTATTCTAGGCGCTGCCCCGATAGCGCCCGCCACCGCGATCGGATCCGTGGCATCTGCCTCCAGGAGCACCATTGGCCGCTTCCCTCGGACAAGATCGCGCGCAAAATGCTCCGGAATGGTGATAACGCAGTGCACCTTTCCTTCCTGCAATAATTTCCTGCCTTCTTTCTCAGAGGTGACTTCCTGATCGACGCAAAAATATTCAGAATTTTTCATGCCCACGATGAAATCGCGAGCGAATATGCTGTTATCCTTCGATAAAACCGCGGTATCGAGATGCTTGGGGTCGTTATTGATGGCATATCCGAACAAAAGCAATTGCATGAGGGGAAACAAGATGACCATTGCGGCTGTAGCGCGATCTCGCTTGAGCTGCAGAAATTCTTTTCTCAAGATCGCTCCTGTTCTTGAAAAAGAGAACTTCACGGCTGGTTTTCCATGGCCTGATTGACGTAGTAAATGAAAGAATCCTCTAGGGAGGAAAATCCAGACTGTTGAAGGATCTCCTCCACCGTTCCTTCCGCCATGATGTTGCCGTAGGCGACATAGAGTATCTGGTCGCAGCGCTCCGCCTCGTCCATGTAGTGGGTACTGACTAGCACCGTCAGCCCCCGCGCTGCCAATGCGCGGATTTCGTCCCAGAATTCCTTTCTGGCCTTCGGGTCAACACCCGCCGTGGGCTCATCGAGCAGCAGCAATTCTGGCTCATGCAGCACACACGCGGCAAGCGCCAGCCTTTGCTTCCACCCTCCAGACAGGGCTCCCGCTAGTTGATGCGCGCGCGCAGCCAGGTTGAAGCGCTCCATACAGGAACGGACACGCTCTTTGGGGGTATCCATGCCGAATACGCTGGCCACAAAGTTCAGGTTTTCTTCAATGGTCAGATCTTCCCAGAAGCTAAATTTCTGCGTCATGTATCCCACTTTCAAGCGGATTTGTTCCAAGTCTTTCCGCAGGTCCAGCCCGAGACAGGTCCCCTCTCCTGCGTCGGGAGTCAGAAGCCCACACAGCATGCGAATCGTTGTCGTTTTCCCGCTTCCATTGGGCCCCAGGAAGCCGTAAATCTTGCCTCTCTGAACGCGAACATCCACGTGATTGACGACCAAACGCCCTTCCAAGGTCTTGGAGAGGTCGCGCACATCAATGGCATAAGAGGGGGCCGACACGCTTCATCGCTCCAGAAGCAGAGTCACGGGCAGTCCAGGGTGCATATGCTCGTTGTAGGCCTCCGGAAGCGCCTCTGCCATGAACACCAGTTTCTCGCGAGAACGCGTGCTATAGATCATGGGAGGCGTGAATTCGGCCTTAGAAGAGAGAAAACGCACCTTAGCGTCTATGACCTCATGGCTCCCATCCCAAGTCACCTTGACTCTTTGTCCGATACGAATGCGGGGCAGTTCTTTTTCTGGTATGAAAAATCGAATTTTAATATTTGCGTCAGGCAGAAAACTCACCACGGGGATGCCCGCCCTTACGAATTCCCCTATGTGGTAGTGAACCTCTTCGATTCTTCCATTCTGTCGCGCCTTCGGCATGGCGTTCTCCAAGTTGTTCCTTGCGCGAATCACCTCCTGATGCAGAGCCTCTACCTCATCTTTCCGGCCTCCCAGTTTCGCCACCTCAAGGGCTGCGGAGAGCTCTCTGACCCTAGCGCGGAAAAAATGGTGCATCGCCGCTTTCTGATCCACAGCAGCCTGACTGACCACGGAAGTCTCCAAGAGCTGGGTGTACCTCCTGTGTGCCTTGCGCGCGTTCACGAGATTCGCTTCCGCCTGCTCTTTTTGTTTGGTGAGCACCGCAATCTCTTCCGGTCGCTTTCCCTTGGTGAGGTTGGAGTACCTTGCCAAGGCCTGATCGAGTGCAGCTTGTAAACTGGTCGTGTCCAGAGCGAAAAGGCGCTGTCCAGGATTGACTCTTTGTCCTTTAGTGACGGAAATTTCCTCCAAAATACCGGAAGTTGTCGGCGTGATGTAGACAAATTCTCCCTCAACGTAGCCACTCAACTGGAGCGTTTCGGAGGAATTACGGCTGAAAAGGAAAAAACCAGATAGCAAGAGGAAACACGACCCCGCCAGAGAGCGCCGAGCCAACCGTGTCCGCAGCAACATGCTCCACGTTAGCAGATTTACACAGGCGGAAGAAGGGTTGTTCCATGCCTAACAAGGCGGGGGCGAGGAAACCGCCCTGTGGTACGGGCGTGAGGAGGGGAAGCCTGAGTGCAGGGACAATCCTCGCGCAAAGGGCGGTGTGGGGTCATCGTCGCTTTTGTGCCATTACTAGCTCAAACAAAATGTCACAAAGGCCCTGCGTCCCTATAGGACGCAGTTTTCTACACGTTTGATACAGAGATATATCTTAGAAGTTTATGCGTAAGGCTGCTGTAGGTGCAGCCACGCTCTTGCGACAACTAGAGTAAATAGACTGTGCAAGAGCCCCGCATCCCCCATGGTGCGCGGTCATTGCGGGCTTTATGCAGACACATTCTTTTGAAAGGTTTGTGTAAAACCGCTGTCGATTCATCCATCTATCCGATTGCTTGTTCGGAGAAGGACTGATACCCCTATGAGACAATTTCCATCGAATGCAGGTGTATTTTCCCCGGCTCTCGCCCAGCGTCTTTTTCGTCACTTGGCCAGTTGAGTCAATAAGCTGAGAGGATCCTTACCGCCGTTGTTATACCGGAGCTCACACTCCTTCAAGTTCAAGAAGAAAGTGTCGTCTCTTAAGCCATTGGACTTCACACAACGCCTCTTCGCAAAGCTTCAGAAGGCTGTAACCTTTAAGGGGACTCTTCCCTTGGACTCGCTGCTGCAAGGGAAGATGCGGCGAGGATTCTCGCTATACACGACCAGTCTGTTAAAGTTTGCTCTATTCAACGCATCGGCCCTTCAAGAATCTCTTCCTGAACAACAAGCATCAGCTCCTCTCTTGAGCCGCTCAGGATCATGCCATAGGTCCTCTTACCCTTTTTAAACAGGTTCTCTGCAAGAAAAAGCAAACAAGAGAGTGCAAGATCGGGAAGAGTGGGCCTAAAGAGCCCAATAGAGGTGGTAACCAGACACTGAATCTCAATATGCTCTATTCCATCTAATATGAGGTTGTTAGTCTGGAGCTTAGAAAATATGCCCGCATAAGGCCCACATTAACCGCAGCTAGACGCCGCGGGGCTCTTGCGCAGTCTGTTTACTTCAGCTGTCGCAAGAGCGTGGATGCACCCACATCAGCGCTACGCAAGAACCCTCTAGAAATACACTTATATTCAGGAAGGTAACTCATACAGGAAATACTCTTGCATCAAGTCCGCAGTCTCCACCCTGACTAACATAATTTTGTTGGTTGGAAGTCAGTACAGATCTCTGTGGATGGGTTATACGTAAGGTGTGTGTAGATGCATCGTCGCCTTTGTGCCCTTCCTAACCCGAACAGGTGTCACAAAGGCCTCGCGCCACTTATCGTGGCGCGGCTAAGCTGCTTCTCCCCCCCCCCCCCTACAATCTCTCCAACTCCTCAAGCATATCCTCTATGGTAGAGAGGACTTTGGTATTGGCGGCGTAAGCGTGTTGGGCGCGGATCATTTCGGAGAGCTCATGGGCGAGGTCTGTGGTGGAGCGCTCTAAGGTGCCGGAGGTGATCGTCCCCATGCCCTCTTTCCCCGAGACTCCGGTCTTAAGGGGTCCTGAGGCAGGGGTGGCGTAGTAGACGCCATTGCGCTCTTCTGCAGCGTTCATCGCTGCGAACTGAGCGCAAGCGAGGAGGTAGAGTGGCTCCCAGTCTCCGTTGTCCTTGAGGCGACTCAGCACTCCGTTCTCGTCGATGGAGAGAGAGGAAGAAGAGAGGGGTGCCGTTGCCACGTTTCCTTCTGAGGTGTTCCCTGCTGTAACGGAGGTCGCGGGAGGCAAGGAAGGGTCCGCTTCTTCAGACTCTTCAACGACCTCCTCCAGCTCCGGAGGCCCAGGCGTGTACAGAGCCTGAACGCTGCTCAAATCCGCGCTGATAGGACCATAGATACTACTACGATACATACCCTTCACGATGGATCCGGTATACTCGATCCCCACGCTTGGATCTCTGGTGCTGCTAGCGTTCTTCGTGAACTTATAGCCCGAGATTCTCCCTTCCTCATCAAAACGAAGGTCCGCCTCAACACCGGCGCCAGCTAGCTCGAACGTCCCTGTCAACAGCCCATCCTCGCTCCTTTCTATCCTTAAATACGCAATCCAACGTTCGCTCAGGGCGTTGATCGCCGTATATCTCCCTTGTAGCGCCCGATAGATTCCATCGCGGAAGACTATGGGAGGGAAAGTCCAGGAAAAGGTTTCTCCGGAGTTGAGCCTGGGGTGATCTGCTCCACGTGTCTGCTGTACATCGCTGAGATCGAGCGTTAACTGAGCTCCGGTGTCTGTGAAGGTGATCACAAGCTGCTTAGCGGTCTCGTCGAAAGCGGTGCTAAGACCGGTGCTATCTCTACTGCCTGTAGAAAACGTACCGTTTCCATCGCGAAAATATATGTTGATCTTGGGATAGGCGGAATCGGAGGCAGAGGCGATCTCAAGGTACGAGTATGTTGCAAGTTGCCGTATATTCATCTCCACATCGTGTTTGTTTCCGAGGGAGTCTACGAGGGTACGCCGGATGAAGGCATAGTCGTGATCCTCCCCTGCGTAGCTCGCGGTCCTGTGGACCGAGTACAGTCCCTTGGCTTCTTTTTTCATGGACCATGCGGTTCCGTAGGCGTTGGAAGGAATGGGTTCCTCGGGAGGGGCGAGTTCTTCTGGAGGAGTGAGCTCTTCAGGGAGAGCCACTTCCTCTGTGGGAGGGGCGGGCTGTGGTGGAGGAGCTGGTTCTTCAGGAGGAGTAGCCCCTCCGAGAGGAGGCGTAGATCCTGGCTTGGTGAGTTGAATATCTTCAAGGGCCCCTAGGGGGCCTAGAAAGGCAGCAGTGGGAGGGGGTGAAGCAGATTGGACCGCAGCTCCACGCGTAGATGTGTTGAAGACAGAGCCAGACCCTGCGGTGTTAGCCGCGTTGGTGCCGGATCCTGTAGCACCAGTTCCGGTAGTTCCGATTCCTGTGGAGGCGGGGCCAGATGGAGCTCCTCCAGGTCCGCCTGGAGTAGAGGCTTCGGTGCCTGTTCCAGCGCTCCCTGTAGAGGAGACCGTAGAGCCGGCTCCACCGGGCAGTACAGGCCATCCCTGGAGGGTGAGACCTTTGGCATCTTGGATAAGGCCTTCTTTAGTGAGGTGAAAGGTTCCTGTCCTGGCACCTCCGAGAGTGCCACTCTTGTCTTTGACGAGGAGCAAACCATTTCCGTCTAAGGCGAGGTCTAGGGGCTGGTCGGTGCGCTGTAGTTCTCCTTGCGCTTGGAGATGCATCAAGGTATGCGCAGAGACGCCAGCGCTGGAGTAGAGCGAACCAGAGCTGGAGGAAGCGCGAGAACTTCCCATTGCAGCACTAGAGGAGGCAGCAGCAGAGGAACCGGAATTTCCTGCCAAAGGATGAGGGGAGGAAGAAAAACCAGGATTTGTGGAGGGGTTAGAGCTCCCTACTGAAGAACCAGCAGGAAAAATCGAGAGCGCAGAACCAGAAGAAGAGAAATTATTGTTGCCTAAAGAGGAAGAAAATCCATTATTGCCAGGAGATACAAATGAATGATTTGAGGTTTCTTTACTTAACGGAGCTGCCCCCCCCCCCCCGGCAATTTATTTGGGGAGTGAAGGCAATGGAATGCGCCTTATAGCCCATCGTGTCACTGTTGCTCACATTATCCGCTATAGCATCCATCCTCTTCGCTTGAGCCCGAAACCCCGCGACAGATACCCTCATAGAGCTAAACAGAGACATGTTCCGTACTCCTGTAATCAATCTACGTAAAGAACAGATTGAACTATATATGTTTATAAAAGGTAAATAAAGTTATCCTTTTTCTAAGGAGTATTTTTACGTAGGAAAAGCTGAACGCTCAGAAAAGAAACGGCTATAAGTACACCTACACGTGCTCACACATAAATTCTAGAAGAATACACCAGTATTAAGTCGCAATAACTGCGCCCCGTGGGGCGCAGGGCCTTTGTGACACTAGTCCAGTGTAAGTACGGTCACAAAGGCCGACGATCTTTCTACACCAGTGTTACGTATAACCTGCAACCGTGGAGATCTGTATTAGCTCTAGCCTGGTGAATTGATGCTAGCTGAGATAAAGCCTGTAGCCGATCTTATACGCACGTTACGAGCAAAACTCTCAAGGATCGTGCTTGTACTGAGCCCACAATAGCCGCACCATGATGGTATGGGGCCCTCATGCCAATCTTTCCGTTAAGTATAGTCATGAGGGCCCCGCGGTGTTCAGCCGCGGTTACCATGGCCTTAAACGCAAGAGTGTGTGTTGAAGTTTCGAGCACAAGATCTGTGTGGGTATGTCTACTACTTTAGTGCCAGTGTATTCCTAGAGGGTTCTAGCGTAACGTGGGTGTAGGGTTATCGTCGCCCTCATGACTATACTTAACGGAAAGATTGGCATGAGGGCCTCGCGCCATCTATTATGGCGCGGTTACAGTGATGTGGAAGGCTACTCCTCTCTTTGTCCTACATCGTAGAATCTTCCTGCAATCTCCCCTAACTCTTCCCTTTACCTCCTTGACTCTCTTCCTTCACTCTTTTGCGACCTCTGCTCCCTCCTCCCTTCCTTTACAGTCTCTCCAACTCCTCAAGCATATCGTCGATGGTAGAGAGGACTTTGGTATTGGCGGCGTAGGCATGTTGGGCGCGGATCATCTCGGAGAGCTCATGGGCGAGATCCGTGGTAGAGCGTTCTAGGGTTCTTGAGGTAATCGTTCCGAATCCATCTTTACCTGAAACCCCAGTTCGGAAAGCTCCGGAGGCAGGAGTCGCGTAGTAGACTCCATTCCGCTCCTCTGCAGCGTCCATCGCCGCAAAACGACCGCAGGCGAGGAGGTAAACCGGCTCCCAGTCTCCGTTATCTTTAAGACGACTCAATACGCCGTTCTCGTCGATGGAAAGAGAGGAGGGAGCAAATTTTGCTTCAGTTTCCTCTAAGATCTCTTTTTCCTCGATCCCTTCAAGAATTCTCTCTTCTGGTCCTGAAGCTTCCGGTTTGATCGTGCTCCCATTGATGACGATATCGGAGCCTGTCCTATTGATAATCCGAAAAGCACCGAAATCGATATCTATTGCACCATAGTCAGTGCTATTATCACTATCGACAAGATGAACTCCCTTCACGATAGCTCCTGTCTGCATAACTCCCACACTCGGATCGTTGGCACTGCCGCCATTCTCCGTAAACTTGTAACCCGAAACCCCACCTTTTTCATCAAAGGAGAGATTCACGTCAACACCGTAGCTTTCAAGAAATAATCTCGCTGTAAAAGAACCATCTTCGCTCTTGTTTATTTCTACGCACGAGAGAAAGTTATCCGAGTGATTGACGCCGAAGGCCATCTTTTGCTCCACCCAATCAGTCCCTTCTTCGAGGACGATTTGGGAAGCCTTCCAGGGTACGGTCTCTCCCGTAGCAACGTCGGGGGCTTCGAGAGAAGATATTTTTACGTCACTCAGATTGAATCTCAGTTCCGCCCCGGTATCCGCGAAGGTAACGACTATCGTCTGCTCAGTAGTTCTATCAAAGGTGCAATTGCTCAGTATCTGCATATTACTACTCTCTGGCCAATATCTGAACCCTACAGATTTGTTGGGATTGGTAAAAACGAGAGAGACCCGCTCTGTTAGTGGTGCGTTATTGCCATACAGATACATCGTTGCGGAACGCTCTTGACCGAGGGAATCTACGAAGGTGCACTCAGTGCGGGTATTTTCGGTAGACCCTAAGGCGCCGTTTGTAAAGCCCGCGGAGTGATGAAGAGAGTACAGCCCATCGGCCTCCTTCTGCGTACTCCAGCCTATTCCAAAAGGATTGGGAGGGGTCGATCTTTTGGGGGGTGCAGACTCTAGCTTGATGAGTTGGATATCTTCGAGGTTTCCTAAGGGACCTACAAAGGCGGCAGAGAGAGGAACGACCGGCGATGTGGTGCCATCCCCCTCTTCCGGAAGCAGCGGCCAACCTTGGAGGGTGAGACCTTTAGAGTCTTGAAGATAGCCCTCTTTGGTACTATGAAAGGCGCCCGTCCTGGTCCCCCCAAGAGCTCCACTCTTGTCCTTAACGAGGAGTAAACCGTCTCCATCCAAGGCCAAGTCCAGAGGCTGGTCGGTGCGTTGCAACTCTCCCTGCTCTTGGGGATGCATCAGCATATACGCAGAGACGCCAGAGCTGGTGTAAAAAGGGGAAGAATTGTTGTCTGTAGATGGGAAAGAGCTCGGCGCGATAGCATTGCCTAATGGAGCTGATCGCCCATAATGCACCTTTGACGTAAAATCGACAGAGTGCGTCTTATAACCCATTGTATCACTGTTACTGACATTATCCGCTATCGTAGCCACCCTCTTCGCCTGAGCCCGAAACCCCGCAACAGAGACTCTCATGCTGCCAAACAGAGACACAATCTTTACCTATTTAGTCAATTATGTGAGGAACAGATTAAATCTTATAGGTTGATAAAAGGTAAATAAAGTTATTCTTCTAAAGGGTATTTTTACATCAGGAAAAGCTGAAATTCCGCAAGAAAAGGACTATAAGTACACCCACACATGTCTCACACCCAGACTTCCAAGAAATACCCCTGTATCAAGTTACAATAACTGCGCCCCGTAGGGGCGCAGGGCTCTCATGCTCTTCTTTCTATTAAATGTAGTCATGAGGGCGACGATCCCTCTACACCAACGTTACGCGAAAACTTTGAGGAAAGTACACCTGTATGATGTATGGAGTTAACAGACGCACTTGCATAAACTTGACGAACGCAAACTGCAAAGAAACACGCCCGTACCAAGTCCATAATAACCGCGCCCACAGGGACGCGGGGCCCTTGCGAACTCTATTTACTACAGATGGCGCAAGGGCAACGATACACCTACATCAACCCCACGCAAGAACTGCAACTGCAGAGATCTGTATTAGGTTTCATAGTAGCTACGCGGAGCATTCGCCACCAATCCATAGACTCTCCTTAGCCTCTGGCCACGGCACGATGCCGCAGTGGCCTTTGTGATACCTATTCGGTTTAGTAAGGTCGCAAAGGCAACGGTACACTTACACCAGCGCTACACTAGAACCTCCTAGGAATACATATGTATAGGCATACTCACATATATCTTCGCAAAAACTCTCAAGAACTACGCCTGCATCCAATCCGCAAGAGCGAGCTTGGTGCCGCCCGCTAGCTTTTGATCCATAAGAGCCCATTGCTCGCGACAGAACCAGCGCTTTCCGCGCATAAAGCACGCGTCGAACTGCTCTTAGGCTCATCCGCTCAACGACGCATCCCGCGCTTACGCGCCAATCCCAGCCACCTGCAGAGCCATCGCAAGACAGGCCGCCTGGTCCGGCTCTCCATTGTTCGCAGCCCACCAACGGTGGGTTTTCTCGAGAATCTCTCCCATGGAGGCTCCCGGAGGCATACCCGCAGCAAGGAGCAGAGATCCTGTCAGGGGAAACACCGGAAAAACCGTCTGCGCTACGTCGTTGAGAAGGTCCAACGCCTCCTCTTCCGCAAGCTGCTTCCTAAGAACCGCATGCACAATATCCGCCGCCAAACGCTCTGCGCACCCGCCCTGAGGGCATTGGAGCAGCACGCGCTGCAACCGTTCTTCTCGCACCTGCACATCATAAGGTTCTCGAGAGAGGAAAATTCCCAGGTGCTTCGCCTCAACCTTAGAAAGGTGCAGCCGCCTACAAGCCAGCCGGTACGAGGCCTCAGAGGGCAACCCAATACTCAATCGGAGGAGAGGATTTCGCAGAAGTGGATGCTCCCAAAACGCCCGTGATAAGGGTTTCGGAAACACAATCCCAAGTATGGGACCCAAGATCCGGTTCATGAGCCAAAACGCTTCCCCAAAGCGCGCGGTGGCGAGTATGCCCAACAACTCCTTCCAAAGCCGCTCTCCTGAGAGGGACTCGAGCAGAAGCGCGGAGGACTCCAGCAGTTTCAGCAAGTTCGGCTCTGGCGCCACATGCCCAAAGCGAGCCCAAAAGCGGAAATAACGCAGGATCCGGAGGTGATCTTCTTCGATGCGATCTTGCGGGTCTCCAATAAAGTGCACACGACCTTCTTGGAGGTCCTGCAGTCCATCGAAAAAGTCGTAAAGAGCCCCGTTTTCGTCGCAAGAGAGGGCATTGATCGTGAAATCGCGTCGCGCGGCGTCCTCGAACCACGAAGAAGTAAACTCCACAGAAGCGTAGCGACCATCGGAGCGCAAATCCCTCCGCAGGGTCGTGATCTCAAACATCTCTCCCGTTGGGGCTCTGGCGGTAATGGTTCCGAACAAAACTCCTGTCGGCAGAGCCCTCCATCCCATCTGCTGAATCCACAAGGAGACCGCATCAGGCAGGGCGGGGGTACAGAAATCTATATCCGCTGGCGCGTCCCCGCGAAGGCAGTCTCGGACCGCCCCTCCTACAACACGAAGGCAACTCCCCTCTTTCCGAAATTTGCACATCAGCGCGCAAGTGGTTTCCGTAAAAAGGGGTGCAAGGTCTCCCCGATCGTCCATCACCATAAGAGCCTACCGCGTATGAGGTCTCGAAGAAATACCAACGCGCGGAGAGCGGTAACCTTTTTTCAATAAAGGATAGATATCCTGTTTCCCAGTTGCCATTTTAGGTAACAAATCATGGTAAGTCAAAAAAACAGGTGCTAAAATGTCCAATAAAATATTACGTTGCGCAGTCCTGTGGGCAGGAATCGTCACGCTTTCACACGGTCTCTATGCTATGGAGTGGTGCTCAGAAGAAGAGGATGGCTGGTGTGTCCCGTCTTCTGAACTCCACATTGGAGAATTCGACGTCAGTGAATACCTCTACGGTGCAAAACCATCTCCCTGGCGTGAGACACCTATGACCGCTGCAGAAGCCGCTCACAATCAAGAGACTCTTAAACGCATTGCGCAAGCAGTGAAGGATGGAGCTCGTCTCACGTGTTTGGGAGGATGCAACGGAAGGACTCCACGGGAAGGGTCGGGACTCGGGAAAGATTTCGTCCTGATCTCCAACGATCCTCCCTCTTCTGGACCGGACGTCGCAACCTCCCTGTCTTCCGTAATGCTCGAGAGCGCTCCTTTCTGTCTCAGTAGAGATTGGACGAATTTGGCCTTTATGGATCAAATTCCTAATGGTATTTTCTGGGCGATCCTTTTCCACCAGGCCGCCGCGCAATATATAAACGCTTTCGCACTATCACAGTTTGCATCAAAGCTTGCGCCGGGAGGACGTCTTATTCTCCAAATCATATGTCATGCTTACGGGAAGGAGGAGCCCATACAAGACCATAGATACGAATTTGTGTTCAACGTGGGTGGCGCTTTTCATGGAATATGTTACACCCCACCGTGCATTGTGCGTGGAGTGCTCGAGGAACTTGAAGAGCAATACGGGCGGTTTGAAATGTCAGTGGTGGCACCGGAGTCGGATATGAGCTCGGACGCGTACCCTTTCGAAGAAGCCCATAGAGAGTTTCTAAGAGCAAATTGCGCAGAATGCGGGATTCCGTTCGTATCCTGTACCCCAGATAACTGGTCAGCGCATCTCTGCGAGCCCGGAATACTCTCTGCAGAAGAGTGCTCTGCTCTTACAGAATCCGTGGGGGAGGACGTTCTACGGTATGCCCACACTCCAGTCGTTGTCATACGCAGGGTTTCCTAGGAAGCCCCTGGCGAGAGTCCGCCATGCCGCGCCCCTGATCCATCAGCGATTGGGGGCACGCCTGCATTGCAGGTGATACCTCGTTCTCCACGAAGGAGAAGCACTCTATTGACTTGTTGGCTATTTAATGTTAACAAATAAGTGATAGTCGAGAAGAGGTGCTTCAATGTCTAAGAAAATACTATGCTGCGCGTTCCTGTGGGTGGGAATCGCCGCGCTCCCGTACGGTCTCCACGCGATGGAAAAGCAGACGCCCATTGGAGAATACGATGTCTGTAAATACGTCCGTGGCGCAGCAGAAGACATCTCTTGGCGTCAGACGCCCATGACCGCTGAAGAAGTCGCTCGCAATGAGTCGACCTTTGAGCTCATTGCGCAAGCAGTGAAGGACGGTACTCCTCTAACTTTGGTGGAGGGATTCAATGGAGGCACTCCGCAGTGTGGAAATCCCCTACGGGAAGGATCGGGGCTCAAATCGCCCTTCGTCATCATGTCCAACGACGATGCTCTCTCGCTTAATCTGGCCACCCCACCCCCCATGCCTTCGCGTGAGAATGGCTCACTCATTCTCAGTGGAGATTGGGAAGATTCGAGCTTTATGGGTCGCATCCTTAATAATATTTTCCTGGCAATTATTTTTCATAAAGACGCCGCGCAATATCCTAGCAAGCTTGCGTTACAATCGTTGACTTCAAAGCTAGCTCCAGGAGGGTGTCTTTTCCTTCAAGCCACAAGCTATCCTGACGGTTGTTGGAAAGGTACAATACAAAGGGATGATGACTACGAACTGGTGTATGCGTGCGGTGGATGCAATTGGCGTGTCATAAGCTACGCCCCGCCACATGCTGTTCTTGAAGCGACTAGGGAGCTTGAGGGGCAGTTCGCAGTGTCAGTTGTAGCGGTGAGAGCGAGCACAGACGATAAGCTGTATCCTCACAAAGAAGCTGCCGGGAACCTTTGCAAGAGAACTTGCGAAAAATATGGGATTCCGTTCGCGTTCTACGATAATCTCGATGCTTTGCTGACTCGCATATCCGAGTTTGGAACCATCTCCCGAAAAGAGTACTTTGCCATTAAAGACTCCGTGGGTGGGGATATGCTGGGCTTTGATGAGACTCCAATCATCATAATACAGAGGACTTCTTAGACGACTGATTGGCAATCTGCCGCGCCCCTGATCCATCAGCGATTGGGGGCACGCCTGCATTGCGGGTGATACCTCGTTCTCCACGAAGGAGAAGCACTCTATTGACTTGTTGGCTATTTAATGTTAACACATAAGCAATAGTCGAGAAGAGGTGCTTCAATGCCTAAGAAAATACGTTGTGCGTTCCTGTGGGTGGGAATCGCCGCGCTCCCATACGGTCTCCACGCGATGGAACCGTCCCCAGAAGAGGTGGCGGATAGACGGGCTCACCCACCTCGTAAGCTCCTCCTCGGAGAACCCGAAGTTCGAGAGTACCTCTTCGGTCAGGATGTCTCCTGGCCCCAGTATCCTGCAACCCCGGAAGAGATAGCCTGCAACCAACACGTTGTCACACGTATAACAGAAATGGCAGCGCGTGGCGTCCGTTTTATTCTCCTGTGCGGGCTCAATAGAGAAAACCAACGGGAAGGTGCATATCTCAGCCCGACGTCGAATGTCACCGTCGTCACCTTATCTTACGATGGCCGCCCTTCTGCAGCAGTCATGCAACGTATTCTCAATAATGAGATTCTCCATCTTAGTGGATCTTGGACAGATTCGATCTTTATGGGCCCCATTCCTTCGGTTTTCCAGGTGATTCTTTTTTGTGCAGGCGCTGCGCAATATCCGAATGCTCTTGCCTTACAATCTCTGGCTTCAAAGCTGCATCCGAAAGGATGCTTGTACATACAGCTACAAAGTTTTACTCAGAGGGAAGAGGGAGACATCACGATCAAAGATCCCGGATTGGAATTTGTGTACGAACAAGATGGATTTCGTCATTACGCAGTATGTTACACCCCACCGTGGACCCTCCATGAGGCCCTACCGGAAGGACAGTTCGGGATGTCTGTTACAATGGCGTGTCATGACCCCTTTTGGAAAAACTTAACCCCATGGGAAAATGCTTACGCAGAGTTTCTGAGGTCGCGCTGTCGGGAACATGGAATAACGTTTGTGCTCTGCCTATGGCGTACCATGGGTGTACTCTTCCATCAGTATAGACCTAAGACATTTTCCTCCACGATATATAACACCATTAACCAATCTAGGCCTGAAGGTATCCTGCAGTTTGATAAGACTCCGATTGCCACTATATGGAGAGGTTCCCCGGAGAATCCCCCAGAAGACGATTAAGAGTCTGCCATGCCGCACCCCTGATCCATCAGCGATTGGGGGCACGCCTGCATGCGCGTGATGCCTCGTTCTCCACAAAGGAGGAGTTCCCCTCTTGACTTACTTGCTAATTTATGTTAATAAATAGGTAATAGTCGGCAAGAGGTGCATGAATGTCTCGAAAGGTACTACATTGTGCGCTTCTGTGGGTTGGAATCGTTGCGTTCTCATACAGCCTCCATGCCATGGAGTCGCATCTTCCCTTTGGGGAATCTGAGGTTCGGAAGCATCTCTTTGGCCAGGATATCTCCTGGACCCCGTCCTTTGCGACCCAGGTTGATCAGGGCGCAGTCTCCCCGGTACCGCCCCTTGTGACCCTTCAGGAAACGGAGGATTGCAACCAATTCGTTATTGACTGTATGTTGAAAGAGGCTGCAGGTGGTACTCCCATTGTTCTTTTTTGTGGGCTCAACAGGAGAACCCCACAGGAAGGTGCGGGTTTTATATCGCCCCCGGGTGTTGTAACGGTCACATTCTCCCTCGATCCCCTTTCTAAGCAAGTCGTACAAGATGTTCTCGATCGTAAGATTCTCCATCTTAGTGGATCTTGGATGGATCCGACCCTTATGGGCCGCATCCCTGCGATCCTCTGGGCGATTCTGTTTGATGCAAACGCTGTGCAATATCTTAACCGGCTTGCGTTACAACTGCTGACTTCAAAGCTAGCCCCGGGAGGATACCTTTTCCTCCCAATCATCAACCTTTATTCTGCTGGGGGACAGGTTAGAGACTCCAGATTTCAATTTGCGTACGAGCAAAAAGATGGGCCTTGGGACGGAATATGCTACTCCCCGCCGGATTCTCTTTGTGATGTCCTGCGGGAGGAACTGCGCAGCGAACAGCTGACACTGACTATCAGAATGGTGCGCAGAGATCCTCCGGAACCGCAGAACGAGGCTTGTGCAAAGTTTCTGCAAACGCGCTGTCAAGGGTGTGGAATTCGGTTTGTGCATCACAGACAGAAGGCCGCGTCTATCGCTTTCATGCTCGAGTTTCGGACGTTCTCCGGAGAATATTGCACCTTTGCGAAAGCGGGAGCCCCTACTAAGGAAGGAGAAGGAGCCCCTACTAGGACAAGGGCGGGAATCCCTATTAGGAAAGATATCTTGCAGTTTTATGAAAACCCGGTTGCTGTCATACATAGGAAGTCTTTGGAGGACTAGCAAAGTCCGTCGCATCGTACCCCCACTTCGTCAGCGGGTGGGGTGTGTTTGCGTTGTACAGGTCCTCGACACGGGAAGAGCGTTCTGCTAGCCTAATGAGCATCATGGGCGATAAAAGAGGGCGTTAAGTGTCTAAAAGGAGTGTTGCGACCCTTCTGTGGACAGGAATCGCTGCGTTCTCCTGCGGTCTCTGTGCCATGGATTCGCTCCCGGAGGAGGAGACAGATAAACAAGCCGCATTGCCTTGCAAATTCCCCCTTGGAGAATCTGATGTCTTCATGTTCACTCGTGGTGCAGGAAAGTTCTCCTGGCGTCAAATGCCGCCGACCGATCAAGAGGCAGCTCGCAACCGGCTGGCTGCTGAACGTGTCGCGAGAATGGCGGAAGGTGGTGCTCTCCCGGTTTTAGTGGGAGGGCTCAACGGCAGAAACCCGCAAGAAGGATCGAGACTCAGATGGCCCTTCGTTATCATGTCCAACGATGACCCTCAGGAAGATCTTTCTTCTCCTGACGGAAGTTCGGTCGTCGCAACTTCCGTGTCTTCCGTAGAGGGTGATGCCCCTACCCATCTCAGCGGAGATTGGGGGGGCCCAGCTGTTACAGTTCTCCTTCCTGATGTTTTCCGAGCAATTATTTTCCACGTAGGCGCCGCGCCGTACATTAATGATCTTGCATTACAACTGTTGGCTTCAAAACTCGCTCCAGGAGGATGCCTCGTCCTGCAGATTCAAGGTACCTTTGCGGGAGGAGGGGAGATCATAAATCGTAGATTTGAATTTTCCTATACGAAGGATGGCTCTCCCTGGAGTGGCCTGTGTTTTGCTCCGCCTTGGGCTATTCGTGGGGCCTTGGAGAGTTGTGAAACATTGCGTGGACGGTTTGCGGTATCCGTCGTCATGACGCAAGAAGAGCCTTTACAGGCAGAAACTTCCTCGAAAGAAAGCAACTACAAGCAGTATCTGCAGCAGGATTGTGAGGAGCAGGGCATTCCGTTTGTATTCTGCGACCGAAGATCTGCGCTGAGTCATATATGCAGGCCTGGAGCACTCTCCGAAGACGATTGCATGGCTCTTTTGGGGGCTGTGGGTGGGCGTGATGATATCCTGCGCTTTCACTATGTCCCGGTTGCTGTAATACAAAGGATTTCGTAGGAGACAACGGATAAGAATCCGCTGCACAAGAAAGCTTGCTTGCGTTTCCCAGCATTTTCCATTTTGCCCCATTGACTATTAGAGAATCTTCCTTTAAGGAGCGTGGATGGTCTCATGGCAGAGAGCGAATCATGAAGCAGCGAAGCATTGTAAGCGCGATTGTTGCGTTGCTTGTGGGAACGCTGGGTGCGTTTTCTGAGGTGGAGGCGATGCAGCCACGCCGAGATGAGGCGGCATTGCGGATACCAGGGGAGCCCTCCACGGACCGTATGTTTCTGAGGCAGGTATTCGCCCGCGATGGATGGTGTGTGCCTTATCCTGAAGGGGGCGCACTTTCGCGAGTGGTGTCGGGGATAGGTCCTTCTCTACTCGATGGGTTACACTCTCCATTGCGGTTCTTGTGCATTCCCGCGAGCGTAGAAGTACTTGGGGAAAAGTGCTTCGAATGGTACGACTCTCTTTACGAAGTCACCTTTGAGGCCGGTTCTCAGTGCATAAGGATAGGGAAAGGGGCTTTTACGAGCTGCCCCAGCTTACGGTCCATTTGTATTCCCGCGAGCGTGGAGACGCTGGGTGAGGGGTGTTATTCAAGTTGTGACAAGCTTGTCTCCGTTTTCTTTGAACCCGACTCTCATCTCGAGAGGATAGGGGCGCACGCTTTCAGCCACTGTGACAGCTTACGGTCCATGTGTATCCCCGCGAGTGTGCAAACGATTGGGGAGTATTGTTTCGAAGGGTGCACATCCCTCACCTTCGTTACCTTTGCACTCGACTCTTATCTCGAGACCGTTGGGGACGGAGCGTTTATCCGCACGAACATATACCGCATCTATTTTCCAGATGGAATAAACTTTGGAAGGAGTGTATTTGCTAACTCTAGCGTCGTGAAAATAGGCATTGGAGATCAATGGGCAGATCCCACGAGTGGCCTTTTCGCAGGTACCCCCATTCTCTTGCAACCAGTGATTCCCCGAGAAGTTCGTGTGCTCAGAGCTCACTGCTTTTTCGAATGCCGATCTCTTGCTTCCGTGACCTTTGAATCCGATTCTCAGCTCCGAGAAATTGGAGAGGAAGCTTTTGCTTATTCTAGTGTGCCATCTATTCGTATTCCCGCAAGCGTAAAGGAACTGAGAGAAGGGTGCCTTCGGGGCTGCCAATCTCTTAGTGCTGTTACCTTTGAAGCTAATTCTCGGTTGGCAACAATAGGAATCTGCGCTTTTACGAGCTGCCCCAGCTTACCCTCCATCTGTATTCCCGCAAGCGTAAAGGTGTTGGGAATAAACTGCCTTTCCATGTGTAAATCTCTTGCCTCCGTTACCTTTGAACCTAATTCCCATCTCACGACGATAGGAATAAGAGCCTTCTTTTATTCCACCAGCCTGCAATCCGTTTGTATTCCTAGAAGTACGCAGACGCTTGAGAAAGAGTGTTTTGGAGAGTGCCCATTGCTCATCTTCGTCACCTTTGAGACTAATTCTCAGCTCACCAAGATAGATACACTCGCTTTTGAAAACTGCAGCAACTTACTATCCATTCAGGTTCCCCAGAGAGTGCGCACGCTTGGAGAAGGGTGCTTTGCAAACTGCGTTTCTCTTGCAGACTTTACCTTTGAGGCGGGTTCTCGGCTCCGAGAAGTTGGAAGAGGCGCTTTTTCTGGTTCCGGCATACAAGCCTCTATCCTTCCCGCACGCTTGCAAGAGATTGGTAAACCTGGATTTCAGGCCATAACAATTAAATTTACCGTAAGCGGGCAATTTGTCCTTCCTGGGTAACTTGAGTGAGTCTTAAAGAACAAACCCTGAAGCGTAGGAAACGACCGCCCCTAGGCATCACCAAACTCCCAGCGGATGGAAACGCGGTTCGAGGGCTGAGAGAACGCACAGTAGGCGAGGAGCGTGGTTCGAGGGTCAGAGGGGCACGCAGTAGGCGAGGAGCGCATTTCCGGAGTTGAAGAGGGTACTGCTTCGAATCTAACTTGTAGTAGATGCTTTATCTCCTCTATTCTGCACTTTTTACCCATTGACTATTAATAAATCTTCCCTATAGAGTAGATATGGTCAATAACAGAGGGTAAAAATGAAACGGCGAAAGATTGTAAGTGCAGTTGCTATGCTGGCCTTAGGGATGCTAGGGGCACTTCCTGAGACAGAAGCGATGTTACGGGGGAATTTTGACTCTTTCTATTCCAGAAAAGTGGTCTATTTTCACGGAGAACAGGTGCCGACTTCTGAGCTTAGCCCCGACCGAATGAAAGGTATTGGATCTTCTTTCTTCTCCACGGGGGTAAGAGAGATTCCAAAAGAGTATTACCAAAATTGGCGTTTGGCCTATGTCGCCTTTGAACCCGGCTCTCAGCTCCAAGCAATGGGCACAAGCGCTTTCGCTAATTCTTCCGTACAATCCCTTTGCATTCCTGCGAGCGTGGAGAAGATTGAGAGAAACTGTTTTGCATTCTGTAAGCATCTTTTCTGTGTTACCTTTGAGACTGGTGCTCGAGTGCAGGAGCTGGAAAATGGGGCCTTTGTTCGTTCCAGCCTGTCCTTCATCGCGATTCCCTCGAGTGTGGAGGTGATTGGAGAGAGATGTTTTCAAGAATGCGCCTCTCTCATTGGTGTTACCTTTGAGACTGGCTCTCGGCTCCGAATCATTAAAAAACTAGCGTTTTCCAAGATTGGTGCCTCGTCCATTTGTATTCCTGCGAGCGTAGAGGAGCTTGGAAGCGAGTGTTTTGCAGACTGCGATTCTCTTATGGACTTTACTATCGAGAATGATTCGGAACTGCAGGTAATGGGAGAGCAAGTGTTTGTCGGAACAGGCGTATCCTCTTTTTTGGTTCCAGCAAACTTGCAGGAGCTTGGACACTGCTGCTTTGCATTCTGCGAGAATCTTTTCTCCATCACTTTTGAGGCTGGATCTCTGATGGAGAGGGTAGGGGGATGGGCTTTCTGGAATTCTTGCCTGCAGTCCATTGTTTTCCCAGCAAGCGTGCAGGAGCTTGCTTCGAGATGTTTTGATGGTTGCTGGTCCATTGGACAGGTCGCCTTCGCAGACGGTTCTCACTTGGCGCGGATAGAAAAGGAAGCTTTTTTTGGTTCCGGCTTGAGGTCCATTGCCCTACCTGAGAGTGTAGAGGTACTTGCCGTGCATTGTTTCTCCGGTTGCCACTCTCTCTCCTCTGTTACCTTCGAGGCTCATTCTCGACTAACAACCATCATGGAGGGCGCTTTCGATGACTCCAGTTTGTCGTCTATTCTGCTTCCCAGAAACGTGAGGGTACTCGAAGCGTATTGTTTTGCGAGGTGCTTCTCTCTTAGAGGTGTCGCCTTCGCAGACGATTCTCACTTGACGCGGATAGAAAAGGAAGCTTTTTTGTGTTCCGGGTTGGAGTCCATTGTACTGCCGAGGAGCATCGAGGTGCTTGCTGCGAGGTGTTTTGCGGAGTGCCGATCTCTTAGGAGCGTCATCTTCGAGGAGGGTGCTCAACCCACAAGAATAGAGAAGGGCGCTTTCTCCAATTCTGGCTTGCGATCTTTTATTGTTCCCGCGAGCGTGGAGGCTCTTGGAGGTTGGTGCTTCGCCGATTGTTCATGCCTTAGAGAAATGACTTTTGAATCCGGTTCCCAACTGGCAAGAGTAGCGGAATACACATTTTGGAGCACTTCGTTGCTGTCCGTTGTGCTGCCTAGGAGTGTCGAGGTGCTTGCTGCGAGGTGTTTTGCAGAGTGTCGGTCCCTTAGGAGCGTCACCCTTGATGCTAGCTTCCGATCGGTGCGGATAGAGGAGGAAGCTTTTGAAAATTCCGATCTGCAATCCGTTACTATAGGGGAGCCTGGAGGGAGCTAGATGGAAGAGGGGAGGGGGCCGCTTGCCAGCGGGTGCTTCTTGCCCTTAAGGCCAAGCGTCCTCCTTTGGAGGATGGTGCGCCCTGCAGGATTCGAACCTGCGACATTCGGCTTAGAAGGCCGACGCTCTATCCAGCTGAGCTAAGGACGCTCCGCTCCTCAGGTACCACGTCCTCCACCGTGACAGCAAGGGGTGTGTAAGGTGTGTATAGGAGTATCGCGACCTTTGACGTTGCGAGACCAGACAGTTGTCACAAAGGTCTTGCGGCGTTCCCCATGCAACTGATGGCAGGGAATCTTCCGGTGACGTAGAGCCTCTCAAAGGCTCAGTATCACGACAGAGGTGAGCGTCTTTTCCAGAATATTGGCTAAGCTGGCCAAGTGGCAAAAGAGATGCTAGTCTAGAACCTAAGGCAAACCCCGACAGATTGGTCGCGCGCGGCGAGAATCCCCGCCGCATCTTTCCTTGCAGCAGCGGGCTCAGAGGAAAGATCTTCTTAAGGGTAGCCTTCCGGAACTTCACGAAAAGGCATTGCGCGAAGTTTAATGGCCTAAAGGACGATACCTTCCTATTGCACTTGAAGGAGCATGAGTTTAGAGCAGCGGAAACGAGAATCTCCTCAGTTTAGGCCTAATCTAGTCAAGTGATAAAAGAGCCGCTAGGCGAGAGCCTTGCTTAAAAGACGAAACCCTTCCTTCGCTCCCGAAAGAAGATAGGTTCCGGCATAAAACAGCAGAAGCGGAGACTTCCTTGGAATCAACAAGCTGGTCAACGGACGGAAAAGGCGCCAACCCAAGGCCAAATCCCCTGGTAAACTGCAACTAAGAGACCTGTATGCTGCTAGTAGACACATCTGTGCAAACCTTACGAGCAAAAACTTCAACGCAAACACTACAAACCTTTGTCTAAGCCCACAGTAATCGCAGCACAACGCTACAGATGCCCCTACACCAATGCTACGTACAAACCGCAACTGCGGAGACTTGCGTTGATAAGAAAAAAGCCCCAGACTAGCATCTCTATCGCTTCACAGACAAAAGAGATACCGGTCTCGATCTTTTCCAAAAAGAAATACCACGTGTCTCCCTCGAAGGCGCATAAAAAACACACCGACCGCAGGAGAGCGCCACCATCTCCCACGCAAAACCCCTGCAGAAAGGGCGTGCGCCTTTTCTCAAGAGATAAAGACGCCTCCCGACCTACAGAGCGCTCAAATCTAACACTCCGACAACGCAGTAGATGGCCCCAATGGTTGCGCGATCCACCTCTTCTAACCCATCGCTCTTAGTCACATGAGAGGGAGTCCCCGTTTTCCGAGCAGCCTCTACTTTACCATTCTTGATAGCCTCGAAACGATCGAGAGCACACAGCTGTATGCTTGTCGGAGTGACGCTCCAAACTTTCCGAAGCAGCACCCTCCCCGTGCTCATCACGAGAAGTGCAGTTGCCTCGGGGACAACAGAGGGAAGCGTATCCAGCCAGAGCAGGGAGGACGCTGTGTAGTAGGGGAGCAAATGCGGCCCCGCCTTCAAGGCAAAAGCTTGCCTCTTGCCAAAAAGCTCCATCGGGCGGTGACGCATCTCCACCACGGTTTCCCTATTCAGCTCCACGCTCCCCTCCGAAGTTCCTGGTTGCAGAAGGTGTACAGGAAGGTCACACAGCACCTCAGTAGGCTTTCTTTGATCCGTGTTGAAACCGCGTCCGAACATTTCTCCACGTCGCACCCGGATTTCTGCGGGTAAGAGGGAAGACTCTTCATGAATCTTGTCCACGAGAAGCTCTGCGGGGTCACATCCAAAAGCGCCGGATAGACGACGGATGAGATCCGTGTTCAACCTCCGCGACCCTGATTCGAGACGGGACAGATACGAGACGGAGATTCCGGTCAGCTCCGACAGGATCTCTAACGTCAAACCCGCCCGCTTTCTGAGGTATTTCAAATGCGTCATAGCGCTTCCTCTTTTCCGGCGCCCCCTTTTTCCCGGCGTTGTCAAGGAAATAGGCGCGGAACTTTGCAGAGAGCCCTCAAGGCCCTCCGTAGGAATAGGACTGAGACTGTGTCTGGCCATAAAGTTTTCTCCATTTATTTGCACAATGAGGCCAACGTACATCGCTATTGGGAATAATGCAAGTGGTGCGAATATTCTTTTATATTTTAATGAGATGCGGAACTGTTTCCTTGAGAATGCGCTCTATTTTTCGAATAGTATTCGTGTGCTTCTTTGACAGAAGAAGTTTTTGTTTTGTTATTGGGGACGCCTGCAGCGCAGATCGCGCATTTGATGTTTGAAGGTTGTGCGTAACGCCTGTGTAGGATTATCGTCGCTCTTGCGACGACTAAAGCGAAGAGGCCACGCAAAAGCGCAGCGGTGCTTAGCCGTGGTCATTGTGGACTCAGTCCAAAAGTTCATGGCGTTTACGCTACAGTTTTTCTTACAAGATCTGCGCAGGTATGTCTACTTCCTCAGCACAGATGTACTGCTGAGGGTTCTTGCGTAAGGTCCGTGTAGGTAGAACGTCAACCTCATGAAGTGGATGGATAACATGCGGGCATCACGTCACTCACTGTGACGCGGTTGAAGACCAACGAGAGTCTATAGATTGTTGGAGAATGCTCCGCGTAGCTACTATGAAACCTGATACAGAACCTTGTAGTTGAAGGTTATACGTAAGGTGTATGTAGGGCCATCATTGCCTTTGTGGCCGTACTTACACTGGACTAGTGTCACAAAGGTCCTGCGCCTCTACGGGGATGCGGCTTTCTACATGCTTGGTACAGGTCTCCACAGATGCAGTTTATACGCAACGCTGGTGTGAGTGCATCATTGCCCTTGCGACTGTTGGAATAAATAGAGTTCGCAAGTGCCACCGCGGCGTTGTGCCGCGGTTTCTGTGGGTGCAATGCAAGCGTAGTGCTTGGAAGCGTTTGCGCAAAGTTAGTGGTGACCTATCCACTATCATGGACTGGATACAGAAACATACCTTAGAAGCTTTCGCATAACGTTGGCGTAGGGTCATCGTCGCCTTTGTGCCATTGTCAGCTTAAATAAGATGTCACAAAGGCTCTGCGTCCTTTGTGGGGCGAGGCTCTCTACATGTTTGATACAGAGGTATACCTTAGCAGTTTATACGTAAGGCTGGTGTAGTTGCATCTACGCCCTTGCGACATCCGGAATAAATAGACTTCGCAAGAGCCCCGCGGCGTTGTGCCGCGGCTACTACGGAGTTAATACAGGGACACACTTTAGAGGTTCATGGTAATATTGGTGTAGAAGTGTCCACCTATTATGACCTCAGGTTTTGCCTCCCCATTTTCCTCGTTATACGTATGCTCTCGCCATCTCTTTTCCCTCTGCTACACATACATCTTTCCGGTATTCCC
>JAISAP010000056.1 GCA_031266655.1 Holosporales bacterium | reverse complement strand
TACTGCCTTGGTAGGGAGTCCTGACTCTTTCGCTAGTTCCCCTTCTTCTGGTACTGCGACAGGCGGCTCGCACACCTCTTCCGGTTCTGGTTCGCTCTATTCCAGCTCTGGCGTTTCTGTACACACTTTGATGCACCTGCAAGCACAGGGAGAGCTACAGCACACCGATCAACCTCTAGATCTCGCCTTAGACGGAGACGGTCTGCTTCTCGTCAGAGATAAAAGCGGCACCCTCGGAGGTACCAGAACAGGAACCTTTCATCTCACCAAAGAAGGTCGCCTCCAGGACTCCAAAGGCCTCACCCTCCAAGGCTGGCCTTTGTTGCCTGAGGACGGAGCTGCAGGATCTGCCACTGGGAAAGTTACAGGAGATGGTGCCCCAACTTCAGGAGGAACCGGAGGGACTCCATCTGACCACACCTCCGCAGAGAACCCTACAGGAACCGGCATTGCCTCTATGGAATTCGGCACTAATACAGTGAACACTACAGGATCTAGCTCCACTTTCAACACATCTACGCGCGGAACCGCAGCCCGATCCGCTCCCCCTCCCTCCGCCACCTTTTTAGGCTCCCTGGGAGACCTCGAAGATATCCAGCTCATTAAGCCAGAGCCGACGCCTCCTCCGGAAGTACCGGCTCCTCCAGAGGAGCCCAATCCTTCGAACCTCTATGGAACCGGGTGGACCATACGGCAAGAGGCCGATGGCGTCTATTCTTTCCATAGCTCCGCAAACTTTCCAACAAGCGCTTACGAAGGGATCAACGTCCTCCGCACTTTTGTCGACTCTCTTGGAAACGAGCATACAGCGGATATGTTACTGTGGCAGAGTACGTCAACAGTCATCTCGCTCTCCACTGGCGGCCCATCACGCATAGAGGCCAATTTCTATCACCACACTGACGGGAGTTTTTCTGTGGATGATCATGGCGCGGGTACTAGCATCATCCTTGATGAGAGTACTGGACGAGCGATCATAACCTTTGCAGATACCGGGGCCACATTAACACTCGATCTGAGTGATATTCAGACAACGTACGGAGGAGGTCAGCCTACAGTAGAGCCTGGAGGGACCTTAGCCTGGGAGATGCCTCCCACGATCTTCGAGAAGGGAACTTGCGGGGTATACCAGGAGTTGGAGGTTTTCCACTCCTTGGAAGGCTATTCCGGGGCGTATGTAACGGTGGAGAAAAACGGAGATGGATCTTTTAGAGGGACGTTACTGAGTAGCACCTCTAAGTTGGAATTCTACTTTGATGAGGAAGGCCGCGTCTCAGGCCATATGTTCAGGTGGAATGCCGAAGGCGACAGCGACCCAAGCGTGGGAGTGAAGCTAACCGGATCTCTCGCGGAGGTGCATTGCGTGAGCCTTGGCATCGACTACGGTATCTTCAACATCGATTTGAGCCCTATGCGCATCATCAACAGGACGGGCGCCGATCTTGTCATCAATGGGAGCACGATCAAGCCGGTACCCTCCTCCGGAGAGGCTGGGAGCGCTAGCGCCGCTTCTGGAACTTCCCCATCGAAGGCTTCTTCCGCCATGGTTTCTCCCTCTTCTCTCTCCATCGACGAGAACGGCGTCCTGAGGCGCCTCAAGGACAATGGAGACTGGGAGCCACTCTACCTCCTCGCCTGTGGTCAGTTCGCTGCTATGGATGCCGCAGAGGAGAAGAATAGCGTCTACTACGCCACTCCCTCCTCAGGGGCTCTTAAGATGGGAGTCTCGGGGAAAGAAGGCATGGGAACCATTACTGCGGGTACCCTGGAGCGCTCCACCACGGACCTTGCCCACGAACTCTCCGAAATGATCCGCGCCCAACATGCCTATGCCGCCAATACCAAAGTCCTCTCAACCCTCGACGATATGCTCACAGAGCTGGAGAGACTGTAGAGGGAGAGTCAAGAGGAGCTGTTAGAGGAACTTGCAGAGAGGTCCGGAAATGCAGGACAGAGAGAAGAACAGCCCTTCCGCTCACTTTAACCGCGTCCCATGGGAGGGGACGCGGGGCCCTCATGCCATCTTTTCATTGCATGTGGTCATGAGGGCGACGGTGACCTTACATCAACGTTACGCGAGAACCCTCTAGGAATACACTGGTATTAAAGTAGTAGGTACACCCACACAGATCTTGTACTCGAAACTTCAACGTATACTCTTGCGTTTAAGTCCATGGTAACCGCGCCCCATAAGGGTGTGAGGCCCTTGCGACTTCTGTCCAATTTTAGTGGACGCAAGGGCGATGATGCACTCACACCAGCGTTACGTATAAACCTCAAGGCAATACATCTGTATTAGGTTCTTAGTAATGGGTGCATAGATATAGGCTTTACGATCAAATTTCAGAGGAGTACGCCTGCATGAAGTCCGCATTAACCGTAGCTGAATGCCGCAGTGGCCCTTGCGAATTCTGTTCACTTTCAGTGGGCGCAAGGGCAACGATTCCCCTATATCAGCGTTACGCTAGCACCTCCTAGAAGTACACCTGTGTCCGTGGGCCACATCTACACTAACCTCGCACAAAAACTGTCAAGAAATAGACCTGGACTAAAACCACATCAACCGCGTCCCATGGGGGACGCGGGGCCTTTACGCAGTCCATTTGTTTCGGATGTCGCAAGAGCGTGGATACCTCTACATCAACATTACGCATGCAATCTCTAAAGCGTGCCTCTGTATCAAGCCCATAGTAGCCGCGGCACAATACCACGGCAGCCTTTGTGACCCCACTTATTTCAGTAGTAGCAAGGGCGGTGATCCTACATCAGCATTGCGTACAAACTTCCAAGGCATACTCCTGTATCAAGGCAGCAATAACCGCAGCTAAACGCCGCGGGGCCCTTGCGTACTCTATCCACTGCCAGTTGGCACAAGAGCGTGGATAATTCTACACCAGCGCTACGCGAGAACCCTCTAAAAATGCACCTGTATGAAGTCCATGGGCTACAACTACACTGAACGCGCACAAAAACTTCCAAGAAATACCCCCATGGCCTTACCAGTTAAAGCTCTCAAAAACTACTCGTATGGCCAGCCATACACTTGTTGTGCGGTCCCCTAGCCGCACGTCTCTTGACAGCCATAAGGTCATTTCCGATGTTACGGAGGTTGGGGCGTAGCCAAGTGGTAAGGCAACGGGTTTTGGTCCCGTGACCGTAGGTTCGAATCCTACCGCCCCAGCCAAAGGGAACTCATGCGCCCAGCTCCACCCAAAGGTTAATGCAAACTTTGCGGAATGAGGTTGTTCTTATGGGCCGTACGCAACGCCATATCCTGACTTGCGCTAAAGCCAATGGTGGTCCCATCCGCCGCACACAGGGCAAACCCGCTCCTCTTTCTGTCCAGCCGGATCGGCTTAATGTAAGCAATGTCCGTCACTCCTAGAGATGCAAGTTCCTGAGGTGTCATGAGGCGTAGTCTTTCCACGTTGATCCCTCCCATAAGCGCCTCTTACCGATCTCTCGTCTTCGTTTCCGCAGAAGAGCACGAAACCTGCGACTCTTCAAGGGAAGGCGTACCCAAGAGGCGCGGGCCAGGCGGAGAAGTGGTGCGGATGGGGATGCGCTGGGCTTTCGCTTCGGTTTTCGGGCGCACCAGCTCCACGTGGAGCAGTCCGTTTTCGAAGGAAGCCCCGACGATCTCTATACCTTCCGCTAAGATAAAGGTGCGTCGAAACTGGCGTGTTGCAATGCCTCGATAGAGGTACACGCGATTTTCGTTCTCCGTGTGGCTTCCCTGGATCACCAGCTGGTTGTCTTCAAGGAAGGCTTCCAAATTTTCCGCAGAAAACCCAGCCACAGCTAGCGTAATCCTGAGACAATCTCCTTCGAGCTGTTCGATGTTGTAAGGAGGATACCCTTCGCTCGCGACCTTAGAAGCACGGTCCACAAGGCGCTCGAAATGGTCAAACCCCACAAACAGAGGGCTGCTAAAAAGCGTCATGCGCGTCATCGTATCCTCAGAGACCCTACTTACATCCTCAATCTACACATAAAATAAAGGAAGGGGAATGTTTCGGACTTGTCGCACGAGCGTACGGCGTGAGAGGGTGTAAGTTCATGGAGATTCAGTCGGTTAGGGACCGATGAGAGGCATGGGATTCTTACATGTTTCTGAGAGGCCATGATGGCAAGTTCTGCGAGCGCATTGCTCAACATCAAGTGGGACACGATCGACCTGACCTACAAGCGCTTTCGAGAGTTAAGAGTGCAGCAGGGTTTTGAGGAGCATTCTCGGGATTTTGGTGTCTTTGAACTGAGCCCACAGTAACCGTGCCACAATAGATGCTGCGGCAGTCCTCAGGCCAATCTTTCCGCTAAGTATAGTCATGCAGGCAAGGATGCGTGTGTACCTTACGTATAACCTTCAGCTGCAGAGACCTGTATCTGGGGTATAGCAGCCATGACACAATGCCGCGGCAGCCTCGCGATCTTCGTGCGCTTCAAATGTCATGAGGGCGACGATGACCCTACACACACCCTACGTGCACATTCGAGGGAATATCTGTACAAGCTAAAACTCGCTCCTCACATCATTTTGCTCGGTAAAAGCCAAAAGATTACCCTCGGAATCCCTGTGAGACGAGGTATATTTCCCTGGATTCCGAACGGCTCGCCTGAGGTTTGACGTAGCGCACGGTGCGGAAGTGTTGTTTCATGCTTGTGACCAGGGACGACTCCGTACCTCCTAGAAACAGCTTCGCCACGAAATGACCTCCGGACGCAAGATGCTGGCAAGCGAAATCATAAGCCGCCTCCACAAGGGATACGCTCCTGAGATGGTCTACAGAAGCACGTCCCATCGTGTTCGGCGCCATGTCCGACAGGACGACATCTACTTTTCTTCCCTGAAGAACAGCATCGATGGCGAGAGCAGTGCTTTCTTCTTCGATTTTCCCGCATAAAGAAACGACTCCCGCGATGGGAGGAAACGGAAGCGGGTCTACCGCAATCAGAAGAGGCGCAGGAACGCGCGGACACTGCTGCGCCAACACCTGGCTCCACCCTCCTGGAGCCGCTCCCAGATCTACGACCACATGCGCTTCTCGCAAAAACCCGCAGTTCTGCGCAAGCTCAAGGAGCTTATACGCCGCGCGACACCGATATCCTTCTTTTTGAGCTTGACGCACGAAACAGTCGGAAGCCTGCCGCTGCAACCACGCCCGCGAAGACGCCGTCCTTTTCACGAGACGTCCTAAGCAGCGCTCATCGCTTCTTCAACGCGCTCTAGCGCCTTTTTCTCGTCAATTTCTTCCACAGCCGCATACTCTCGAATGAGGCGATCCAGCGCCATCTGGTAAATCTGCCGCTCGCTGTAAGACTGTTCCGTCTGCGCAGAAGACCGATGGAGATCGCGCACCACCTGGGCGATAGACAACGGATCCCCGGAATTGATCTTCGCCTCATACTCTTGCGCGCGCCGACTCCACATAGTACGCCGCACACGCGAAGGCGTTTTCAGCGTCTTGAGCGCTTCCCCCATCTGCTCTCGAGAGGAGAGCATGCGTAACCCAGAAGACGTGACCCGATTGACAGGCAAACGCAGCGTCAGCCTGTCTTTGTCAAAGGTGATCGCTACGACACGAAGCTCGATCCCGGCGACGGTCTGCTTTTCAAAACCGGAGACCCGTCCTACCCCATGCGTGGGGTACACCACGAAACTTCCCTTGCGAAGCGGCATTTTCTCGATATCCACCGTCTCTCCCTCTCGCTAGCGCAACTAAAACAAGCTACTCCTTTTATAGCGCAAAGGCCCTTCTTTTTCTAGGGGGTCAGAAGGAGGATAGCTCACCCGTTCAGACAGAGGACAGCGGCGAGGTGTGTTTTGTGGGAGAGATGGGCGGAAAAGGAAGCGGAAAGGGTAAGGTTGCAGGGGAGCTGCGTTTCGACGACGGCTTCGAGTCTGCGGATGGGATGGGTAGGCGTGAGCTGCGTGGTGAAGGTGTGGTACCGGGTCGATCCATCTCTGAGGTGCTGGACGGGCATATGGACGCGGACAGGAGCGGAGATCATGCGCCTTGGCTCGGAGTAGAACAGGCCGCAGTGGAAGGGGAAGCGCTCGGATCCGAGGACGAGGACTCCCATGCGGCCATCCAAGGAGTGCAGGGGTCCTGTGAAGGAGATCAGGCTTGGACGTGAGGAGGAACGCACACGCGTGACTCCATAGGTCCAGGTGCCAAGGAGGCGGACACGAGGGGAGACCTGCCAGACGGTGGTGAGATCGGTGATCCCCGTTTGGCACCCCCTTCCGAGGGACAGGGCTCCTGCGCTCTTCGTGGTAAG
>JAISAP010000016.1 GCA_031266655.1 Holosporales bacterium | reverse complement strand
TCCAGAGTGAAATATTCTTTTAGATCAAAAAGGCTCCAGACATTCTGGACGACGAGATCTAGATAGGTCTCAGGAGATAGTACTGCGTTATCGTGTGAATAAAAATCGTAGACCCAGGGCGTCGGCGCAGTAGCTACCTCTTCGTGTTGATCAAAAAGACCATGAAGAAAAACACTCCCCGTTCTTCCGGACATCACCAGAGCTGCAACCTGGACGCGGTCCATGACAGTACAGAGCTCTTCCCGAGAAAGGCCAGCTGTCATGAACGCAGCCTCCCCAGAAACCATCCCCTCTTAGAACGCAGATAAACAGCCAACACAGTGCTAAAACACCCACGCCGGGGGGGGGTGGAAAGTTGCTGCAGAGGGCGTTTAGACGCTCATAGAGCGCCATTTCTAACACAGTACTCATGCGAAAATTAAAAATCCAACAGCTACGCTTTTCCCAATTGCCAGACCGAGCAGTCGGCCAATGAAACAGCCCTCTCACAAAAAACCTACGCCAAAAACTTCGCACACGATCTCCCCATTTCTTACTCTAAGCTCTTAGCAAAAATCAGTCACAGAGCAAAGGAGGAAAGCTACAAGATGACACTCGACCCAGTACCCGCGGGGGATCCGACACACAGGAATTACTCGAAATGATAGCGTCTGCGCAGAGGAAAAAGTCTAACGTGACGTTCATGAGAGAATCAGGTGCTCGGTAACTATTCGCCATGGCAGCGTCCTCCAAAGACTCAGAAGCCCGCTCAGACTTACCGCCCTTCGTTCAGTCCGAATCGATAGGGTGTAGGCTCTCTCCTAGCAAGATGATATCAGGCAGGGCGAAATGTGTTGAAATCTAGTGTGAACTTATACAAAGCACAGAATTCTCGCATGTTTCTGTGAGGACATGTCGGCCAGTTCTGCGAGGTCGTTACCCAAGATCAGTCGAGATACGAGGAACTGGCGCTGCAAGCTCTTTCAAGAACTAATAGTCTAGAAGAGTTTCGAGGAGAATTCCCGGGATTTTGGCGTCTTTGGATTGGACGAGAGGTTTTTTGGAGCGCAGAGAGTGCGGGCAAGAGAGACTGTGGAGCAGCAGGAAAAACTCCGGTGTTTGGTTGACTGAAGCGAGAGGGCAAAGTATTTGTGAGTATGGTTCCAAACTGTTCAAGAGCAGAACTAATGCCCATTATCCAAGGGAAGATCTTGGAAGGATCTACGGTTCACACGGATGGCTGGAAAGCTTATGACAGGCCAAGCGTGCACGGGTAATCCCTATCGGACCTTTTATGGAAACGATAGTAGGATCCTTGTAAATCAAGGTCCTCCTTGCTGTGTCTTTCCGTGCAAGAAGGGAGTTTGGCTAGGGGCACGAGCCCTATCAACGGTATTGAGGCCTTTTGGAGCTTGCCCAAGTTTCGTGGATGAGGAGAGGAATGCTCTTCCTCTGGCACGTGCAGAATGCGAGTTTCAGCATGACAACAGAGGCACAAATCTCCTCAGTCTACTGACTAAACTGGTCAAGTGACAAAAAAAGATGCTAGTCCAGAGCCAAAATGAGCACTCCTGAAAAAAACGAGGGGAAGAGGGAGAGATGCACAAGGAGGAGAGGGAACCCTTCAACCGGGAGATTCTCCGCGGGAGTGGTCAAGGCCAACGGCCTCCATGAGGAACTCGTGGCTTTCTTCCAGTTGCTGAAGCTCCTCAGAAGTTGTTTGCTCGCAGGTGCGGCACGGGCGGTTAAGACTCTCCTACGAGTCCCTCACAACGGAAGATCCGTCAGTCCTCATTTTTTTCCCCCAGTCTCTGCATCTCTATAAGGAACTCGCGGCTTTCTTCCAGTTTCTGAAGCTCTCTAGAAACTGTTTGCTCGCAGGTGCGGCACGGGCGGTTGAGGATCTCCTACGAATCCCTCACGACGGAAGATCCGTTAATCCCCACTTTTCTTCTAATTTTTGTATTTCTCCGGAAGCTTTGAGCTCTGCAAGTGCCTTGTTAAGGCGCTCTTTCAAAGGAGAGCCTTTGGGCATCATGACGGCGTATCCCCCCTCTGTGCCCTCAATGCCTTTGCTCTCCAGGTTGGTCCCATCATGCGCCCATCCGATGCCCGTCTTCTTACCCTTTTCCTTATGAGAGAGCTTCCGTGCTTGGTACGCATCCATGACGGCACACTTAACCGCCCCGTTTACGAGAACTTGCACAAGCGTGGCAATGCTGTCAAAAGTAACCACCTTCGCATCAGGAACGTTGGTGCGCACCCATCGCTCCATCGTCGATCCCATCTGACAGCCAACGTCCTTACCCGCCATCATTTCCACTTTGAAAACAGGATCTGTACCTCGACAGAGGATCGCAAGCTTCGCCTGGTAGTAAGGATCGGAAAAGTCAAAATTCTGAGAGCGTTCTTCGGTGTTTTCTAACGTGGAGATCGCTATCGTTGCGGTTCCATTTTGCAGGGCCGCTAGAATGGAGGCAAAGGGCAAATCCTTGAAGGTCACCTTCGCACCCAGCTTCTCGGCGAGGAGTTTTGCCAGGTCGATATCGAACCCTACAAACTCTCCCCCTTGCGAAAATTCGAAAGGAGGATAGTCCGAGGAAGTTGCAACAATAATTTCTTGAGGTACTGCAGAACTCTCTTCCGCGCTTTCCTCCGCTTTGCCTCCTGTACTCGTAAAAAGAAAGACCAGTCCTGTAAAGAACCAAAACGAGCGCAAAGACCTTCTCATTCCCCAGCTCCATCCTTCATGTTGGACCCTAACAAGAAGCTTCGTATCTTGTCAAACCTCAAAAACGCCTCCATCAGGAGGGGAAAGGGTGCGTGCTTTCTTCCGGCGGCGCCAGCGAAAAAAGAAGAAAAGACCGACACAGATGCTCGCCAAACAATAGAACAATACTCTCTCATACCGCTCAAAATTCTCGATGAAAAGCTGAATCGCGTCGGCAAAAATGTAGCCCGCCCCTCCCACGGCGATCGCCCAAATGGCAGCGGCAGGGACGTTCAAACTTGAGAACTTCCTCGGGCGAATGCCGGCCATACCAATCGCCAAAGGGCTGATGTTGCGAATGCCGTAAATGAATCGAAACGTGAAAATAAAAAGAGTGTCGTACTTGTGCAAAAATCGGAACGCAAGTTCCACTTTTTTGCGCAGGGCGGGGTACTTTTCTATAAGACGCTGCCCGTAAAGTCGGCCAACGAAGAAGATCCCCTGCTCCGTAATCATGGTGCCTAGAAAAGCTACAAACATGACCCATGGGAGGGAAAGTAATTCCTGGTGGGCCAAGAATCCTGCAGTTAAAAGTGCGACTTCTCCCTCGATGCAGGCGAACCCTAACACCGCGTAATAGCCGTAGGCTCGGATCACTTCTTCAAACGACACGTGAAAAATCCTCTTTCCCGAAAGCATACGGATCTTTATGCTCAGTGCAAGGGCGGGAGAGCTGGGTTCCAAAGAAGGAAAAATGCGTTTCTATAAAATGCAAGGACTGGGAAACGATTTTGTTGTCCTCGTCGGGGTCACTCCCTCGCCTGCACAGCTGCGTTTTCTCGCGGACCGTCATTACGGTGTTGGTGCTGACCAGATCTTGTGTCTCTTTCTTCCTGACAAGGGCCAGCCTGCGCAAGCACGTTTCTTCAACGCCAACGGAGAAGAGGCGGAAATGTGCGGGAACGGCTTGCGGTGCCTGGGCCTTCTCCTAAAACGCCGCACAGGGAAAGCACGCCATGAAATTCGCACCTCTACCCGCACCGTTCTCGTCGAGACTCTAGATCCTCCCATGGTGCAGGCCTCCATGGGGGCGGTGAGGGTCCTCCCCATGCCTAAGCATCCCTATATTCAGCAAGAAAGCCTTCAAAGGCAGGTGATCGCGCAAGCCCTCCTCCACATTGGGAATCCTCATCTCCTTTTTCTGACACAGACTCCCGAAGTAGGCGCGCTGGCAGAAACCTTTGGCCCTGGTCTCGAAAAAACGCTTCCTGATGGGGTCAATGTTGGGTTTGCTCACTACCAACAAGCAGAGAAGGCTACCCTCACCCTCTCCGTCTGGGAGCGTGGTGCCGGCCTTACCCAAGCCTGCGGAAGCGCTGCTGTGGCGGTTACGGCTCTTGCTCACAAGGCCCTCAAATGCCCACTTCCTGTTGTTGTGGCCCAAAAAGGGGGAGACCTGATCGTCGATAAGCATCGCTCCTCCTACATCCAAACAGGCCCGGCTCATCTCTCCTTCACAGGAAACGTTTCCCTACCATCGTGAACGCATGGAGGCAAAGCGTACGGGTGCTACTACCCGTCGTAAGGAATGAGAGCTCTTGCGCCGAGAGCCTTGAAGGCGGCCTCATTAATGTCAACCGATTGGTGTTTCCGGCTGTACTGAAGGGCCTGGCCGAGGAGATCCTCTGTAATATGCCTTGTCCAAGGATCCGTGCCTTTTTCGGCCGCGCCCGGTGAGGCGTGCAGTACTACTCCAACAGCCACGAGTCCAGCGGATTCTGCCGTACTTTCCGATGCTTCCATGACCCCCTCTCCGAGCTCGACTTCCTGGAGACGTGTGAGGAGAGAAGGTGTGATCCCTCTTTTGGTCGGCATTTTCTTCTGCGCTACATCCGCACGACTGAAAGGGGCGAGTGTCTGATAGGATAGATGGTGCTTCTTCGCCAAATCCTGAAGCTTCGCACCGTTTTTCAGCTCGGAGAGAAGATCTTCCGCAAGAGTCTTCATTGTTTCTTTCTGCCGTTGTGCCTTCCAACACAGAAGAGCCTTGTCTTTAGATTCCGAGAACTCCGCACCATGCTCTGGCTCGATCTTGTCTACGCGCACGAACACCCAGCGCCCATGGCGCGTCTCTAGGAACCTGCCGCTGCCTACCTCCGTGCTCATGACTTCCTGCAGGATTTCTTCCGCATCTTCTGCGTATGGTGTTGGCAGAACTTTGTGCTGCTGCTCCGGTTTTGCCGAGCAGCGCGTCGTCTCCTTATGGATAATCGGATGCGCTGCAGAAGCCTTCTCAAAGGGTTCTCCTGCCGCAAGGGCATCTTCGATCTCGCGCACAACCTGCGCTATGCGCTCTGCGACTTGTTCTTGACGCAGATCTTGCTCTAGCTCCCCACGCATTTCCTTTAGGCTCCGTATCGTTGGTTCCTCAGAAGAACGCTCGACGTACGCGTCATAAGCGCGTGCTACATCGGATTCATGAAGGGCGATGCCTTTCTCGATCGCCTTTTTATCGATCTCCGCCACCGTAAAGGCATGGCACTCTGGAACCACAAAACACTCCGCATGCTCTCTGTGGAATTGTTCTAATTCCTCTTGCTGAGGGTGCGCGGGAGCCTCAACGTTTTTTTCTTCTATCAGGAGATAGGCCACCGTGCGCTGTTCTGCTAAAGCAGCGGTGAGGGCCTCCACATACATGGGAGGGAAGAAACTTTTCTGGGTAGAAGAGAATCCCCCACCGATAAAAGGCAGGGAGAAGAGCAAAGCCTCGGTCTCTTTATGCAGGACTTTTAGGAAAGCTTCTTCCGGCATCTTGGCGGAGGCCAGAGCCGCCCGTAGCTGATTCTTGTTAAAAGACCCCGATGGATCGCGAAACCGGGGATCGGACAGCATGGCCGCCTTCACCACCAAATCCCCGACACGAAGGGCATGATCAGAAAGCTCTTTTTCCATAAGGCCTTGATGGATGAACATCGACAACACCTGCTCCGGGAGCTTCATTTCCTGGACTTGCTCATCGCTGAGGTCTCCCAGACGCTTGCGGAACGCCTCCTTGGCGCGCTGGTAGGCTAGGTGGAACTCTTGAGCCGAAGTCTTCAGGTCACCGACTTTGAGGAGATAATCTGGCGTTCCAAGGTGGGCAATCACTCCTCCCATTCCCCATAGGATAAAGACAAATGCGATTAAAAAGAACAACGCTTTCGCCGCAATAGAGTGAGAAAACCGGCGGATAAACTCCAACATGAGGCGTTGCATTCCCTACAAAGTAAAAGCATTCTAGGAGGCGACTTGGGAAATGTCGAGGGGAAGGGGAGTTTGCGGAGAAGGAAGCTTTTTGTTGCAAACTGGAAGATGAACGGAACGACTTCGTTTGCAGAAGCCTATGCGACGTTTTTTCTCACCCATCGTTCTTCCGTTCCTCCTTACGCGGAGGTCGTTTTCTGTCCTCCCACCCTTTACATAAGCACTCTACGTGGAATCGCGGAAAGCGGTTGTGCCTTTTTAGGGGTGCAAAATGTTGCCACCGAAAAGCAAGGAGCTTTTACCGGAGAGGTGAGCGCGATGATGGCGGCAGAGAGCGGGTGCCAATACGGGATCGTCGGGCACTCCGAGCGTCGGCGTTTCTATCAGGAATCCGAGTCAGACATACGCGCAAAAATCCTACGTTTGGAGGAAGCGGGGCTCATCCCGATCCTGTGTGTTGGTGAAACAGAGGAGCAGAGAGCTGCCGGTCAAATGCGAGAAGTTCTTGCGCAGCAGTTGAAGGACGTTGCGTCTTCTGCCTCTAGGCTCGTCGTTGCCTACGAGCCTATCTGGGCAATTGGAACGGGAAAAACGCCGACTCCTGCAGAGATTGGCCAAACGCACCAGGAAATGCGCGCTCTCCTGCAAGCGCAGGGGTGCTCCACTCCAACGCTTTTGTACGGAGGGTCTGTGACAGCGGCTAATGCCCGTGATTTTTTGGTACTTGACGAGGTGGACGGCGTCCTCGTTGGGGGAGCGAGCTTACAAGAGACGGAATTTCTGGCGATTATTCGATGTCTAGAAGGGTAGGAATTGGATTTCTCTCTGCACCAGGATTTGGTAGGAATCTTTTTCCCAGGTGGTGGGAGGACGCGGCTTGTGTTTCTGTGGAACCCTCTTTAGGCTCCCACTCGTGTCCCCTTCGTCTAGAGGCCTAGGACACCGCCCTCTCACGGCGGCAACAGGGGTTCGAATCCCCTAGGGGACGCCAGGTGGTTTCGCCTTTTGTAGGAGGAAAAGCTGGTGCTGCGTGAGCGGGCGCGTAGGGGCTTTCTGGAAGAGTGTGGAGGACTTGTCCCGTCCGCGCCCTTTCAGAGGGGTACTGCTGTTGGTGCTGGTAGTTCCTTTCCCCTTCTTTCCCGTATCGCATGGATTTTAGCTTTGACGTTTCTATACAACCACTGGAAGGCCAAAAACTGAAAAAGGGTGGTTGCAAAGAACACCTGAAACCGATGACGTGGGCTTACTGCGATGACTGTATAGACGAAAAACCCCGCAACAACAATGCAAAAGAATAACAGAAAATAATAAGCGAAATCTCGGTGGCGATTCTCTCTTACGAACAAATATAACCCTATTGGTAGAAGAGGAATCGTTGCTAAGTTATACAGAACAACAAGCGGTGGCATATTTTTCAGAGAGTGTGCTCCCCAAAGTTGCAACCATGCTCCCAAAAGGATTTCCAGATATCCCAGAGAAAATGGCTCCCCTCCTCTTCGTAGAAAAAACTCAGCCAGGTTCCCGTAAGCATTAAATGTAGCGAGCGTACTGTCATAAAAGCGAAGAGCTGGGGATATGGTTTCCAACGCACAGACAGCAGCAAAGAGCGCGCCTATATACTTGAGCCTGCGCACAAACAGTACTGCTACCCACAGCCCTATCGAGGAGGCCATATATGATACTACGTACTCACGAAAATAAAGTACCGCTCGAGCTGCTACTTTTATGAATACAATGGGAAAAATCAATTTTTTGTTGCAAATCTGCCATATGCAATACATTACGGTTGTGATGCAAGCGCACACGTACGTATCTTTGAGAGCGTACATCGAAGACCAGACAAACATTTCAGGATGAAAACAACAAAACAGGAAAAACCACCGAGTTCGACGCACTTTCCATTGCATCAGAGGACCAGCCACTTTGGCACATAGAAGAGCAATAAAAACAGACAGAAGCGTGTTAAAGGCAACCGGAGAAGCGTAGAAGCCCCCCAACAGGCGTGCGGCTATACGACACGTATACGCGTACCCCCAATAGGGGTAATGACACAACATCTGACTGGTGTACATGCAGCCATCTGGTGTGTTCATAATGGTCTTCATGTCGTAGAAAAAAAGAAAATACAGGGCAAATATCAACGTTTTCCCAACAGAAATCGCGGCCGCCTCTGTCGGAGAAAACAGGCGGGATAGGTGCGTGAGAACGTATCCTCCAAAAAGAATCATCGTGAGGGAGGCCAGTAGCCCAGAAAGACAATGATCATCCCAAAAACAAAACCACGGCATCTCTATATTTCCTTCCGTTCCTATTCCCACAGCATATAGGCTCAGAAGAGGCAGCGCTAGAAGAGCAATGTTGGTCGAATTGGCATCCGTGCTGGTTCCAGGAATCAGCCTTCAAATTCTAGTTCTGACAACTGTTGACGCCAAACTTCAGACGGAACCTCTTGCACGCTTCCAACAGGGAGGGATCCCAAGTGGAAAGGACCGTAAGCGGTCCGAATGAGACGGTTGACTTTCCAGCCAAAGTGCTCTGCCAGCTTGCGAATTTCACGGTTTTTCCCTTCTTTGAGCGCTATCTTGAGCCACGCGTTGCTGCCTTTTTGGCGTTCTAAGGTCGCCTCTACAGAACCATACAAAACACCCTGCACAGTTAGGCCTTGCTGCAGTTGCTTCAACGCACTCTGTGTGACAACGCCCAGCACACGCGCCCGGTAGCAGCGCAGGAGACCTGTCGCGGGAAGCTCGAGAGCACGCGCGAGGCCTCCATGATTCGTCAAGAGGAGGAGCCCTTCGGAGGTCACATCCAGGCGCCCCACAGAAATCACGCGCGGCAGCTCTTGCTGTGCCAACATCTCGAAAACAGTCTTTCTCCCTTGCGGATCGTAGTGTGTTGTGATCACCCCAATAGGCTTATGAAAACACCATAAACGCGGCAACAACGGGGAAGGAATGCGACATCCATCGAGGGATACGTGTTGTTCCGGAGTAATGGTGACTGCTGGAGTTGTTACCGTAGTCCCGTCGATGGCAACACGCCCCGCTGCCACCAATCTCTCCGCCTCTCGACGCGAACAAACACCAGCGCGCGCCATGACTTTTGCAATCCTGTGAGAGGGCGCGCCTTTCATTTGCGGCAGATCAGCACAAGCAAAGCAGCTCCCATGCTAATACAAGCGTCTGCGAGATTGAAAGCAGGGAAATGCGCATCCCCCCAATGAAAATCCAAAAAATCAAATACGGCGCCGTTCTTCAAGCGATCCACTACATTCCCGAGGGCACCTCCCATGATCAAACCGTACAAGGGGATACAGGAAGCAGTGCAATCCTTGTGGGTGCGTACCACAAAAAACAACACTGCTATTCCCACAAAGGAGCAAAACAGCCAAAGGGCCTCTACATGATCAAGGAACCCAAAACTGATGCCCTTGTTCCACACATGCACAAGGGAGCAGTAGGGAGTCAATACGACTACCTCCCTTCGGTTCTGTACCAGAGTTTGGACCCAGGATTTTGTCTGCTGATCCGCCCAGAGAATGCCTGTCGCTATGGAAAAAAGCAGGAGATATCGCGTTAGGCGTGCCATGTGGACACAACCGTTTGGCACCTGGGACAGAGCTCTCCCTGAGGAAGATCTTGCACCTTCCAGCAACGAGCACACTTGGTCCCTCGCGCCAGATGAACGCGCGCCCCAAATGTCGACATGTCCGGAAGGGAAAAGGCGTCTGCAGGCACCGGCTCCCGCCGGATCTCTGCATGAGAAACAATGGCTATATCAGCAATATCGGGAGCAGCAATATCCGGAAAGTGGTGTTCTGGGTCGAAAATCTCAAGAGAAGCAGCAAGGCTAGAACGCACAAGGCCTTCCGTACGTGCCTTTTCTAGCGCTCCCGTCAGAACGCGACGCAACGTCTTAACGCGCTGCCATTCCAGCCCAAGAGAGGCGTCCTTCCACGCTTCCGGAAGCGGTGCAAGCGTCGTCTCGAATAGGCTTTGGCCTGAGCGGTCTTGACGCGCCTGCCATGCTTCCTCTGCTAAAAACGGGACAAGGGGTGCCAGCCATCGCACAAGAGTCTCGAAGACGTGATCAAGCACTGTGCGGCACGCCTTTCTCTTGAGGGATGCAGGATCATCGCAGTAAAGGCAATCTTTTCGAATATCAAAATAGAAAGAGGAGAGATCATTGGCGCAAAAGGCGTGGAGTTCCGCCAAGAGGACGTTGAGGTCGCACGCCACAAGCGCCTGCGCAACAACGGACTCAATCTCCGTCATTCTGTGGAGAACCCACCGCTCTAGCGGGGGCATGTCAGACCGCTCCACAGCCTCCTGTTCCGTAAATTCCTGCAAGTTTCCGAGAAGATACCGCAACGTGTTCCGCAAGCGCTTATAGAGATCCTCCTGCTGCTTCAGGATGTTCTCCCCAACGCGCACATCCTCTTTGAAGTCACTACTGACCACCCAGAGACGCAAAATATCCGCCCCTTTTTGTTCAATGACGGTGAGAGGATCAACACCGTTTCCAGAAGACTTGGACATCTTTCGTCCCTCTTCGTCGAGGAGGAACCCATGCGTCAAAACGGTGCGATAAGGAGCAGTCTTGCGCGTCTCCACAGCCTCCAAAAGGGACGATTGGAACCATCCTCGATGCTGGTCGGAGCCCTCGAGGTACAGATCCGCAGGAGACTGCAATTCGGAACGGGTCTCCAGTACGTAAGCGTGAGAACAGCCGCTTTCAAACCACACATCCACGATATCTAAAACTTGCGTAAAATCATCTGTATTGTAACGGTCCCCTAGAAAAGTTTGCGGAGGCTCTGTGAACCACACCCCGGATCCGCGCTCTTCCACAAGGCGCACGATGCGATCCAGCACCTCCCGATCGCGCAGGGGTTCTCCCGTCTTTTTGTCCAGAAAGAGTGGCAGGGGGACGCCCCACACGCGCTGACGTGAAATGCACCAATCTCCACGGGATTCCACAAAAGATTTAATGCGGTTGTACCCCTGCGCAGGGATCCATTGGACCTCTTCGATGGCGCGCAAAGCTTTCTCCCGCAAGCCTGTTTTATCAAGGCTGATAAACCACTGCGGAGTGGTCCGGAAGATTAAAGGAGCCTTGGAGCGCCAGGAATGCGGGTAGCTGTGCTGAATAGAGGCCTGCGCGAGGAGGCATCCCACCGCTTCTAGTTGGCTCACAATCTCAGGGTCAACCTTGAAGATGTGATGCCCAGAAAAGAGGGGTGTGTCGCTCGTAAACACCCCTTCCTCCGAAACCAACTTCGGCACCTCTAGCCCAAATTGGTGTCCAAGCTCGAAGTCGTCCAAACCGTGAGTCGGAGCGGTATGCACTAAGCCTGTTCCTACCGTCGTATCCACATACTTTCCCGGAAGGAGGGGAACATCGAAATCGTACCCACGACCACGCCAAGGATGACGGCAAACCGTCCCTTTGAGCTCTTTTCCTGTGAGACGCGCAAGCACTTCAGGAGAGGAAACGCCGAGCGCCTTGGCAAGATCAGCGAGCTGCTCCTCCGCTGCAATCAACGGCCGATCTTGGCCTTCAAAACGCGCAACACAATAATCAATCGCCTCTCCATACGCGATGGCACGATTGGCGGGGAGCGTCCATGGCGTCGTGGTCCATATGACGCAACAAGCGCCTTTCAGAGCTTGCACCGATGAGGTTTCTACCGGAAAGGCAACATACAAGCTTGTAGAGGTTTTGCCGCGATACTCAACCTCTGCTTCGGCAAGCGCGGTTTGCTCGACGGGAGACCATAGGACAGGGCGCTCTCCCAGATAGAGGGCCCCAGAGAGAAGAAACTGACCAAGTTCGCGGACGATGACCGCTTCAACCTTCGGATCGGTGGTGATATACGGATGCGCCCAATCCGCACAAGTGCCCATGCGTTGAAAGGCTTTTTTCTGAACGCCTATCCAATAATGCGCAAAGTCGTGACACGCTGTGCGGAATTCCTGGAAGGGCACGGAATCCTTCGGGCGTCCCTGCTTGCGAAAATTCTCTTCCACCTGCC
Organism: Holosporales bacterium; assembly: GCA_031266655.1. Lineage (GTDB taxonomy): Bacteria > Pseudomonadota > Alphaproteobacteria > UBA3830 > JAIRMZ01 > JAIRMZ01. Next base: position 692 of record JAISAP010000016.1, on the reverse strand, counting down.
ATTCGATCGGCAGACCGTGACAATCCCATCCAGGAACAAAGGTGGCATCCCATCTCCCCATCTGGCGGAGCCGCACAATGGCGTCCTTGAGGATGCGATTGAGCGCATGCCCCATATGAGGGGCTCCATTGGCGTAAGGAGGACCGTCGTGCAGAACAAACTTCGGCCGTTCATGGGACAACGCACGCAACCGCCCGTATAGGTCGCGCTCCTCCCAAAACGCAAGCAGCCGCTCCTCGCGCGCCTGCACATCCCCATGGAGGGGAAACTCCGTTTTTGGGAGACAAAGCGTCTCCTTGTAATCTTGTTCCATACGCCTTCCTTTCCCGCGGAGTTTAGAAAGGCGCTTCCGGAACATCAAGAGAAAAACGGGGAACGCCCTTAAAGTCCTAGCTCTCACCCTGTGCGCGGGCGTTGTCCTCCCGAGTAGTGACTATGTCTCTGATTCCCAACGGGTGCTGGATCGAGCACTGTTTTGTGGTTGTCCTCCTTTGATCTGCTTCTGATTTCTGCTAGGAGTTCCGGAGCGGAATGATCATGCAGCATAAGGTCTCTGGTGGTGGTTTTTTGTGCGGACGGGCGAGGGAGAGTTGGATCGAAATGGAACAAGCCGATCCTACAAAGCCTGGAGCTGTTACTGCAGATGCCATCGTTTCTCTCTTCTGTGGCTTTCCAGAAGACAGCGTCTGTGT
>JAISAP010000032.1 GCA_031266655.1 Holosporales bacterium | reverse complement strand
CCACGGTTGGAAGTGAGACCCTCCACAAGGCATCCTGCGCGCTTGATCCCCACGCTTGGATCGCTAGTGCTGTAAGCATTTTTCGTAAACATATAACCCGAGACTCGACCTTCCTCATCAGAATAAAGAGTCACGTTAGAATAGCCGTTGCCGTCCTTTAATTGTGCTGCGAAGGATCCGTCTGCGTTCCTGTCTACATTTAACTTTGGATAGAAAAAGAAGCTGGAGACCTTTATCCTCATGAGGGTGATCGCTGTAATGGTACCTTCTTCGAAGATGATAGGCGGAAAGTTCCAGAGTACAGTCTCTCCAGACCCCAACACAGGAATCTCCCTAAGGGTCGTCTTGAAGTCGCTTATGTCGAGGGTTAACTGGGCTCCGGTATTGTTGAGGGTCATCACCAATTGTTCAGCGGCTTTATCAACAGCATAACTAATATCACCGTTGCTATCATTCTCTACAGAGAGAATTCCTGCAGAACGCTGAAAAACTACATTTATCCGAGGGTTAGCGGAAGTATCCACATGGTACAATGAGACGTATTCCGTGTTTCCATACCCATGCCTTGCATATATGTGCATTTTATGTTCCTTCCCGAGGGAGTCCGTGAGAGTGCGCTCGGTGTGCATACCGATGAGATCGCCTTCTGAACAACTTGCGGAGCTGTGGACGGAACACAGTCCATGGGCTTCTTGCTGTATGCTGGTCCCGGTTCCGTAGGTGTTGGAGGGAATAGGCTCCTCCTCGGGAGGAGCGAGTTCTTCTGGAGGAGGAGCGGGTTCTTCAGGGGGAGCCACTTCCTCGGCAGGAGGAGCGAGCTGTGGCGGAGGAGCTGGTACCTCTTGAGGAGGCGTAGGATCTGGCTTAATGAGCTGGATGTCTTCGAGGGCTCCTAGAGGGCCCAAGAAGGCAGCGGAGGGAGGGGGAGCATATTGGACTGCAGCTCCACGTGTAGATGTGTTGAAGACGGAGCCAGATCCTGCGGTGTTAGCCGCGTTGGCACCTGATCCAGCAGTTCCCGCTCCGGTAGTCCCGACTCCCATGGAGGTGGAGCCTGGTCCTGTGGTGTCGGTTCCTGCAGATCCGGATCCTGTAGGGTTCTCTGCAGAGGCGGAGCTAGACTGAGTGCCTCCGGTTTCTCCTGGAGTAGACACTCCGGTGCTTGTTCCAGCGCTCCCAGTGGTAGGGGCCGCAAAGCCAGCTCCCCCTGGAAGCAGGGGCCAGCCTTGGAGGGTGAGGCCTTTGGCGTCTTGAATACGGCCTTCTTTGGTGAGGTGGAAGGCCCCTGTCCTGGCTCCTCCGAGAGTGCCACTTTTGTCTCTGACCAGGAGCAAACCGTCGCCGTCGAGAGCGAGATCCAGAGGTTGATCGGTACGTTGCAGCTCTCCCTGTGCTTGGAGCTGCATCAGCGTCTGCGCAGAGACACCAGAGCTGGAGTAGAGTGCACCAGAGCCGGAGGAGGCGTGAGAGCTCCCCACCGCAGAGCTAGAAGAGAGGGAATGAGAGCGAGAGGAAGAACTAGAATTCCCTACCAAGGCAGCGGAGGAAGAAGACTAGAATGGGGGGAGGAGCTGGAACCCCCTATTGCAGAACCAGTGGGGAAAATAGAGGGAGCAGAACCGGAAGAAGAAAAATTATTCTTATCTAAAGAAGGAGAAAAACCATTATTACCAAGAGATAGAAAGGAATTATCGGAGGTTTCTTTACTTAATGGAGCTGCCCCCCCCCCCCGGCAATTTATTTGGGGAGTGAAGGCAAGTGAACGCGTCTTATAGCCCATCGTGTCACTGTTGCTCACATTATCCGCTATCGTACTCATCCTCTTCGCCTGCGCCCGAAATCCCGCGACAGATACCCTCATACTACTGAATAGAGACATATTCTTGACTCCTGTAATCAATCTACGTAGACAACAGACTAAATCTTATAGGTTGATAAAAGGTAAATAAAGTTATTCTTCCTCTAAAGGGTATTTTTACGTAGGAAAAAGCGCAGAAGGGCAAATGGAGCGAATACCAATATGCATGTGTATTAGAGGAACAAGAGAGGATGATGCTAGTGCATAGCAAGGAAATGATGGAACAGGATTGGCGGTCATAAAGGAAAAAATGAACGGATCTAAGGCAAAAGCTGAAGAACAACAAAGGAAGTGCGTGCAAACACATCGGCACATGCCTCACGCACGAATTTTAGAGCAATGCGCCTGTATTGATGTAGCAGACGCACCAACATAGACTGTGCCACCAAAACTGTACCGTAAATACTTGTATTCAGCCCGTATCAACCGCGGCACAACGCCGCGGGGCCCTTGCGATCTCTGTTCACTGTTAGTTGTCGCAAGGGCAATGATGCTCCTGCATCAACGTTACGTACGACCCACAACTGCAGAGATCTGTATGTGGTTAGCAGCCACACCTGCACAAACTTTACGAGCAAAACTCCGACATAAACGCTTGTGCTGAGCCCATGAGATAACCGCGCTCCACAAAGGGCACGGGGCCTTTATGACTCCTTTTCGGTTTAGTTGGGACACAAAGGCGATAACACCCTTACATCAGCCTCATGCGAGAGCATTGAAGGTGCTTACAGATCCCCTACCCTTGCAAAACCGTGAAGGAGTCCCTATATATAGGAAAAGCTTAGAGGAGACATCGTGTCACGTGTCGTTTTTAGCGGGCCTGCGGGTCGTTTAGAAGGGTGGTATCACCACGGCACTTGTCCGTGGGCTCCCGTGGCGTTGGTTTTGCATCCGCATCCCTTGCAGGGGGGGACGATGAACAACCGTGTCACGCACACTCTGTATCGCTCTTTCGCGGAACAGGGGGCTTCTGTTCTGCGCTTTAATTTCCGAGGGGTCGGAAGCTCAGAGGGGAGCTTCGGCAATGGAGACGGGGAAATTGAGGACGCGGCCTCCGCTTTGGACTGGCTGCGGACCGTCAATTCCAAGAATAGGCCCCTGTGGGTGGCTGGATTCTCTTTTGGGTCGTGGGTTTCCATGCAGCTCCTGATGCGAAGGCCGGAGGTGTCCGGATTCATCTCGGTGAGCCCTCCCGCGAACCTGTACGACTTTAATTTCCTCGCCCCTTGTCCGGTGTCTGGGATGATTTTGTATGGCAAGAAAGACACCATCGTAACTGAGGAAAGTGTGGACGCTCTTGTTAGAAAGTTAAACTCTCAGCGGGGCATTCAGATCGATTACCGCGTGCTGTCGGAGGCTGATCATTTCTACACGGATCATTTGAAAGAGGTCTACCAGTACGCCGTGGACCATGTGGCTGCTTCGCAACAGTGGGAGCAGGCCGCGCGCGCAGCCAATGGGTAGGTGATGTCCCCTTCCTTCCGTTCTTCTGTCCTGCAGGAGGCGTGGGCGCGAGGGCTGATTCATCAGAGTACGGATCTCGGTCGGCTCGATGCGCGTTTGGCAGAAGGGCCTGTATCTTTGTACCTCGGATGTGACGCTACGGCGGAGAGCCTGCATGTCGGCCACCTTTTGCCGATCATGCTGCTGCGCTTGTTCCAAAAACACGGGTATCGTCCGGTTGCGCTTGTAGGTGGTGGCACCAGCAAGATCGGGGACCCCTCTTTTCGCAACACGGCACGTCCCATTCTTTCGGAAGAGGCACTAAGCAAGAATGTGGCTGGCGTCCGGCGTAGCTACGAGCCTTACATCCGGTTTGGAACGGCAGGAAACGACGGCAAGCTGGTGGACAATGCCGAATGGTTAGACCGGCTCGAGTACATTCCCTTCCTGCGCGATATCGGGCAACATTTCCCCGTGGGGCGCCTTCTATCTCTCGACTCGGTCAAGCAAAAACTCGACAACAACCTTCCTTTTAGCTTCCTGGAATTCAACTATCCCCTATTGCAAGCTTATGATTTCCTGGAGCTCGCGCGACGAGAACACTGCGTGTTGCAGATTGGAGGATCGGACCAGTGGGGTAATATTGTGAGCGGAGTGGAGCTTATTCGCCGCATGGATCAGCAAGAGGCGTTTGCTCTGACCACCCCGCTTCTGACGACCGCGAGTGGAGCGAAGATGGGAAAAACGGCGCAAGGAGCGGTGTGGCTGCGCCCCGAGTTTTGCGCTCCTTTCGAGTTCTGGCAATATTGGCGCAATGTGGAGGACCAGGATGTCGGCCGATTCTTGCGTCTCTTCACGGAGCTGTCACTTGAGAAAATTGCCGACCTGGAGTCGTCTGATGTCAATGCTGCCAAGGTAGTGCTGGCCGATCAGGTAACAGGCCTGACCCATGGACAGGGTGCACTCCCAGAGATTCATCAAGCCGTGCAGGCATTATTTTATGGAGGGGAGGCGGCAGAAAGCGTTCCCACCTTTTCCGTTCCACCCACGTGGCTAGGGAAAAAGACCATTGTGGATCTCTTGGTCGAGAGCGGCTTGTGCACCTCTCGCGGGGAAGCGCGTCGACTCATCCGAGGCGGGGGCGCCTACATGAACGACCAAGCCGTGCAGGAAGAAACGCTGGAAGCTCGCCACTTTTCAGAGGGAAAAGCAAAGGTCTCAGCCGGCAAGAAACGCGCATTGTACGCTTGCTTGCAGTCGTGAAAAGGGTCCCTCTGAACGGCGATAGTGCGCTGTCTGCGGGGGTTTGAGAGGTTTGCTTTTAGGACCGTTCGACTGCTTGTTGGCCCCTATACAGGAAGGCACAAGTAGGTGTATGACACGCCCCCTTCTCTCCGTGCCTGATGAGGGACAAGACTCGTGCGAGCTGGTCAAAATGTATGGTACCTTCAGCACAGCGAGAGTGGTCGTGTGGCTACGTTACTCACCGACTGAACTTCAACAGGTCACATCCTCCCTAGCATCATTTTATCTAGTCTAGAGCAGGACCCAATATGCTTTCTGGTGCTCCTGTACCATCCATTTGCATCCCCGCGAGCGTAGAAACGCTAGAAAGGCTTTGTCTCGCGGGGTACCTATCTCTTGCCTCCGTCACCTTTAAGACGGGTTTTCACCTTAGGGAGGTAGGACCAAATCCTTTCTACAACAGCCCTTTAATGGGGCCATGCGTTTTTCCGAATGGAGTGACACCCCCTGCTGAACAGCCCGATCAAGACCAGGGACATAGTCCGCCCCCGCCGAACAACCATGCTCCGTTCAATAGCGTTCTCTCAACAGGGAACGATGAGCCTTCGTGAAGGGGGAATTTGCGAGGTGCTCTCCCGGCAACATGATGGTAGGTAGAGTAAAACATGTTGCAGTTCAGTCGGTTAGGCACCTTCACGTTTCTGCGAGGACATGACAGCAAGTTCTGCGAGCACATTGCCCAAAATAAAAGGAAACACGGTCAATCTGGCCTACAAGCACTTTTGAGAGTTAAGAGTGCAACAGAGTTTTGAGGAGAATTCTCGGGATTTTGGAGCTTTTGAGCTGGGAAAAGTCTTAAAGATTGGCCCTGTATTGCAAAACTTGTCTTTTCTTCCTGGTAGTTTTTCATTTTCACTATCTTGACCACTAAAAATCCGATCTATACACTATGTGTGGATAGTACAGGGGTAATCCAAAAATGAAGAAATGGAAAATTGTGAGTGTGGTTTTTACATTCGTTTTGGGAACACTGGGCGCATTTTCTCAAGTTGGAGCAATGTTATTGTCGTATGGAGAAAGAGACTGTGACACGCGTAGTCTGCTCAGAAGCAGGGTCCTTTGCAGGGGGATATGTGTGGAGCTCTCCGTGAACCTTGGAGACAACGACCTTACAGGCGGCATTCCTTCTTCTGCTGTGCTGAAGATGGTAGAAGGACAAACGGGTGGTTTTTTCAATCGCAATGCACAGGTCGTTATTTTTTCCAAAAACACCATGATCATTCCAAAAAAATGTTTTGACCGTTGCCGACAACTTGCCTTCGTAGTTTTTGAACAAGCTTCCCAACTTAAGGCAATTGGGAGTGAAGCTTTCCGGGATATTTCGCTGCTATCATCCATTTGCATTCCGGCGAGTGTAGAGAGTCTCGGCGCGCAGTGTTTCTCCAATTGCCAGGCTCTTTTCTCCGTTACCTTTGAGCCTTATTCTCGACTTACGGGGATAGGGCCGCACGCTTTCCTTAACTGTGCCAGCTTGCCGTTCGTTGTTCTTCCTACGAGCGTAGAGGCGATTGGAGATTCGTGTTTTGTGGGCTGCAAACGTCTTGCCTCCCTTACCTTTGAGAGTCCCTCTCAACTCCGAACCATTGGATCAAATATGTGTTCTGGTTCCCCTGTACAGTCCCTTTCTATTCCCGCGAGCGTAGAGATACTTGGGGATTTCTGTCTCGCGGGTTGCCCATCTCTTGCCTCACTTACCTTTGAGACGGGTTCTCAACTCACGAGGATGGGGCGGCACGCTTTCTTTCGCTGCACTAGCCTATCGTCCATTGATGTTCCTTCGCGTGTCGAGATAATTGAGGCCAGTTGCTTCTTAGATTGCGCATCTCTTTTCTCCATTACCTTTGAGACGGGCTCTCATCTCCGAACCATTGGACCGAGAGCGTTTTCTGCTACTCGGATACGTTCCATTTCTATTCCCTCGAGCGTGGAGACATTTGGGAACTCGTGTTTCGCGGGTTGCCTATCTCTTTCCTCCGTTACCTTTGAACCGGATTCTCACCTGAGGGAGGTCGGGCTCAATCTTTTCTACAACAGCCCTTTAATGGGGCCATGCGATTTTCCGAATGGGGTGACACCCCCCGCTGAACAACCCGATCAGAGCCCGGGACATGGTTTGCCGCCGCCGAGTGAATGCCCCGTTCAGTAATGTTCGTTCAACAAGAAACGGAGGGTCGTCGAGAAGAGGGTCTTTGAGCAAGCTAGAGGTTACTCCGCCTCCAGGAGGCTTTTGAGGCGCTCGTTCACCAGTTTGGGATTCGCCTTGCCCGCAGAAGCCTTCATCACTTGTCCCACAAAATACCCAAAGAGCTTGTCCTTGCCCGATTTGTAAGCCGCTACCTGCCCTTCTTCTTCTGCCAAGACCTTACGAATCACGCGATCGATCTCCCCAGAGTCGACAACCTGCGCCCATCCGCGCCGGGACACGATGGCTTCGGGCTCCCCCTCTTCCGTCTCCAGAGCCGTGAAAAGGTCCTTAGCGATCTTGCCAGAAATAACCTCCTGCAGTACAAGGCGCACAAGCCCCGCCAACCGGGCAGGAGCAATGGGGGTTGTGCTGACAGAACAATGCATCCGATTCAGGTGCGCGGAAAAGTCCCCCAGCATCCAGTTAGCAGCGATTTTCGCTTCATGCGTAGAAATTTTCTGCCCCGATTCTCCTTGCAACGCCTGCAAGACACGCTCGTAGTAGTCCGCAAACTCCGGTTCTGCAACCAGCAAATCCGCATCATAGGAAGAAAGGCCAAAGTCTTGCATCAACCTCCGCTTCTTGGCGTCTGGCAACTCCGGAAGGCCAGCCCGAATCTGCGCCACGTGCTCTTCCGTCAGCCGAAGTGGCAGCAAGTCCGGATCCGGGAAGTACCGGTAATCCTGCGCATCTTCCTTGCTCCGCATCGACCGCGTCTCTCCTGTATGCGCATCAAAGAGGCGGGTTTCTTGCTCGACCTCTCCTCCAGACTCCAGGAGAGCAGCCTGCCGCTGCGCTTCAAAAGCAATCGCCTGCGCGACAAAGCGAATCGAGTTCACGTTCTTCACCTCCACCCGCGTTCCCAAAGGAGCCCCCGGTTGACGCAGGGAGATGTTGACGTCGGCGCGCAAACTGCCTTCCTCCATGTTGCCATCGCAGGTCCCAAGATACCGCAGGAGCTGGCGGAGCAGCTTGAGGAACGTCATGGTCTCTTCCGCGTTGCGCAGATCGGGTTTCGTGACAATCTCCATGAGAGCGATACCGGCGCGATTGAGATCGATGCAGGTGATAGTAGGGTCCAGATCATGCACGCTCTTGCCTGCATCCTGCTCAAGGTGCAGCCGCTCTATACCAATGCACCGCGTTTCTCCCGATACACCCTCGATTTCCAGCCATCCCTCCTTCACAATCGGGTGCTGGTACTGCGAAATCTGATACCCCGCGGGAAGATCGGGGTAAAAGTAGTTCTTGCGCTCGAAAACTGATACTAGCGCGATGTCGGCATGGAGCCCAAGGCCCGTCCGGATCGCTTGGTCGACACAAAAGCGGTTGAGAACCGGCAGCATCCCAGGAAAAGCGGCGTCGACGAGAGAAACCTGCGTGTTGGGGGGTGCACCGAACGCGGTGGGCGCCCCGGAGAAGAGCTTGGAACACGACGTAACCTGCGCATGCACCTCCAGGCCTATGACGGTCTCCCACGCACGCGTCATGCTCCGTCCTCCTTCCAAGACGGGAAATCAGCGCAAGTTTCCAGCACTGTTGCGGCGCGCAAAAGGCTTCCTTCTTGAAAAGGCGGGGCAATCAGCTGCAACCCAAGGGGTGTTTTCTCCGTTGTGAGCCCAGCGGGAACGGAGAGTGCTGGTAATCCTGCAAGGTTGACCGTAATCGTAAAGACATCGTTCAAATACATTGTGACGGGGTCTTCCGGGGCCTCCTCCACCGCAAAAGGCCCTGTGGGCGCCGTGGGGGTAAGCAGCAGGTCGACCGCGCTGAAGGCATCGAGAAACTCCTGTCGGATCAACGCCTGAACGCGACGCGCTTTTAAGTAGTAAGCCTCGTAGTACCCCGCTGACAGCACATAGGTCCCGACAAAAATGCGTCTTCTGACTTCTGGACCCAATCCCTCCGCACGCGAACGCTCGTAAAGATCCCACAGGTTGTGGACCTCCTCTGTTCGGCGCGTAAAGCGCACTCCGTCAAACCGCGCGAGGTTCGAGGAGGCCTCTGCGGGATTGATAATGTAGTAAGCCGGCAGCGCGTAGGAAGTGGAGGGGAGAGACACCTCCCGGATCTCCGCCCCTGCCTCTCTCAACCATTGCGCTCCCTGTTGCCATAATTGGCGTACTTCTTCCGGCATTCCCTCTACCGCGTATTCCTTGGGAACACCGATGCGTAGTCCCCGAACAGAAGCGCCGATTTCTTGCTCAAAGTCCGGAACTGCCGCCTCTACTGAGGTGGAATCTTGCGGGTCGTGACCGCTCATGACGGAGAGGAGCAGAGCCGCATCCCGCACCGTCTTGGTCATCGGACCCGCCTGGTCCAGGGAAGAGGCAAGAGGGATCATGCCAAAACGAGAACAACGCCCATAGGTCGGCTTAAGCCCGACAATGCCGCAAAAGGCCGCGGGCTGACGGACGGACCCTCCCGTGTCGCTCCCGATCGCTCCTAGGCACAGATGTGCCGCTACTGCCGCCGAGGAGCCGCCAGAAGACCCTCCGGGAGACAAGGGCGTTGCCTCGCTTCCTTGCCTTTTCCAGGGATTGATCGTACCGCCAAAAGCGCTTGTGGAGGTCGAGGACCCCATCGCAAACTCGTCCATATTGGTCTTCCCCAGGAAAATCGCTCCTGCTTCCAGCAATTTTCGAGAGACCGTGGACTCATAGGGAGGAACGAACTTTTCCAGAATCTTCGACCCTGCGGTCGTACGGATCCCTTTCGTACAAAACACGTCTTTTATGCCCAGCGGGAGCCCTTCTAGCGCGCGCGCGTTCCCTTGGAGCCGATGTGCATCCGCTTGTTCTGCCTCCCTAAGAGCTTCCTCGGGACGGGATGTAATGAAGGCATTCAGGGAGACGTAGGAAGCCATCCGCTCCAGAAAAGCGCCCACAAGCTCACGGACGGAAAAATCCCTTCGCTGGAGCCCGTCGCGCGCCTCAGAAAGGCTTTGGAAAGCCAGAGACACAGCTATTCCATCACCTTCGGAACGGCAAACATCCCAAACGCTGTTTTCGGTGCGTTGGCGAGAAGTTCCTCCACCGTATTTTCTAGATGGACCTCATCCGGGCGCAAAGGGGTTTGTTGCTCAGACTGCAGGGGGATAGTGTCGACGATCCCTTGCAGGGCATCCAGCTTCCGCACAAACGCGAGGACCTGGGAAAGCTCTTGTGCCATCGGCTCAAGCTCTTCTTCCTCCACCCGCACTCGCGCAAGCATCGCCACTTTTCGCATTTCTTCTTTGGTGACAATGTCCATGATCCCTCTCCGCCTACGAGACACTACCAAATCTTGCGCTAGGCACCAAGACACACGCTTCCCTTAAGCATTCATTAAAAAAGATCTCTTACCGTAAGAAATAAGAGAGGAAAGCATGACAAGGATTTTACTTGTAGAAGACAACGAAATGAACCGAGACATGCTCTCTCGACGCTTAGAGCGCAAAGGGTTTGAGGTCATTATTGCTGTTGACGGGCAAGAGGGCGTGGACAAATCCAAAAATCCCCTTCCCGATCTCATCCTCATGGACATGGACTTGCCGATCATTGATGGCATGGAGGCTACCCGGCGCATCAAAGCGGATCCGGAAACGAAGGATATCCCCATCATTGCCCTGACAGCGCACGCTCTTGCTGATGATCGCACAAAAGCGCTGCAAGCCGGGTGCGATGACTACGATACAAAACCGATAGAATTTTCTAGACTCACTGAAAAAATGGATGCTTTTTTAAATAAAGGATAGATCATGCCTACCGCTACCTCTCTTTTTGAAGCTTTACGCCAGTCCTCAGAGGCGATTGCTGGCAATATCGATACGCTCAAATCTTTCCTCGAGAAGGAGGCGCTCCCGAGCACCTACACGAGCGACATTGAGCAGGTAGACAAAGCTACATGCAATTTGAAAAAGCTGATTGAGAATTTAAAAGAGCCTCTTCCCGAAAAAAGCACAGAGGAAATTGAAAGCTACGTTTCCCGCCTACGGCATGATATGCGCACTCCCATCAATGCCATTCGGGGATACAGTGAGGTCATCCTCGAGGAAACAGAGGGCCAGACGGACCTTCAAAAGCCCTTCCTCGATATCGTCCGGATCACCGACGAGATCCTGTCCAATATCGTGCAAGTCATCCCCAGCGTTTGGAACGCATAAGGGGGCTTGCGACCTCTATTTTCGTTGCAATAGACGAAAATACTAGGTTTTTAGTCCGCTCAATTTTCTGTATTTAGTTGCAATTCTCTTGCCTGAAAAGTCTCTCAAGTTGTACTTGCGTAGGTTGTTTTTCGCCTGGAGAATGTCGTGCGGGGGTTGTTTTTCGTAGCAGTGGTCGGCGCTCTCTCGGTCGAAGGGATGCAGACGGAGCGGCTTGAACCAGAAGAAAGGATGCTTTCGGCGTTCTCTGAGATCCCTGGGATGCTTGCGGGAGCTCCTCGTTCTACGCAGGTCAGCATCGTGGGGGAGGAGGCGGTTGTCTCTGAGGAGTTGTCTGTTTCCTTTCCTTGCACGACGAAGTTCCTGCGGTTGGATCCGGTGGATGACGACCATTCCTGCGCCGTCTACAGGATATTGGCTCATGTAGGGGAACAGTCTTTTTACCTGGATGATTTTGTGGATGCGGAGCATCCCCTTGAGCACTGTCGAGAGATTCTCCAGACGAAAAACCACGATTCGGACCTGCGCACGGAGGCGCTGGTACGGGTTTTTGTCCTGGTGGGCGAGGAAGAGCACCTAGTCCGGGAGGAAACGGTGTTTACCGCTTATCCTTTCGCCGATCGCGAGGAGGATCGGTGGAATGCGAGCCCTCCGGCGCGCTGCATCGTGCGGGATTATAAGCGATCTGACGGGTCGGTTCTTTCTCAAGATCGTGAGTCTTTTCTCCATCAATCCCGCATCATTTTCTCTGTGGAAGATGACAAGACGCTGGAAACCCGGAGGACTGTCGAGACTTTCGTCGTGATGGGCGGACAAGAGATGTCCCTTAAGAGGGATGAGGAGACGGTGGCATACGCCTTCTCAGAGCGAGAAGACCATCGGGCGGCCGAGAAGAGGTTCGTCATCGTTCGGGACTACAGACGCGGCGATGGAACGATTCTGGCGAGAGATTACCAGGAATTTCCTTACCAAGAGCGATGTGCAAGCACCGTAGAGGAGGATGCTTCCCTCGCGACGCAGCAGACGATTGAGACATTTGTCACCTGGGGAGATCCCTACAAAGTCCTCAAGACAGAAGTCCGCTCCGTTCCCTACGTTTTCACAGACCGGGAAGATCATCGGGATACGGAAAAGAAGTTTGCCATCGTTCGCGACTACAAACGCAGTGATGGGACGATTTTATCCAAGGATTACCAAGTGTTTCCCTACCAGGAGCGGTGTGTCAAAACCACGGAGGATGATCAGGGGCTCGTCACGCGCAGGGTGATTGAGACATTCGTTGCCTGGGGGACTCCGCACAAGGTTCTCAAGACAGAGACGCGTCCTACCCCTTACGCCTTCACGGAGCGGGAGGATAACCGCAAGGCTCAGAAAGTGGTCGTGGTGGTGCGCGACTACAAGCGGGGGGATGGCTCCGCTTTTGCGCGTGACAGCGGGTCGTTCCCGTATCAAGAGCGGTGCGTGCGCACGGTGGATGACGATAACCGGCTAACCACGGAGCGGACCTTTGAGATGTTTGTCACTCGCAATCCTCAGGTTGTCCGGGACACGCAGGTGCGCCTAACGCCTTACCCTTTTACGGATGCGCTCAATGAGTGTGACCGGTGGACCGATACAGACGTCTACCACCAGCAGTGGCTGACGCGCACCTACAGAAGAAGCAATAACACCACCCTCTCCCGTGTGTCGCTCCAGTCGGAAACGCATGTGCGACAGAGGGATTGGTGGGTCAGGAATGTTCATCACGGAGATTGTTGCGTTCAGTAGAGGGGAAAGCGATGTCTAGTCTGATAAGAGTCGTGGGGGCCGCCCTCCTGGTGGCCAGCGCAGTGGCGTTAGGAGCCTACACCGCAGAGGGGAGATCTCCGGAAGAGTTGTCTGCGAGGAGCGGGTTCCACCTGGGTGTGGGGAGTAATTTTATCAATATGGCAACTCACGGCAAGCGTTTTGACGGGAAGGAATGGGAAGACAAGAACTATCGCGGGCTTTCTGCCAGCATATTTGGAGGATATTCCGAGAAGTTCTCCAACAGACTCATTTTAGGGTTGGAGGGTCGTGGTGCCTTCCCTTTCGCGTGGATGGACGATCCGGAAACGGCGAAGGAAGCTCTCTCCTTCCTTTCTCCTTCGATGACGGGATTGCTTGGATACGATACCTCCTTTGGACCTATCTGTCTGACGGTAGGCATAGCTTCCTTTAGGGCCCAACTCCCCGTGTCTAAGAGTAATTACGATGTGCTTCGTTGGGCTGTCGCTCCGGAAATTGGAGCGTTTTATGAATGGAAAGTCTCGAGAAATGTGGGAGTCCGCGTGGAAGGAGACTACGCTTTCAGAGGAAACTACCAGGTGTTGAGGGAGCGAGCTGGAGAGAAAAGGGAGCAATTTGTATGGGGCAATCGCATCTCTGCTGGAGCAAGCCTTGTCTACCACTTCTGATGTAGCTCTCGCTCAGCGTCTTTCTTTGCTTATTAGTTAGTTTCGTCAACAAACTGAGGGGATTGTCTCCCCTGTTGTCATACCAAAACTCACATTCTTTCAAGTGCAAGCAGAAGCATGCGAGAATTTCGTGCTTCTCGTAAGTCCCTAACCGACTGAATTTCAATATGTCGTATCCTCCCTAGCATCATTTCGCTGGGAGAGAGCCTCTGATTTTTGGTGGGCGTGTTCGCCTCTCCCATCTGGTGTTCTGTAGGATTCTGGGTAAGTTCCCGAAACGGTGGTTGTCACAGCTTCCAAGAAGGTTGACTTCTAATTGCCTAGTGGGCATAATACAAATCGGTTCTACGAGCACTCACAACAACAGTTGTGACGTTTGGGGGAACTTATTTTTTTGATTAGACAAAAGGAGAATACGATGGATATACGTGGATTTATGAAAGCTATGATGGCTAGTGGGATGGTTATGGGGGCCTTCTTGGCGAGTGGAATGGAAAGGGAGGGATTGGAAGCGGGAGATCGTGCTCTTGGGCGCACAACGGAGTTCCTTCGGTTAGATCCTGTGGATGAAAATCACTCGTACGCTGTCTACAGGGCTGTAGACCATGCAGGGGAACAACCTTTTTGGCTTGGGGATTTTGTCGATAAAGATCATCTGCTGGAGCACCATCGGGAAGTGCTCCGGACAAGAGATCACGACCTAGATTTGCGTACAGAAAAACTAGTACGGGTTTTTGTCCATGTGGGAGAGGAAGAGCGCCTGGTTCGAGAAGAAACGGTATTCACTCCTTATCCTTTCGCTGATCGCGAGGAAGACCGGTGGAGTATGGAGCCTGCAACACGCTTCATCATACGGGATTACAAGAGGAGCGATGAATCAATTCTGTCTCGCGACATCGCCTCTTTCCCTCACCAGTCGCGCATAACCTCCTCTGTAGAGGATGACAAGATGCTAGAAACACGACTAACAGTTGAGACATTTGCCGTCATGGATGGAAGAGAAAAGATAATTTGGCAAGATAAAAGGGTGATGCCGTACTCATTCGTGGAGCGAGAGGACAATCGGAAGGCAGAGAAAAAATTTGCTATCGTTCGGGACTATAAGCGCGGAAATGGCACCACTCTGTCAAAAGACCATCAGGTGTTTCCCTACCAAGAGCGGTGCACATGTGCTGTGGAGGAGGATGCTTCCCTTTCGACGAAGCGGGTGATTGAGATGTTTGTTGCTTGGGGAAATCCTCATAAAATTCTTGGAACAGAGATGCGTTCTGTGCCCTACGCCTTCACGGAGCGAGAGGACAATCGCAAAGCTCAAAAAATGGTCGTGGTAGTTCGGGACTATAAAAGGGGTAATGGTTCTTCTTTTCCTAGGGAACTTCAGACGTTTCCTTACCAAGAGCGGTGTATCCGGACGGTGGAAAATGACACTCAACATGTCACGGAACGTACCTTTCAGATGTTTGTCGCGCGCAACCCGCAAGTCGTTCGAGACACACAGGTACGTCCGACGCCGCATTTTTCAGAGGTGGAACATTTCCTCGGAATTCCGTACTACCGGAGAAGTGATAATACCACTTATGGTCTTTTCGAAGAAGAGACGGAATTGATTGACTTCCGGTGACGCAACAGGTAGGGGTGTCTTGTCTCCTCGTGTCGAGTGAGCACGTGATGAGAGGGGTTGTGGAGAAAAATAGGATGAAGGTTCAAAGATTGATGGTCGTGGCGTTGCTCGCGGTGGGCGGGATGGCCTGCGCCCAGGAAACTGCCGACAAAGGCGGGTTCTATGTGGGTGTTGGAGGGCATTATGTCAACATGAGGTTGACGCTAGAGAATACCGGTGCGAAGGTGGAGCAGAGTGATAACGTCGGCGGGGCTGCTGTTTCTGTATTTGGAGGATATTCTGAGAAATGCTCTAGTGGAATCCTTCTAGGGCTAGAGGGGCACTGTTCCAACTCCTTTGTGGAAAAAGAGGTGAATTACGCCGCACAGAAAGTTACTTACTCGTTTTCTTTCCCTGCTCCTTCCATGGCGTTTGTCATTGGGTACGATACCTCCTTTGGATCTATTTGTCTTACGGCTGGAGCAGCCACCTTCAAGAACGAGGCGAATGTGAAATTGGTGGGAAGTAAAGGTGCCAGTTGGGGGGTGGCCCCGGAATTCGGAGCATTTTATGAATACAGAATTCTCAAGAATTTAGGCATCCGCGTGGGAGGAAGTTACGCTTTCGATGCATGTTTCTCTTTCTCAGAGAATGCGGCGGGAAAAACAACCCTCTCTGCGGATCGCCTATGCTTATCGGCATGCGCTGTTTATCATTTCTAACGTTCCGGAGGAGGATGGTTGTTCGTTCCCGTTCCCCACTCTTCCAGCATTCTGCATGCTCAAAACAGAGATCTGGAAGGGTGGAGGAGCGTGCTGCGTGCTCCCAAAAGTGTCGGGTCAAAGCAAATCCGTTTTCCGGAGGAACAAGCTTCGTCTACCACTTCTGATTTTTTAGAGCGCGTTTTCGCCTCTCGCGCCTGCTGTTCCGTAGAATTCTCAGTGTATTCCCGAGATGGGGGTTGACTTGTGACGGTAGAATTGGGTAGCGATGTCCTGTTGCCTCGCGCCAGGTGAGCGCGTGGTGAGAGGAGTTATGGAGAAAAACAGGATGAAAGTTCAAAGGTTGATGGTCATGGCGCTGCTCGCGGTGGGTGGAATGGCCTGCGCCCAGGAAACTGCCGACAAAGGCGGGTTCTATGTGGGTGTTGGAGGACATTACGCCAACGTGAAACTCTCCTCAGAGAACTTTGCAGGAGTGAAAGAGAAGAAAAGCGATAACATGGGCGGGGCTGCTGTTTCTGTGTTTGTCGGGTGTTTTAAAGAGTACGTGCATGGGTTCCTTCTAGGAGTAGAAGGACACTGCGCTATCTCCTTTGCGGAAAAGGAAATAAATTATAGTGCCACACAGAAAATAACGCACTCCTTTTCCTCCGCTTCTCCTTCCACAGCATGTGTGATTGGGTGCAACACTTCTCTTGGGTCTATTTGTTTGACAGCTGGAGTGGCTTCTCTTAGAGACGAAGTGCTCGTAAAGACGTCCGGGAAATGGACCTATTGGGGGGTGGCTCCGGAGCTTGGAGCATTCTATGAATACAGAATTCTTAAGAGTTTGGGCCTTCGTGTTGGAGGAAGTTACGCTTTCGGCGCACATTTGGTCCACCACCAACCCGACAACGATCAAGAGACGTCTGTTTCTGCGGACCGTTTGTGCGTGTCAGCATGCGTCGTTTATCATTTCTAACGTTCTGGAGGGGGATGGTTGATCGTCCCCGTTCCCCACTCTTCCAACATTCTGCGCTCTAAAGGCAGAGATCTGGAAGGGTGGAGGGAGCGTACTGCCCGCTCCAAAAAGTGTCGGGTTAAAGCAAATCCGTTCTGCAGGTCTTCTCCGGAGATTGCCTCACAGGCTTCTGGGCAAAGCGTGGGAGCAGAAGGCAACAAGAAAGAAGGCAGCGGGAGCAGGCGGTCGCGGTAGGGGCCGACCCCCCGCTCAGAGACGGCGCATCCTGTTTTTGGGGAGACAAAGGCAAGGCCGGTAGTAGCTCCGGTCACAGCGCAACGCGTCAGATCTAGACCAAAGCCCAGAACTGAAAGCACTTCGCGCTCAAATAGGATATACAACGCCGGGTGGAAAGTGCGCAGCTGCTGCAGAAAATCCCTTAAAACAGAGAATTCCTGCCCGGTGGATCTCTGATCAGAAAGGCAGGATACGTACAGAGAGCAAGCGCTTTTTAATGCTAGAAGAGCAGGAGGATTGTCTAGGAGCGCAGAAAAGGCGGAGCTCTTTTTTTCATAATGCCCAAGAGCGATATGGTTGGGAGAGGGAGCCCGCCAAGAGAGGACTCCCTCGTCTCCCGGTTGCAGAGAAAGCGTCTTGGGAAGGCTCACGCGCCAACGTCCGCTCTGACTCGTGAGGAAAAGGCCATGGCAGCGCCGCTCCCCAAAGAAGTTTTTGGATAAAAGAATAGCGTCGTCTTGTCGTTCCATTTTCGCTCAAGCGTTGTACCTCAAGCCCCATAAATCATAGAACTCTTTCTCTTCGGACCAGTTGGGACGCTCCTCCACCTTCAGGAAGAGATGGACCTTTCTCTCCAAAAGCGTCGCCAGGTCCTTTTGCGCTAGCTGACGTATCACGAGGATCTTGCTCCCCTCCTTGCCCAACAAGATGGGCACCTGAGAAGCCTTTTTCACGTAGATGCTTTGGGCAATACGCGTCTCCTTCTTGTACGTAAAGTCCTCCCATTCCTTCGTCTCTACCGCGCAGGAATAAGGAATTTCCTGGGAAAACTCTTTAAAAATGCGCTCGCGCGTCCATTCTGCCGCGAGCAGGCGCAGAGACGAGGTCGTGGGTTGGTCCTCTGGGTACAGCCACGCTCCCTCCGGGGCCGATTGCGCAAGAGCGTTCCTCAGGTGATCCACTCCGTCCCGCTTCAGAGCGGAGATCATGAACGTCTCTCGGAAAGGAAACTGTTCGTTGAGCATCTGCGCTAGGGGAAGCAGGTGCGTGCGGGGAATGCGATCCACCTTGTTGAGGACGAGAAGCACCTGCGCATCTGGCAGGATTTCTCTGAGAAGATCCAGGCCTTGCCCGCCTCCTCTCCGTGGACGAGAGGCGTCCACAACGAGCAAGGCGCGCTTCGCCGTATACGCAGCTGCGCGAATCCCGTGGGACATGGCGCGCCCCAGGCGCTCTCTTGGAGGAGAGAAGCCTGGCGTGTCCGTCAAGACGATCTGCGCCTCTTGCTCGACAAAGATGCCCAGCACGTTGCTCCTCGTTGTCTGCGGCTTCTGGGAGACAATGGAGACTTTTTGTCCGACCAGCGCGTTGACCAGCGTTGACTTTCCGGCATTGGGAGCGCCCAGAACGGCGTAGATTTCAAACCTTCTGGTCATGGCCTTCTCCTTGCTGCAGCACCTGCAAAAGCGCTGCTGCTGCCGCTTGTTCCGCGGATTGCTTCGAAGGTCCACTGCCGATCGCCGTTGTGCCGTCCTGAGGACTGGCGACCTGAACTTGAAACAGAGGGTGATGATCCGGGCCAGTGCGCGCAACCTCCTGGTAAACGGGTTTCTCCTTCCGCTGCTCCTGCAACAGCTCCTGCAGAGCGCTTTTAGCGTCCTTCATGGAGGCCAGCGGGCATTGAAGGGCTGTGTCCCATAGGGACTGCACGACTTTGAAAGCCTCGGAGAACCCGCCGTCCAGGTGCACCGCCCCAAGGAGCCCTTCGCAGACGTCCTCCAAAGGAACCGATGAAAATACGGATGGGGGGTAAAAGGAGGTGAGAACGTCCTCGATCCCAGCCTCTCGCATCACGACTGCCAGTGTCTTAGAACTCCCCAAATGGGCGATGCGCATAGCGAGGGCGCCTTCCTTCTCTTCTGGGTACCGGGAGTAGAGGATCTCCGCCAACGAGGCTCCCAGGATCCGGTCTCCCAGGAATTCCAGGCGCTCAAAGTCCTTGTTTTCGCCTTTCAAGACAGGATGTTGCACTGCCGCCCACAGGAGCGTGTGGTCCTTGAAAGAGTAATGTAATTTTTGCTCAAAGAGGCGCTCTAGCGAATCTTGTGCCATGTCCTGTCATAGTAAAGGTTCTGGAACCAGAGCCAGAACTCCCACCAGCGCACGCTCGCATCCAAGCGATACACCACACGTACGGCACGTCCCACAAGGAGATCCTTGTGGATGAGCCCAGGTATTGTAAAACGACTATCCTGAGAGAAGCAGCGATTATCCCCCATCATGAAGTAGTGGTCTGCGGGCACCACGAATTCCTTCGTGTGATTGCAAGGATGATCGGCATGAGGAGGGTAGTATGCCACGATATGCGATTCGGTACAGCCCGGCAGAACCTCTTCGTAGCAGTCGGTTACGTACTGCGCCAGATCCCCCTTGGCAAGATCTCCTTTATGGAAATGCTTCTCAGGAATGGGGGTGAGCCGCGCCTTCTCTCCGTTCACATGCACAACTCCATTGAGGATTTGAATCCGGTCCCCGGGAAGGCCGATCACACGCTTGATCAAGTTCGTAGAAGTATCCGCTGGCAGCTTGAAGACGACCACCTCCCCCCGCTTGGGAGAGGAAAAGAAGAAGCGCCCTTTGAACAAAGGCGGACTGAAGAGGATAGAGTGGTAACTGTAGCCGTAGGCCCATTTCTCCACGAGCGGCATGTCTCCGATCAGTAGAGAGGGCTCCATGGATCCACTGGGGATCTGAAACATCTCATAAACGCAGGTGCGAAAGAGCAGGGCACAGAAAAGAAGAGTGAAGAAAGAGCGTGCTTCCTGCTT
Source organism: Holosporales bacterium (assembly GCA_031266655.1). GTDB lineage: Bacteria > Pseudomonadota > Alphaproteobacteria > UBA3830 > JAIRMZ01 > JAIRMZ01. The sequence goes on along the minus strand of JAISAP010000032.1, from coordinate 3,770 downwards.
CCACCAATCAACGCAATGCTGCTTCAAGCTTTTGGACATCTATGCTCCTCCCGCAGAGAGGATAACGGTTGCGAAGGCATAAGGATACTGATCGCTGAGGCTCACATGAACGGTAGGTGTCGCGTGGGCAGGCGTCAACTCCAAGAGGCGCCTCCAGGCCTTGCCCAGCAGGCGCAATTGCGGCTGGCCGGAAACATCGGAACAGACCTCCACATCCTTCCAGCCAATACCTTCGGATGTCTTGGCTCCTAGCAGCTTCAGCCCTACGCCCAGCGCCTTTGCGCAAGCTTCTTTGGCAGAAAACCGCTTCGCGAGCTCTGCAGCAGGAGACCGATGGCCCAGCGCGTAGGCATATTCCCCCTCCGTAAAGAGCGCCTTCTGCAGGCGCCCCGGGAAGCGCTTCCATAGATGCTCAAAGCGCCGAATATCGGTCAAATCGTTTCCCAATCCCAGAATCATCGTTGTACATCCACTGCCTGTACACGCGGGCACGTGCGCAAGGAGGCTAGCGCCTCCGCCAATTGCTCTTCCCGTTCCACCTGGATTTCTGCCACCACTCGGATGAGGTCCAGATCCCTGTGCGCCACCCTGATATGTGTAGTGCGTATTTCGAGGTCTCTCAAGAGCCCCAGAATGATCGCGAAGCTGCCCAGCTGATTGGAGATGGTGAGATTGAGATGGAGGCAGGTTCTCGCCTGGGAAGACAGCTTGCCCCATGCGGTCTCAATGAAGGGAGTATTGGACTTTTTCCCTTTCATGCAGGGAATGGTGTGGATCATGACTCCCCGCCCTGGAATCAACTCGCCCACAATGGGATTTTGCGCAATGGGGTGGCAGCAATCCGCATAATGCATGGCTATGCCGGGAATAAAATCCGACAAGCAGAGGGGAACCACCTCAAAAGAAGTCCGAAGCGGGAGGCCAAGGCGCTGTACTTTATTTCCGACAAGAGTGTAGGGAACACGCCCCCTGCCGATCGCCTCTTGAAAGTCTCTTTGCGCTCCGTATCCAAAGCTTTTCGCCAATCGAACAAAGGTTTCTTCCTGGGGAAAGCCTTCCTCCAAGCGCGCCAGTTGCTGCTGCAGAAGGCGCTGCCCGAGACGTGTAAATTCCGCTCGCTCCTGGGTGCAGACGAATTTCTGGATGCAGGCCCTTGCCTTTCCTGTGATGGCAAATTGATCCCAGAGGGCGGAAGGATGCTGATCGGGATCCGTCAGAATTTCTACATTCGCCCCGTTCTGCAACACCGCCCACAGGGGCGCGATATGCCCATCGATGCGCGCTCCAATGCAAGAATTGCCGATATTCGTGTGCACCGCGTAGGCGAAATCTACGGCAGTTGCTCCTTCTGGAAGCGAGATCAAGTCGCCGAGGGGCGTGAAACAGAAGATTCCCTTCGAGAACATCTCGTGTTTGGCGCGGCGAAACAGCTCTTTGGGGGTGACATTTGTGTTAAAAATCTCGAGCAGCCCCTTGAGCCATTTGTAGGACTCCGTGCCCTTCCAGTTGTTTTTGTAGGCCCAATGTGCACATTTCCCGCTTTCCGCTACAACCTCCATTTCCGTGGTGCGAATCTGGATTTCAATCGGCTTATTGAAGGGGCCGAGAATTGCTGTGTGGAGAGAGCGATATCCGTTGGGCTTTGGGAGGCTCATGTAGTCCTTGAAGCGCGTAGGCAGCATGCGAAAGTTGGTGTGCAGGATCCCGAGCGCGCGGTAGCAGCTCTCTACGTCAGGCAAGACAAAACGAAAGGCCACAACGTCGGTGAGCTCTTCGAATCGGACATGCTGCCTTTGCATTTTACTCCAAATCGAATAAGGCGTTTTGTGGCGTCCTGAGATGTCAGGAAAGAAGGAATGCTCCCGGAAAAGTTCTTCAAAAATGCGGATGATTCTCCCGATAATTTTTGGATCTTGCGCTCCAAACATCTCGATTTTCTGCGCAAGGCGCTGGTATTCCTCCGGACGGAGCTCCGCAAAGGCAAGGTTCTCCAGCTCCTCTTGCACGGCCCGAAGGCCGATTCGACTCGCAAGAACTGCGAAAATATCAAGCGTTTCTTGGGCAATTCTCCGGCGTTTCTCTGGGTTCACGAGGTGATGCAGGGTGCGCATGTTGTGCAGGCGGTCGCACAACTTGATAAAGAGGATGCGGATGTCGGATGCGATCGCGAGGAGGAGCTTTCTTGCGTTCTCCGCCTGATGCTTTTCCCCGGGAGAGAAGGAGATTTTTCTGAGCTTGGTCACTCCGTCCACCAATTGCGCAACATCTGCTCCGAACAGAGATTCGATGGTCGCGAGAGAGGTTTGGGTATCCTCCGCCGTGTCATGCAAGAGAGCGGCCACAATGGAGGGAAAATCTAGGCGCAGCTGCGCGGCGATCAGGGCAACGGACCAAGGATGGGAGAAATAACTTTCCCCGGAAGCGCGCTTTTGTCCTTTATGGGCGTTTTTAGCGAAGCGATAAGCTTTGTCGAGAACGCCTTCATCAAATTCTGGAAGGTATTCGTGGACGGCTTCGATCAGTTGAAATTGACGAGACATTGCAGCCGCTACACCCCTTTCACGGCTTGGGGAAGGAAGAACCGCTAGGGATTGTCTTCTTTGCTCGAAGGCGCACCACTTTTTGGAAGGTCAGAATCCCCATCCTTACTGAGATTCACAGGAGAAGCAGAAATACATGGGTTGTATTTTTCTTTCTCCAACAAAGCTTCATCCTCCTCCAGGTCCTCCTGTGGACGATACTTGCGAAAATTGCGAACAACGGCCTCCATGAGGTCTTCCGTGGAAACGGTTTGCGATGCGATCTCCCGCAAAGAGACAATGGGAGCCTTATTCCCCGTGCGACTCACCGTGATCTGCGCACCTGCCATAATCTGGCGCACCCGCTGCGCGGCCAGGACAACCAGATCAAACCGGCTTGGGACGACCTCGACACAATCTTCTACCGTTATGCGCGCCATTCCCCCGTCCCTCCTTCACTGGAACCCCTCCTTCCTAGGAGAATTTTTCACAAAATGCAAGAGCTGGGGGCTGAAGGATCGTCCTGCGAGCACACGACACGATTGAGGCGGATACTGCGTAGTCCTGGAACCTTGAGGCAAGAGGAAGGACTTATGCGGGTGTATGCTCTTAAGATTCTTGCGCGAAGTACGTGCGCGTCACCTTCCTGGACACCAGTGCCTTTCCTGGAAGTTTTCGCGTCAGGTACGTGTAGAGGCGTCCATGCCCTTGCGACTCTGTCAGATGGATGGATGGCATGAGGGCCCCGCGCCCCTAGGGGACGAGGTTCTCTACACGCCTGATACAGATATACCTTAGCAGTTTATACGTAACGCTGATGTAGAGGTATCATCGTCTTTGTGACCGTATTTACAATGGATTCATGTCACAAAGGCCCTGCCCCCTGCGGGGCGCGGCTACCACGGACTTTAATACAGGTGCACTCCTCTGAAGTTTGATCGCAAGGCCTATATTTATGCGCCCACTTTTACGGACTGAATACAGAGATATATCCTCGAAGTTTTCGCGCAACGCTGGCGCACAAGAATCGTCGCCCTTGCGCCCACTAACGGTGGACAGGGTTCGCAAGGGCCCCGCGTCCCTGTGGGCGCGGTTATTGTGGACTTGGTACGGGCGTGTTTCTCTGCAGCTTGCGTTCGTCAAGTTTATGCAAGTGCGTCTGTTAACTCCATACATCATACAGGTGTACTTTCCTCAAAGTTTTCGCGTAACGTTGGTGTAGAGGGATCGTCGCCCTCATGCCTACATTTA
>JAISAP010000031.1 GCA_031266655.1 Holosporales bacterium | reverse complement strand
TTCTACTACAAGTCAGGCGCGCAGCAGTACCCTCTCTAACTCCGGAAATGCGCTCCTCTCCTACTGCATGCCCCTCGGACCACGCTCCCCTCCGCTGGGAGTTCGGCGATGCTTAAGCGTGGTCGCTCCCTACGCCCCAGAGCTTGCTCTCTCAGACGCTACTCACAATTAAGACTACGCGACAGAAAGCGTGTGTATTGTCCAGCAGGAAGATCTTGTGGACAGGAACACGGAGAAACTCCTTCTTTTCTGCATTCTGTCAAAATTTACACCCTAAGGGCGATGCTATACTATATGCACGACCACTTGCGGCTTTCTCCCCCTCTCTTGCGCGAAGATTTTCCGGACCACCGTGGATACGGCCTTGTGCAACCCGTGAGAAGGCTCTCGGGATCCTTCCCGCGCACGTTCCCGGTTGCCCCCTCCGCAGAGTTCTTCAAAATCGTCTTGCACGGCCTCTAAGAGGCGCTGTTCCTCTTTCTGCTCGCTTTCCTCGAACAGTCCGTACGCGCTCATCTTCAGGAGCTTGCCTTGCTTCCCCTTGGCAGAAACCGTCACAAACACAATCCCCTCAGAGGCTCCCCGCAAACGCTCCTGATGCGCCTTTCCCTGCCGTGGCAAAAGGACAAGGCCATCGACCACCAGGGTGCGCGCTTTGACTTCTTGATGGCTCTGATCTGCCCCTGCATCCAGGCGCAAAAGGAGGCCATCGTGGGGAACCAGCACCTCGCGCACTCCCTGTTCTCGCGCAAAATCCGCATGTTCCAGAAGCTGGCGAGCTCCTCCATGAATGGGAACGACCAGCTCCGGGCGGACCCAGGAGTACAGCTTTTTCAATTCCTCTTTGCTCGGATGGCCAGAAACATGGACGTCATGGGTGCGGATGGTCAAACTGCGGACTCCCCGTCCTGCCAATTTATTTTGCACTTCCGCGATAGAGTGCTCATTCCCCGGAATCTCGCGCGAGGAGAAAATCACGACATCTCCAGACTGCAAGCGCACCACGGGATGCGCGCCTTCTGCCGCACGACTCAGAGCGGCGCGGCTTTCCCCCTGGCTCCCTGTGCAAATATAGAGAATCTTCTCCGGTGGCAGCGTGCGCGCGGTTTTTTCATCCAGAAACGCAGGCACTTCTTTCAAATACCCAGCGGCGCGCGCCACACGCTCAATGCGCTTGAGGCTACGTCCGACCAGAAGCGATTTGCGCCCATGGGCCTTCGCCGCTAAAGCACAGCTCTCCAAGCGCGCCACATTCGAGGCAAAGCACGTAATGACGATGTTCTGATGAGGGTATTGCCCGACCAATTGCTCGAGTTGCTCCCGAATATAACTCTCAGAAGCGCTCGCAGCATCCTGGAAGATGTTGGTCGAGTCGCACACAAGCGCACGCACACCCTCCTTGCCCAGGGCTTCCAGCGCCGACGTGTCTGTTCCGGCCCCCACCGGAGGCGTCGGGTCCAAACGCCAATCCCCCGTGTGAACGATGGTCCCTTTGGGGGTTTTAATCGCCAAAATGCTGGATTCAGGGACAGAATGGGTGACGGAGATAAATTGTGCAGAGAACACCCCAAGTTGAATCGTCGCCTGTGGAGCAACCTCGATCAGCGGCACTTTGTCGACAAGATCAAATTCCTGCAGCTTCTCCCGAATCAGGTACGCAGAAAACGCCGTCGCATACACGGGACAGCGCAAATGCGGCCAGATGTACGGAATGCCACCGAGGTGATCCTCGTGCGCATGCGTGATGAGGAGCCCCTTCAGATGGGAGCGGTACGGGAGAATCGCCCCTGGATCGGGGACGAGCACCTCCTGCCATGGCAGGCGTCCAAAACCCATGCCCAAGTCCACGGCAATCCACTGGTCGCCGTAGGCATACAAGCTAAAATTCATCCCTACTTCGTTGGTTCCCCCGAGAGGCAGAAAATATAACCCATCGGGTGACAATTCTATCGAACTCATGCCCTTCCTTTCATCATTGCACTTCTCCAGACGCGACAATCTTGCTCTGCCCATCCGGAAGACGGAGGACGAGGAATCCCTCCGCATTGAGGCTCTCAAAAACTCCCCGGATCTCCTCTTGGCCCATCCGAAGAATAAGCGGGCGCCCCACATCCTGTGAGTTCCCCAGCCACTCCGCAATGATAGCCGGGATTCCCTGAGTTTTCCAGAGAGAGAACAGGGCGGAAAACGCCGCGAGCAGCACGGGAAGGTACGCCTCTCTCGTGACGGCCCGCGCGCTACTCCATGCCTGCAAGCAGGTGGAAGCGCGGTGCAGGATGGAAACGGCGGGCGCCGACACCAAATTCACTCCCATGCCGATGAGAAGGGTCCCCTTGGCCCCAGTCTCGAGGAGGATTCCTGCCACTTTTTGGTCGCATAAGAGAACATCATTGGGCCATTTCAGCGACAGGACAACGGCAGGATCTACGAAATGTCTGGCGGCTCGGTAGACCGCGCAGGCAGCAAGAAGCGAGAGGCAAGAAGGCGGAGGTGCCGCATTCTGTTCCAAAACAAGCGTTGCGAAGAGATTGCCTGCTTCGCTTACCCACTTGCGCCCCCGATGGCGTCCGCGTCCATCCGTTTGCTTGCGCGCCGTCAGGAGGCATGGAACCGGGAGTTCTCCTCGCTCCAGCCGGCGCAAGGCTTCCTCATTGGTGCTGTCAAGGGTGCCAAGGGCGAGATGCGGGCACGCTTCCAAGTCTAGGCCCATAACGCCTCCAGCTGTTGCTCGAGCTCTGCGATCGAAAGGGCAGCATTCACGTGGGCTCGAAAGGCGGTTGCCCCTGGAAGGCCTCGGCTATACCAACAGAGGTGTTTTCGCGAGATAAAGACGGCTTTCTCCTCTCCGTAGGACTCCCGCATGCGTGCGAGGTGGCGGAAAACCGTTTGTCGGCGTATCGCTTGGGAAGGCGGATGGGGGAGTGCTCCCGTCTCAAGGTAAGAGGCTAGCTGGCTGGGGAGCCAGGGAGCCCCGAGGGCAGCGCGCCCCATCATCACGCCGTCCGCTCCGGAGGCGCGCAAAGCAGCCTGAGCGGTTTCCGCATCTCGGATGTCTCCATTCACCAGGAGGGGAAGGCGCACCGCTTGCCCTACGGCGCGTACCGCGGACCAGTCGGCCTCGCCTGCATACATCTGAGCGCGGGTGCGTCCATGAACGATGAGAAGGGCAGCGCCTTCTTCTTCGGCAAGACGAGCAATTTCGGGAGCATTTTTTTGCTCTGCCTCCCATCCCAGCCGCATCTTGACGGTGACGGGTAGGGACGTCGCATGGACCGCGGCATGCACGATCTTCCGGACAAGCGACGGATCCTTCATCAGGGCGGCGCCCGAGCCTCCTTGCACAATTTTCCTCACGGGACATCCCATGTTGAGGTTGAGCACCTCCGCTCCTTGATCGGCGCTGATTTTGGCGGCTTCTGCTATGCGTTCGGGAGTGCTTCCCACCAGCTGAACCAGCTTCGGAGACTCGTTTGGAAGGAAATCCATCATCCGCAGGGTCTTGGCGTTCCCTCGCACACAAGCCTCAGAGGCGATCATCTCGGTCATAGTGGGTAGAACGCCAAAATCCAAGACCGTCGCACGAAACGCCGCGTCGGTCACCCCCGCCATGGGAGCCAAAAACACAGGAGGGACAAGATGGCTTCCGAGCTTGATCGGGGGGAAAGGCATCCTAACGCCCTACCGCCACTGTCTCTAACCCTTTGCCCGTGGCCTCTTCCTGGACACTTTCTTCTGGAGCTTTTTCAGCTTGTCGACGGCTTCCATACCTTTGCGTATCCTCTCCTCCTCCTCACGCGTGAAAATGCCGCTGCGCTTACCATAGGCGCTCAGGCCAAAAAGAAGGAGCGCATTGAGGGTCATGCCTGGGAAAAAGCCGTAGATTCCAGTTTTTCCTTCCATGTCGAAGATCAGCCATAGGGCAACGGTCCCTCCTCCTACCCAGGAAGCCCAATTGAAAGCGTGCCGCGTGCTTCTATACCCAAGAATGCTGACCATGATGGGGACCGCAACGGTGCTATACCAGAATCCGTCGAAATACAGGGCGATATTGATGATATCTTTGAAGTACAAGGCAACAACCAGGGAAAGGAGCCCAAGGCCTAAGGTTGTGAGACGGCTGTATCGCAGCATCTCTCGAGATCCCGCTCCTTTTGCTGTTTTTGAGAACAAAACGTCGCAGGCCAACATGACGCCCGCGATGTTGAGATACGAGTCCGCCGTAGACATCAAGACGGCCAGCAAACCCGAGATGACGATTCCTTTGAACCCAATAGGAACGATGGTGTTGATGGTATGGGCCATAACCGAAGAAGGTTCGATGGCTGGACTTGAGACAAGGGCGCTCAGCCCGATCAAAGTGGCGCAAATGTAAGCAAGCGGCACGGTCAGCGTTCCCAAACAAAAGGTTTTTTGTAGCTGTTGAATATCGCGCCCCATAAGGAGGCGCTGCATCCATACCGGATTGATAATGCAAATCAAGTACGATGCCAGGATGGGCAAATACCGGAAGGGCTCCGTCCAAAGGGGAGAGATATCGATATTGCCCGCAGGAGCGGCCGTGAAGACCGTCTGCAGCCCACCGGCGCCAGCAACGGCGAAGTACGTGACGAGGGGAATGGCAAAAGCGAGGACAGCGTACTGGATCTTATCGGTCGCGACGACGGCTCGGATCCCTCCAAAAGCCGAGTACACCACCAACATGCCGAACCCGATCCATGCTCCCAATTCAAACGATACGCCCATCATGTAGTGAAAAATGCGCCCGATGGCGCTTACCTGCACAGCAGCTCCCGCAAGGGAGTACAGCATGCCCGTCACTCCGGTCATCACGACGCCGGAACGCCCCCAAAATAGGCCCGCGACTTCTCCAGGGCTGATCGCGTTGCCGAGAAATTTCCCCATTTTTGGAGCGACAAAGATACCAATCAGCAACAGATCGAGGCTGCCAATGATGCTGATGACGGACATGACGATACCGGTGGAGAACGTCTTCTCCGCGATCCCTATGGTGGACCATCCCCCGATATAGGTGGCAAAAATCGTTGCATACAGGGCTACTGTCGAAAATCTCCCGGGATCGACCGCAAATTCCCGGATTGTCCACACTTTCCTCCCACTCCAGATTCCCAGAGCAAGAGTCCCTGCGAGATAAAGAACCACGACAAGACAATCAAAAACACTCATAAAACCTACTTTTTACTCTAAGCCGACATCTCCTCCCTCTGGAGTTTTTATCGCTTCCCCAACATTTTTATTCTGAAAAGAAAAATTATTCTCCTCCAATCAAAAGAATATCTTTATTCGCAGATCATTGCTTATCTATAATTCGAACAATATCCTATGGAATGATCGAAAGATCAAGAGCCGGCCTGTGGATGGTCTGCCAGAACGGTCGTCGGACGGCGGATTGGGATGTGCGCGCGCTCCTGTTATGGCGCCGGACAGACAGGGTTTGCCACGGAGAGCGTGCGTCTTGTGGAGCATTCTTTGCTCAGTTCTTTGGAGTGGTAGAGTTCATCAGGGCTGCTACGCTACTTGCTGTAGCGCGGTTTCTGTGGATGCAATGCAAGCGTAGTACTTGGAAGTGTTTATACAAAGATAGTGGTGACATATTCACTGCCATGGACTGAATACAGGGACATGCCTTAGAAGGTTTTGCGTAAGGTGTATGTGAATGCATCGTTGCCTTTGTGACCGTATTTACAATGGATTCATGTCACAAAGGCCCTGCGTCCCTGTGGGGGTGCGACTTTCTACATGCTTGATACAGGTCTCCACAGGTGCAGTTTATATGTAACGTGGA
>JAISAP010000072.1 GCA_031266655.1 Holosporales bacterium | reverse complement strand
CTCATGGGCGCGACGCTGATCACGCTGAGATTTCGATGTTTTCTTCTTTGGAACTGCCACAGGCTTCCTCCTCAGTCCTCACGAGGGCAAGCTTGCAGAAAATTCCTCCAAGATCAAGAGTCTCCAACAGGATCTGCAAAATCCCGATTGCCCCATCCCAGTGCATTCACAGCTGCGCGATCAAGCGACCATACGCCAGCAGGAGACCTGTAGCCTACGACCCGACCCCCCTCAGGAATGAGGGCAGGTGGCGGAGCAGGCGAGAGGCCTGGGCGAGGAGACGGGAAAAGCACGAGATACCTGCCCACCCTCATGTTCCTAGGATCAGGACGAGATTGCAGAACAAAAGGCCTCCACTCAGGGAAGAGAAGCCTATCTTCCTCAGCTACGGTGTAGAGGTTAAGAGAACCCCCCCCAACAGCACGCTTCCGGCGGGGCCGCCTTCAGGCCCTTCCATAACAGCCCTTTCGTCAATACCCATGAGAGGGGGCCATCCCATGCAGAAACTTCCGAAGAGAGGCTCTTCAAACGTTCTCCCGCTCGCAGCGAGAACGAGCCCCTCGAGGACAGAGGAACTCTCAGCGAGTTCTGCAAAGATCCACCTGAGGACCTGAAAATTTCCGAAGCGAGACGCTTCAATAGGCGTCGCGTCGGGATAAGGGCGTCTGTAGCCAAAACCGGCAGGAGCCAAAGCGCGCTCTGCCTCTCCTCTCCCGGGGGAGCCCCCTCTTCCTGGGGCTCTTGCATCGCTTCACCCTCGGGAAGCGCAGTTAGCACCCCCAAAGTCCATGCAAAATCGCGCTAAAAACCTTCCGTTGTCGCACTTTTCTGCCGCTTGTGTCGCTATAAATCATGCACGCTTTGTAGACTGGATGCTTAAAATGGCCAATAGATAAAACAAAGGCTCTCTCCTAACAAAATGATGTTAGGTGGGGAGGAACACATTGAGGTACAGCTGGTTAGGGACTTATGGGAAACATGGAATTCTCGCATGTTTCCGTGAGGACATGACGGCAAGTTCTGCGAGCACGTTGCTCAAAATAAAGCGGAAGAAGAGGCATTGTGCTAAGTTTAATGGCTGAAAAGGCGCTGTCTTCGCTTTTGCCCGAGAAGGAGTGTGAGTTCCGGTATCATACAGGGGTGAGAATCACCTCAGCCTATGGACTAATCTGGTCAAGTGACGAGAGATGCTAGCCTGGATTCAATAGGCGTTGCGTTGGGACAAGGGTATCTGTAACCAAAGATAACATCTCCCTCCGGCACTGGATCGCACACGCGAATAGAATAACGGATGTTATGTTGGGGACACCATACGTAATACTCCCCCACCAGCACCTCCCCGTCCCTGAGATTTAAGAGCCGTATACAAAAACCAGGGGCTTGATGGCCTATAACGCGGCCCCCTTTCGGCACTTTCTTGTACTCTGGAATAAAAACGGGTGATGCGTTGGGGAACCCTACGAGATATCGTCCTACCGGGACCACTCCGCTCTCAGGATCCACCAACCAAATGCCAGGTATAAAAGGAGACTGGCAACCTATAACAAAGCCTCCCCTCGGCACCTCTTCGTCCATGCGCATCGTGACATAAGGAAAGTCATGGGATCGGAGCCTTACGAGATACCTCTCCACAGGAAGAGAACGCCAGCCAGCGCCAGAATACGCCAAGGCGCGCTCTACGACTCCCGCGAGTTGAACATAAGGTTCAAGAGGAGGTATCTCAAGCGTCTCCACGCGTGCGGGAATAACCCGGGACGCGAGAGGTGAATGAGCAAAAGCTTCCCCCCCCCCTATTGTCACCAGTCGAGGATCCGCCTCAAAAATAACGGAAGTAAGAGCTGGACAATTGTCGAAAGGAGACGATTCAAACGTTCTTTCGCTTGCAGCGGGAAGAACCATGGAGCTCAAGCCGGAATGAGCAAAGTCGGAAGGAGCAAAGTCGGAAGGAGCAAAAGCGGGCCTCCCCCTCGTCGTAAGTCGAGGATCCGCCTCAAAACTAACGAAAGTAAGAGCTGGACAATTGTCGAAGGGAGACGGTTCAAACGTTCTTTCGATTGCAGCGGGAATACAGAAAGATTGCAAGCCGGAATGAGCAAAAGCTTCCCCTGTTTCCGCAGGTCGCAGACGCTCCTCAAAGACGAGTTGGGATCCATCAGCAAGGGGCAGCACGAAAATAGTTGCGCCACTCCCTCTAGACCTAAATAAATTGAGGATCACGTCCTGCAGGGAATCCCTATCTCCCAATGCCTCCCAGCTTGGGGGAATACGATGCATAACGAGCACCGCCTCCCCTCTCCCGGGGGAGCCCTCTTCCTGGAGTTCCTGCATCGCTTCACCCTCGGGAAGCGCAGTCAGCACCCCCAAAGTCCATGCAAAAATTGCGCCAGGAATTTTCCGTCGCTTCATTTTTTGGATCACCCCTATTACAAATCGTGTACATTTTGTAAATCAGAGTTTTAAAACAGTCAACTAAGGCAAGAAAACCTCTGGCAAGCGATGAGGCTCTCTTTCTGATGGGGAGGGCAACAGGCCGTAGAGTTGGGAGCGGGAGGCGAGGAGCCGGTGAGGTCCCTTCCTATCGGCGATTGCCCGCCCGTAGGGAAGGCAACTTACTCCCTGAGGAGACTCGTGATGTAGAGGTTCGCCTCTGCTGTTCGCGAGGGGGCTCCAGAGAAGGGAGAGGGGCAGATACCCCAGAAACACCTCCGACGCAGGCGTCTCCACGTTCGTGAGAGTCGCGAGAGGCGGTCCACCGGAATGGGCAGAAGCCGTCAGGATCAGGCGGGGGCGCCGCCCTTGTGCGCACGAAGAGAGGAGGCAAGCCAGGACGAACGAGAGGTACCCGCGGACTCTCCCACAAACCTTCCTCTCTCCGCATCGCCTCCGTTGTGGGCGGTACACCCAACACTCCCAAAGCTAACGCAGACATCATGCCGAAAATTTTGAGCTTCTTCATTGTTGCATATTCCCTATTTGTATACTCTATTGGCAATCTGTGGAAAAAGGACCCACGACCTTAAACTACACCGGATGTCCAATAGCTTCGACGTAACCAGACATAATGTCTGGATCCATCTCTCCTAGAACCTCCTGTAAAACGGGCCAATGCCTAAAATAACTGATTCCGAATAAAGAATGCGCCATGAGCACTCCCTTGTATCCCGCTGGAAGAGGGAAAGGAGAAGGGAACGTCTTCAGCTCCCACACGACCTGCGTACCCTCAGAAATGCAAGATATGAAGCGAGGGAAGGCCCTCTGTTTGGAGAGGAAGACGCACACATGATCCCTGGTCCAATGTTCCGGTATCTGGTCGATACAGAAGCTAGCATTGACTCTGCGATCGGTGTTGTCTTTGCTGGCTCGGGTGAAGAACTCCAATAAAGCCACTTTCGAGGGACGGACAACGGGTTCCTCTAAAAGAGGCGGAAGGAGCGTCTCCAGGCTGCGAAAACGTCGGAGATTTTCTTGAGGAGCGTATATCCCGGGATCGGCCTTTCCGAGGAGGGCAAAAACAGCGAACATAACCACGATTGAATAGGACGTTTTGTACATTTATTTCTCCATTTTAGCAAGAAATTAATAAACTGTGCCTTAAAGAAGTTAATTATTTATTAACTGGCAAGAATTCTAAAGATCCAGGTAGCGCAGAACCCCGTCGACTTTTGCTCGATTCTCTTGGGAAACTCTCGCTCCCTGCTGCGTCACGAGGAGCACGCCAAGCGTTTGTAATTTTTGCAGATAAGGAGAATGACGCAGCATGGCCACTTCTGTCGGGCCGGCACTATGCTCCAGCTGATCCCAACAAAGGCCCTCCTCAAGACGCAGTCCCATGCACAGATGCTCTATCAGCTGTTCTCGAGGAGAAAGGAGGGATTGTGTCGCTAAACCTCCCGTTCCTCGCGCGACGGAAGTCCGCCAGGCGCTTCCATGTGCAAAAGCTGCAAGCGCCCATCTTTGTCCCTCTCTCTCCACGCGACTATGCGCTCCCGGACCGATGCCGAGGTACTCCTGATAGCGCCAATAGGCCAAATTGTGACGACAAAAATGTGCGGGAGTGCAAAAATTGGAGATTTCATAGGCAGTATAGCCGGCTTCTTGCATCACGCGATGCGTCAGATTGAAGAAAGCAGCCGTTGCAGGAAGCTCCTTCTGGTGCAGGGCAAAAGGTGTGCCAGGTTCCCATGTTAATTCGTAGAGGGACAGGTGCGGAGCGTCTAACGCCAGAATATGCTGCAATTCCTGACGCCAAGCGCGCAGCGATTGCCTGGGGCGATGATAGATAAAATCCAAATTGTAATTAGGAATATGGTTTCTGGCCCAGGCCACCGCCTGCAGCGCTTGCTCCAAGGAATGCCTTCTGCCGAGCATCGCGAGATCCTGGGGGTGGAGCGCCTGGATCCCCAAGGAGAGACGATTGACTCCCGCCTGAGAAAACGCCTGCAGGCGCTCTTCCGTGAGCGTTTCAGGATTGGCTTCAAGGGTGATTTCCAAGGACTCCGCCTGGCAAGACCAAAGAGCACACATGTGCGAGATGAGTTGCTGCAAAGACTCCGGTTGGAGTAGGGAAGGGGTGCCTCCCCCAAAGAAAAGAGAAATAGGCCGGTAAGAGGCGGTGTGACCCTCAAGAATATGCTGAATATGCCAATCGAACGAAGAGAGGAACGCCTGTACCCAAGCGGATTCCTGAGTGCGAGAGAGGACGCGCACGACGCTGTTGAAGGCGCAGTATGCGCACTTAGAGCGGCAGAACGGCCAATGGACGTATAAGGCGATAGGGCGCGTCATCATAACCTGGTCGGAGTGGCGGGATTTGAACCCACGACCACCACACCCCCAGCGTGGTGCGCTACCAGACTGCGCTACACTCCGACTCCCCATCCCTAGCATCGAACGGAGGAAAGCGCAACGCAGGAAAAGGCAGCGGCTTGTCTTGACGGCAGGGGAGGAGGGCATGACCTGAGCGGAGTCGGTTGCGTACGGTGTGATTTTTGCGACCATGTTAAGCGAATGGATGGCATGAGGGCCGCCGCAGCGTTCAGCCGCGGTTACTGAAAACTTAGTGCGAGTGTGCTTCTTAGAAGCTTTTGAGCGAGGTTGGTGTGGATGTACCCCGCGGACTTAATACAGGAATCTACTCTTAGAAGGTTATACGTAATGCTGATATAGGGGCATCGTCGCCTTTGTGACTTGATTAAATCGAATGGATATCACAAAGGCCGCCGCAGCGTTTAGCTGCGGTTTCTGTGGACGCAATGCAAGCGTGGTACTTAGAAGTGTTTATACAAAGATAGTGTAGGTGTAACCACTGCTACGAACTGGATACAGGTGTATTGCCTCGTGGGCTCTAGCATAACGTTGGTGTAAGATTATCGTTGCCTTTGTGACCGTATTGACACTAAACCAATGTCACAAAGGCCCCGCGGCGTCCAGACGCGGTTAGAGCGAGGGGGAAGGGTTGTTCCTCTCTTTGCCTTGCATTGCCAATGCTTCTCCATAGGCTCCTCTAACAGCTCCCTTGACTCTCTCCCTTTGCTCTCTTATGACCTCTGCTCTCTCCTCCTTTCTCTACAATCTCTCGAGCTCTGTGAGCATATCGTCGAGGGTAGAGAGGACTTTGGTATTAGCAGCATAGGCATGTTGGGCGCGGATCATTTCGGAGAGTTCATGGGCGAGATCCGTGGTAGAGCGCTCGAGGGTGCCTGAGGCGATTGTTCCCATACCGTCTTTTCCGGAGATTCCAGTTCGGAGGGCTCCTGAAGCGGGAGTCGCATAATAGATTCCGTTCCTCTCCTCTGCGGCGTTCATCGCTGCAAATTGACCGCAGGCGAGGAGGTAAACCGGCTCCCAGTCTCCGTTGTCTTTGAGGCGTTTCAGGACGCCGTTCTCGTCAATGGAGAGGGAAGCAGAAGAGAGGGGGGCAAACCCCGCCTTAGCCTCCTTGGAAACTTCCTCTTCCAGGGGCTCTGCGGGGATCTCTTCTTCTTCCGGAGACTCTTCGGGAATTACCTCTTCAGGCTCCTCAGGAATCTCCTCCGGCTCTAGAGAACCAGGTATGCATATGACCTGAACGGAGCTCAGATCGACGTTGATAAAACCCTTGGTACGCTCACCAGGATATATACCCTTCACGATGGACCCAGTGTCCTCGATTTCCACACTTGAATCGCTGGTGCTACCAGCATTCCTCGTAAACTTATACCCCGAGATTCGACCTTCCTCGTCAAAACGGAGGTCCGCAATAAAGCCACTTCCATCTAACTTTCCTGTAAATGACCCATCCTCGCTCCTTCTTATCGTTAGAGACAAAGTCCACCGTTCGGTAAGGAAGCTGGGCGTTATACGTCTCTCCTGCTGTATCTCATAGATTCCATCTCGGAAGACTATGGGAGGGCAGGTCCAAAAAAAGGTTGCCTCGGAGTTGGGGACAGGGTGCTCTCCCTCAAGTGTCCCCTGTACATCGCTGAAATCGAACGTTAACTGAGCTCCCGTATCGGTGCAGGTGATAACAACCCGCTTAGCAGGATCGTCGACAGCGACGCTGAGACCGGTGCCACCCATAATGCCTCCATAAAACATACCGCTATAATACATGGCATATGCCCCGATTTTGGGATAGGCGGAGGAAGAGGCAGAGACGATTTGAAAGTATGGGTTTGTGGATCCACCCTGCTGCAGATTTATCTCCACATCATGCTTGTTCCCGAGGGAGTCTATGAGGATGCGCCGGATGTTAATACTTTCGTAATCTTGCCCTACGTAGCTCGCGGCCTTGTGGAACGAATGCAGTCCATCGCCTTCTTCTGTCATAGACCATGCGGTTCCGTAGGCGTTGGAAAGAATAGGTTCTTCGGGAGGGGCGAGTTCTTCGGGAGGAGAAGCGAGCTGTGGCGGAGGAGCCGGTGCTTCAGGGAGCGGCGCAGGCTCTGGCTTGATGAGCTGGATATCTTCGAGGCCTCCTAGGGGGCCAAGGAAGGTGGAAGAGGGAGGGGGAGCCTTGGCTATTTGGGCTACAGCTCCACGCGCAGATGTGCTGAAAGTAGAGCTAGATCCTGTAGTGCTAGCCGCGTTGGTGCTGGATCCCGCAGTGCCGGATCCGGTAGTTCCGATTCCTATAGAGGTGGAGCCTGGTCCTGTAGGGTTCTCTGCAGATACGGAGCCAAACGGAGCTCCTCCAGGTCCGCCTGGAGTAGAGGCTCCAACGCCCACTCCTGTAGATCTCCCTGTAGCAGAACCTGTGACTCTATCCCCAGGCAGCAGGGGATAACCTTGGAGGGTGAGGCCTTTGGAGTCTTGGAGGCGACCCTCTTGGGTGAGGTGGAAAGCACCTGTTCTAGCACCTCCGAGAGTGCCGCTCTTGTCCTTAACGAGGAGGAGACCGTCTCCATCGAGGGCGAGATCCAGAGGTCGATCGGTGCGCTGTAGCTCTCCCTGTGCTTGGAGATGCATCAAGGTGTGCGCAGAAATGCCGGAGCTGGTGTAGAGCGAACCGGAGCCGGAAGAGGCGTGAGAACTTCCCGCGGCGTTAGAAGAGCTGGCAGAGAAACCGGAATTTCCTGCAGCATTGGAAGAGGAAGAGCTAGAGGAGAGGCCAGAATTCCCCAGCAAGGTAGTGAAAGAAGGAGAACCAGAATGGGTAGAGAAGTTAGGACTCTCTACTGAAGAATCAGCAGGAAAAGTAGAAGAAGAGGAAGGATTTTTGTCTAAAGAGGAGGAAAAACCATTATTGCCAATAGATAAAAAGGAATTATTGGAAGTTTCTTTACTTAACGGATCTGCCCCCCCCCCCCCGGCAATTTATTTGGGGAGTAAAGGCAATGGATCGCGTCTTATAGCCCATCGTGTCACTGTTGCTGACATTATCCGCTATCGTGGCCATCCTCTTCGCCTGAGCCCGAAACCCCGCAACAGATACCCTCATACTGCTAAATAAAGACACAACCTTGTCCTCTTAATCCATTCACGTAGACAATAGACTAAGCCGAATAGGTTGATAAAAGGTAAATAAAAACGGTATAGGAGGGAATACTGGCAAGATGTTTGTGTAGCGGAGGGAAAAGAGAGAGCGAGATCGTGCGCATAGTGAGGAAAATGAAAAAACGAACGAATCTAAAGCAAAAGCCGAACATTCAGGAAAAGAAGGAGATAGAGCGAGTGCGGATGCCCCTACTTATGCCTCATACATCAATTTTAGGGCAAGTTACCTGTATTGAGACGGCAGACGCGCCAACATGGGCTTTGCAACCAAAACTTCAACATAAACGCTTGTACTGAGTTCATGATCACCGCGCCCCAAAGGGCGCGGGGCCCCCATGCCATTCTTTCCGTTAAGTATGGTCATGAGGGCAATGATCCCTCTACACCAACGTTGCGATAAACTTCCAAAGGGTGTTCCTGTATTAAATCTACAATAACCGCAGCACAACACCGCAGGGCTCTTGCGAAGCTCTATTTAGTTCAGCTGTCGCAAGGGCATGGATGCACCTACGCCAACATTACGCATGACCTGCAACTGCAGAGATCTGTATCAGCTCCAGGGCAGTAACTAGCCAGAGTGAAATCTGCAGACGATGCTACGCGTACACTGCGCGCAACATTTCCCAAGGACTATGCTTGTATCAAGCCTGTAGTAGACGCGCCCCATAGGAAGGAATGTGGGGCCTTTGTAACACCTGTTCGATTTAGTAAAGTCACAAAGGCCACGATAACCCTACATCAGCGTTACGTATAAACTCCTAGGAAATATCTTTGTATTAAGTCCGTAAAAATGGGTATATGGATACTTTGCGATCAAACTTCAGAGGAGTGCACCTGTGTCAAAGTCCATGGTAGCCGCGCCACGATGGTGCAAGGTCTTTGTGATACCAACTTGTTGTAAATACGGTCACAAGAGCGTGGATAACTCTACACCGACATCACGCACACAACCTCCAAAGAACGCTCTGTATCCAGCATGCAGAAAACCGCGCCCCGTGAGGGGCGCAGGGCCTTTGTGACATCAACTTGTTATGAATACGGTCACAAAGGCGACGATAACTCTACATCAGCATTACGCTAGAATCCCTAGCAGGGCATTTGTATGGAGGTAGTAGACGTGCTGATATACGTTCTGCGATCAAAGCTGCAGCATAAACATCTATACTAAATCCGCAATAACCACGCCCCGCAGGGGGGGCGCAGGGCCCTCGTGATATCAATCCGTCGCGAATACAGTCCCAAAGGCAACGATGCACTTACATCAGCGTTACGCGAAAATTTTAAGGGAGTACATTTGTATTGAGACGGCGGACACACCGACAAGTCTTGCGCGAAAACTGCAACGTAAATGCTTGTACCGAGCCTATGGTAACCACGCCCCATAGAAGGGAACGCAGAGCCCTCATGCCAATCTTGTTGATTCCATGTGGTCATGGGGGCGACGATATGCCTTACATGTAAATTGCACCTATGGAGCCCTGTATCAATAACAATGGCAGGCCGATGCTCTTACATCGGCCTTACGCATAAACCTCTAAGTAAGTTCCGGCATCGAGTTAGGAAGTACTCCTGCACACATTTACGAGCAAAACTCCAATGTCAACGCTTGTGTTGCGTCCACAGTAACCATGCCACAACGCTGCAGGGACTCTTGCGATCCCTATTTATTCCGGGTGTAACGCGCCATACATGCAGCATGTATACCCGCATCTGTTGAAATCTGTATTGGGTGTGTGGAAAGCCGCGCCCCATAGAGGGGCGGGACCCTCATATACACCTACATACGACCTTCATCCACGGAGACCTGTGACCTAGCCTAGAAAAATGCGCTAGCCAAGGTGGAGCCTGTGCAGGATCCTACACCGATCTTATACGTGAAGCCTTAAAACAGTGCACTTGAGCTCAGTCCACAGCACCTGCGGTTAGGTGCTGCGGAGTGGTCATGGCGACATTATTGCGATATTTCAGCGTGTGTGAGGGAAATCCCTTCCGCAAGACAGTGAAAAGAGCACCCCCCTGAAGAGCTGCGAGAAAGGATCGACTTTACAGACAAGAGAAAAACCAGCTCTCTTCTTCTTTGCTGCCAACAAGAACCAAGCATCAGGTGCTGATGTGCCGAACAGAAGAATCGGCAAAGCGCTTAAACTCTTTGAATTTCCGCAACTCCTTGCCAGAGAGCCTTTGGGGTGCCAACGCCCTGACGGAAGCAGGATCAATGGGTTTTCCACAGAGGCGTACCTCATAATGGAGATGCGACCCGGTTGCTGACCCAGAGCTCCCGACAGAGCCGATGGCTTGCCCGCCCTTCACGTGCATACCAGGACAAACGCCTCTCCCCACTTTGCTGAGATGCGCATAAAATGTTTCGTATCCTCCGCGATGTCTGACCAGGATACAACGTCCGTATCCGCGTTCAGACACCACACGCTCCACGGTTCCATCGGCGGAGCAAAGGACCGGCGTACCGCGTGGAGCCGAAAAATCCACTCCCCGATGTAGGCGCCGCCGGCCTAGAATCGGATGCCGACGCACTCCAAATCCCGAGGTTTTGCGAGCCCCTACAACGGGAAGCGCAAACGACCCTCCACGTCGCACGCTCTCTGCATTATCCGTATAAAAGCAGTTCCCTTCTTGGGTAGGAGAGCGATAAACCGCTACTTTCGCTCCTCCCGTCACCACACTGGCGTGGAGAAGCTTTCCGGACTTGCGCTCCTTGGAACCTTTCACGCTCACCCGATCAAAAAACACCTCAAACCTATCTCCAGGACACAAACCGCGCTTGAAATCCACCAAAGACCCGAAGGCAGAAGGAACACTGTTCGCAATATCCTTCGGAAGGCCGCTACGTATCGCATCGGCAGAGAAATTCGTTCGCACTACTCCGCGCACGCAATGCGTTGTGACAACAAGCGGAAGAGAGGTTTTCTTCAGGCGGTAGGACCCATCTTTGAGGCGCTCTATCCCCATCCCCTGGCCGAATTCCGTGGACAAGAAAAGACGCTGCAGGAGCACCGACTCCCCCTGATGCTCGAGCGTGTAAGTAATCTTCTGCCCCGCTTTGAGCGTCATTTTTTCCTTCTTCAGCGCACCTGTGATCTCCCGCACGGAAGACATGCTCAAACCCATGCGCGCAAGAATCTTGGGAAGAGTCTCCTTCGGCAAGACCTTGGACTCCCCCGTTACGACACGAGAAGACGCGGCGGGAGTGGGGGAGGGAATGGAAGCAGGAGGCAAACGCTCTACCAAACGCTCTCCGTCAAAAGGGTCATAGTTTCTGTGAGGAAGTAAGTCGGGATACGGAGTAGGAAGGAAGCCCACGGGGCTCTGAAACGGGGAAGGGACCCCGCCCGTACGATCCTTCCACACGGGGGATCGCGCTAAAATTCCTACACAAATAAGGCTGAGTCCCAGGACGTTCCGTAATTCCACAGATCGGGTGATGGCACGAGCTTGCAAAGCTTTTCCTCTTTTTCTGGTGACAGAGAGTAGGCTAGCCTGCTCCTCTGGAGACGTCAAGATTTGGTCACATGCGTATCACCTTAACCATTCTCACTTTACGCGCAGGTGGGGCAGAGCGGGATCTCTGCCGGGTGGCGAATTTTCTGGCGCAAGAGCACAGCGTTACCTTGGTGACGCTCATCAGCCCTCCGGAAGAGAAACCCTTTTATCCCGTAGATCCTGCCGTACAGACGCTCTCTCTGGACCTCCTACGTAGCTGGAAGGAGAACCTTGGGTTCTGGCGGCGCATTCACGATCTCTGGAATAGGGTTTTCTGCTTGCTTTTCTACAGAAGGGCCTTGCAGCGCCTCCATCCAGACGTCATCATCTCTTACCTCACCAAGACCAATATTCTCACGCTCTTGTCCTCTGTGGGCACCAAAATTCCTGTGATTATTTCGAAGCGTTTTGATGCGCGCTTTCTCTCGTACGGTTGGATGCTGCGTATCCTGCGTTCTTGGACCTACCGGTGGGCGGACCTCATTATTGCTCAGACCGAGGAGATAGCAGAAACCCTCACGAAGCTGAAAACTCCCTTGATGGTCATTCCCAACGCCGTTCCGCCCGCTCCTCGACATGCCCAGTACGCCGATACGGTAAGGACGATCGTCTCCATCGGTCGTCTGACAGGGCAAAAGGGCTTTCCGATTCTCCTCAAGGCCTTTGCGAAAGTGCACCAGGACTTTCCGCAATGCAGGCTGCTCATTTATGGAGAAGGGGAGGACAGAAAGATGCTCCAAGAGCTTATCGAACACCTAGGTTTAGCAGCATGGGCGCAGCTCCCCGGGATTACGCCAGATCCTCTGCGCGCTCTTTCAGAAGCTGACCTCTTCGTTTCTGCTACCCTCTACGAGGGATTTCCCAATGCTTTGGCGGAGGCCATGTCCGTTGGACTTCCCGTCCTTACCTCGGACCGACCTGAGAACTGCGCCCTTGTGCGCGACGGGGAAAATGGGTGCCTCTTTCCCGTTGGGAACATCGATCGGTTGGAACAACGGATGCGAGAGCTGATGACGGATGCGGCTCAGCGCCGGAGATTGGGGCAGGAGGCGATCAAGATCGCAGAATGTTTTTCCTTGCAGCGCAATCGCGCGCTCTGGCAAGAGGCCATAAAACGCGTTACCATCGGGAAAAGGGACTCCGAGGAAAAAGCGTGATTATTGCGGTGGTTGGTCTTGGGTATGTTGGCCTTCCTCTCGCCATTGAATTTGGGAAAAAGTACAAAACCATCGGTTTCGACCTCTCGCGCGAAAAGGTGGCTTGCTATCGACGCCACGAAGATCCAATGGGCGAGGTGGCGCCAGAAGATTTTCTGGAATCCCAAGGATTCTCCCCGACAGAAGATCCTGCCGCCCTCAAGACAGCAGATTTTTTCATCGTAGCGGTTCCCACGCCCGTCGATCAGGCGGTCAGGCCAGATTTTTCCTTTTTAGAAGCCGCCTGCGTGCTGATTGGGCAGTATATGAAGCAAGGCGCCACTGTGGTGTTTGAATCTACAGTATACCCAGGCGCAACGAGAGAAGTGTGTATCCCTCTCCTAGAAAAGCACTCCGGTTTTCAATGGAAGAAAGACTTCTTCGTTGGATACTCTCCCGAACGCATTAACCCGGGGGACAAAGAGCGTACCGTCACAAAAATCGTCAAAATTGTCTCTGGAGACACGCCGGAGACCTGTGCGCGCGTGGCAGAAGTCTACGGCTCTGTCGTTTCCGCGGGCGTTTTCCCTGTGAGCTCCTTAGAGGTCGCAGAGGCGGCCAAGGTCATTGAAAATACGCAAAGAGATCTCAACATCGCCTTGATGAACGAACTGTCTCTCATCTTTAACCGTCTGGGTCTCGATACGCAGGAAGTCCTACGCGCAGCAAGTACCAAGTGGAATTTTCTTCCGTTTCAACCCGGGCTGGTCGGAGGACATTGCATTGGGGTCGATCCTTACTACTTGACGTACAAAGCAGAGATGCTGGGATATCGTCCGGAAATTATCCTGTCTGGACGGCGTTTGAATGACTCGATGGCACGTTATGTTGCGCAAACAACCGTTAAGAAAATGATTCGAGCCGGCTCTCTCATCAAGGGGGCGCCTGTTATCGTGCTTGGAGCAACGTTTAAGGAAAACTGTCCGGATTTGCGTAATTCGAAGGTGGCCGATCTCGTGGAGGAGCTGAAGGAGTTCGGGTGTGCCGTATCCATTGCGGACCCTATTGCCGACAGCGCTGTTGCGCGTCGCGAGTACGGATTCGATCTTGTCCCCTGGGAGCAGCTTCCCTCTCAGGCAGATGCTTGCATCCTAGCCGTGCCGCACCACGCCTATAAGGAGCGTCCTCCAGCAGAGATTCTGGAGCGACTCAAGAAAGGCGGGCTGTTTGTGGACATTAAGTCCGCATTAGATCCTCGGCTGGTGGAGTCTCTTGGGTATCAAGTCTGGAGACTGTGAGCGGTGTGTGGCATTGCAGGCGTGGTCGATCCCACGCATCGCCTCAGTGAAGAAACGCTCCAACGTACGATCGTCAAAATGACGGACACCCTGGAGCATCGTGGGCCCGATTCTCATGGAACATGGATTGCTCCCGATAAAGGCGTTGCCTTGGGCCATCGCCGATTGGCTATCAGGGAATTATCTCCCCTAGGGCATCAGCCCATGGTTTCCGCTTCTGGAAGGTACGTGCTTGTCTATAACGGAGAAATTTACTCCTACGCGGATATGGCCCAGGAGCTAGAAAGCGCGGGCGTCTCCTTCCGCGGGTCTTCCGACACAGAAGTCCTCTTGGAAGCTTGCGCCACCTGGGGGGTCCCAAAGACGCTGGCACGCCTTATAGGGATGTTTGCCTTCGCCCTTTTCGATCAGCAGGACAACGTTTTATGGTGCGCGCGCGATCGCATAGGGATCAAGCCTTTCTATTGGACCATGCAAAACGGCGTTTTCCTCTTCGGGTCAGAGATAAAAGCCTTATGCGCCTACGATGGGTGGCACCCCGCTTTGGATCGCGATGCGGTCGCCTCCTTTACACGCTTTGGGTATGTTCCGGCTCCGCGAACGATTTACAAGGATGTCTACAAGCTGGAACCCGGGCATCTCCTGAAACTCCCTCTCGGGGGAGAACCGGAGATTGCCCCGTTTTGGGTGGCGCAAGACGTCGTCCTTCAGGGGCTCTCAGAGCGCAAGGCACAACCCAAGCGCGAGGAGGAATTGCTGGAGGAATTGGAGGCACTTTTGCAAGAAGCCGTTCGATGCCGACTCGTGGCGGATGTTCCTGTAGGGGCCTTTCTTTCCGGAGGCATCGACTCCTCTCTGATTGCCGCTTTGATGGTGGAGCAAAGCGCAACGACTGTACGCACCTTTTCTATTGGGTTTGCGGACCAGGAATACAACGAGGCCCCTTATGCGGCCTCTGTTGCACGGCACTTGGGGACCCAGCATACAGAGCTGTACGCCGAGGCAGCAGACGCTCTGCGCCTTGTTGAGGAGCTGCCGCGATGGTATGACGAGCCTTTTTCGGATTCTTCTCAGATCCCCACGATGCTCGTTTGTGCCCTAAGCCGGGAGCATGTCACGGTTGCCCTCTCCGGGGATGGAGGAGATGAGCTGTTCGCGGGGTACAACCGCTATCAATGGGCCAAGCACTGTCGCACACTCTCTCATCTTCCTTGCGCTTCCTCCCTTGCGCACCTGTTGCGATCGGGTGCCTGCGGTCAGGTGTGCCGCTTGGGAACACGCGCTTTCCCGCGCTTTTCCCCTGCGCAATTACCACACAAACTTCGAAAAGTGGCAGATGTTTTGGAACTTCCTGAGGAAGAAGCGATTTATAGAGATATTGTGAGTTTATGGAAGCGCCCAGAGTTGCTTGTGTCACGGGCTTCGGAGATCCAAACCCTCTTATGGGATAAAAGCCTTAAGGAACACATTCCTGATTTTTGCGATCGCATGCAGTTTTTGGATTTAAGAACCTATCTTCCGGATGACATCCTCACAAAAGTGGACCGTGCGAGCATGCGTGTCGCGTTGGAGGCGCGCGTTCCGTTTCTCGATCACCGTGTGGTGGAATGCTCCTGGCGATTGCCTTTTTCTATGAAACTCCGGCACCAGACGACCAAGTGGGCCTTGCGCGCACTCCTTTATCAACGTGTGCCTAAAGCGCTCATGGATCGCCCCAAAATGGGATTCGGCATTCCGCTCCATGCATGGCTGCGTGGTCCCCTGCGCTCTTGGGCGGACAGTCTCCTAGACGAGAAGCTTTTGCAACAGCAGGGGATATTCGACCCCTCGCTGGTGCGCACCACCTGGACCGCGCATCTCGATGGGAGGGACGAAGGGTACCGTCTGTGGAATATTTTGACCTTTCAGTCCTGGTTGCAGGAACATCCGCATGTGTCGCTGTAACGAGTCTTCTCACACGTTTTTCGAGAAGAAAAAGGTCCTTTTTTTGGTGACAGAGGAATGGGCGCTATTGACACACCGCCTTGCTATGGTCCGCGCCTTTCAAGGACAGGGCGCCATCGTTTCTGTCGCCACCTCTCTCTCCAAGGAACCTATGCCCATAGAAGGAGTCCGCCTCCTTTCTTTCCCATGGGGTCGGAGGAGTCTGAATCTTCTGAGAGAAGGAAGAAGGGTATGGCGTCTTATTCGGCTCCTGCGCCAAGAAAAGCCCGATTATCTCCTCAACATTGCGTTGAAACCCGCGCTTTATGGAACGGTAGCAGCACTTTTCTGTCAAAAAATAATCTGCATCAATTTTATCACCGGACTGGGGTACCTTTTTACGGAAAAAACGCTAAAAGCGGCTTGTTTGCGGAAAATTTTATGGACACTTTTGCGCCTCTTTTTGCGTTCTACGAAAATCATTGTTCAAAATTCCGATGATTTCCGCCTGTTCCGCTCCTTTCCCAATGTGTCCATGATCCGAGGATCGGGAGTGGACTGCGAACGTTTTATCCCCACCCCGGAACCGGAGGGACCCTGTACGATTGTACTGCCTGCGCGCATACTTTGGCATAAAGGGGTCAAAGAATTTGTCGAAGCAGCACGGATTTTGAAAAAAACCTTTCCTGAGGTACGCTTTTGTCTAGTAGGACGCATGGATCCGCAGAATCCGGCGGCGGTTCCTGCCGCGATCCTCTCCACATGGACAGATTCTGGTGTTGTGGAGTGGCTGGGGATCCAAGAGGATATGGCGTCTATCTATGCCGCCTCGCATATCGTCTGCCTTCCCTCTTATCGAGAAGGCATGCCCAAGGCGCTGCTCGAGGCTGCTGCCTCTGGGAGGCCGATTGTTACCACCGATACGGTGGGATGTCGTGAGGTTGTTCGGCATGAAGACAATGGATTGCTCGTTCCTCCGAGGACCGTGACTCCCCTGGTGGAAGCCCTGCGCACCCTCATCCAGGACCCGGCGGAACGCTTGCGCATGGGACAGCGCAGTCGCCAACGCGCGGAACAAGAGTTTTGTCAAGAAAAAATTTGCGCAGAAGTGCTCCGTACTGTGGAGGCTTTCCACGGGTAGTTTTCCTGTGGTAGCCTCCCGTGGAAAATACGGGATGGGAGTTTGGAAATGAGAAGCCGTTTTGTCGTTACGCTGTTTGTTGGGGCTTTTGCTTTTTTCGCCTCCTCGATTTTGGCGGAAGAGACGTCTCCTCCTTCCCCAGCGCGGGAGGAACTGACCCTCTCCTTTAGCTCGGTTGTAAAAAAATCTTCTCCAGCGGTTGTCAATATTTACGCAAAGCGCAAGGTTCAGGGGGGACAGGGGATGTCTCCCATGGTGCTCGACCCGTTCTTTGGGAACTTGTTCGGGCCTTTTTCTGGCAACATTCCGGCGGAGCGCGTGCAAAACGCCCTCGGGTCTGGAGTGATTGTGCGCGCGGACGGGCTCGTGGTGACCAACCACCATATTGTAGAAAACGCCTCAGAGATTCGACTCGTCTTGCATGATGGGCGCGAGGTAGAAGCGGAGATTGTCGTGGACGACGCGAAGACGGACCTTGCCCTCTTGAAGATCAAGCAAGCTAAGGATCCGCTCCCTTACTTGGAACTCCGGAATGTCGATACGCTGGAGGTTGGGGACCTTGTTCTCGCCATTGGGAACCCTTTTGGGGTAGGTCAGTCTGTCACTTCCGGCATTATATCGGCGTTGGCGCGCACCCACGTGGGAGAAGGACGGTACCGCTACTACATTCAGACAGACGCTTCGATTAACCGTGGAAACTCGGGCGGTGCGCTAGTGACGTTGGACGGACGGCTGGTTGGCATCAATACCTTCATCCTGTCTACGGCAGGAGGAGGGTCCCATGGGTTGGGATTTGCGATTCCCGCAGATCTGATCCGCCAGATGATTGCCGTGGTGGATCATGGAGGGAAGGTCGTGCGCCCCTGGCTTGGCGTTAAACATGCTCCTATCCCGCAGGAAGTTGCGGACGCTCTTGGCATGGCGCGTGCACAAGGAACGCAGATTGTAGCGGTTCTGAAGGGAAGTGCTGCGGAAAAAGCAGGGCTCCAGGTGGGCGACATTGTGACGCATATCGATGGGCGTCTTATTGAGGATGAGCAGGCTTTTGTTTTTCGCATTGGGACGAGGAGTATTGGGGATAAGATTCTGCTCAAGGTTTTGAGAGACAGCAAACCCCTTGAGGTCAGTGTGACTCTGACGGCTCCTGCTGATGTTCCCGATCGGAAATTGACGACCTTGAAGGGGCGGCACCCCCTCAACGGGGTCACGATTTGCAATATCAACCCCGCTGTTGTCTCGGAACTCTCCGCAATGATTTCGGAGGCGGAGGGAGTAGTTGTGTTCTCTGTGGAGAAAGATGCGGAGATCGAGCTTGTGCCGGGGGATATTCTTGTAAAAATTAATGGAAAGAAAATTACCTCTGTAGACGATGTTCGAGCCGCGCTACAGGCGCAGCTCCCTGCTTGGCGCTTCACTGTCAAGCGAGAGGACAAAACGTATAAGCTCAATATTCAAAGGTGAGGGAAGCGCCTCACGTCTTTAGACAGAGATAAGTGGAGTTCGTTTTCTAGGAAAAGCTTTCGTTTTGGAGAATGCACATGTCATTGATCTTCTGTGCGAAATGCCGTAGTGCTGTTGAGGGGAATGGCTCGTGGAAGATGTTGTTTACGATACGATTTTTCGGATAGAGAAAGACCATTTTTGGAGTCGGTCCCGAAGGGTTATCGTCGGAAAAGTTCTTCGAAAATTCCTCAAGAAACCGTCTGGGAATACCATTCTAGATGTTGGGTGTGGAGTGGGAGCAGATTACGAGTTGTTGACGCAATTCGGGGCTGTAGATTTTGTAGACATGGAGGAGAGAGCTCTTCGATACTTTAGAAGCGAACATCCCACTGCTTCTGTCTTTTTGGGAAATTTTCCAGATTGTGTACCTCGCGACAAGAGGTACAACGTGATTACGATGCTCGATGTTCTGGAGCACATCGAGGAGGATGTTCGCGCTCTTGAGGCCTGCGTTTCCCTGTTGGACCCAAAAGATGGCCGAATTCTGCTAACGGTCCCTGCTTGTCCTTCTTTGTATGGTCACACAGATAAGGCGAATCGACACTTTCGCCGTTACACACGAGCTAGTTTGAAGCGAGTGATCCAGACGGCGGGGTACTCTACGAGTTTTCTTAGCTACTACAATACTTTTCTGTTCCCTATTGAAGCTCTTTTCCGTCTTAGGGAGAATCGCAAAACACGTTACTCCCTGGAGGAGGAATATGCTGTTCCTAATACGGTTATAAACTCTTTGTGTCGGTTGATATTTTCCGCGGAGAGGCATTTCTTGCCAACATTTTCTTTCCCCTTTGGGATGTCTCTTATGGCTGTTATCACTCCCAACAAAAAATGTTCGCGAGGGTAGAAGCGTTGGTTCTCTGTGGAAGCTTATGGACGGAGGTCCCTCTTCCAAGGGGAGAAGTCTCTAGAGCGTCTTGATCTTCGGGTTCAGTGTGCTCCCTTTCCCCTTCGTACGCCCGTGGGTATAGGTATTGCGGTGGGGGTGTGTTTGTGAGCAAGGAGCTGGTGGTATGGAGAAGGGACCGCATTATTTAAGTCATCGGGAGAGGCTAAGGGCTCGGTTTGAGGCGGACAGGCATATTCCTGCCTATGAGTTGTTGGAATTGCTGTTGTTTTTGGCTCGCCCGAGGTGTGATACCAAGCCGCTCGCTAAAGCTCTGCTCGAGCGGTTTCGGACCGTGAATGGAGTACTGGCGGCTTCGAGGGAACGGCTTCGGGAGGTTCCTGGGATCGGAGAGCAATCGGTCCATGTCCTGAAGCTGGTGTTTGCCTTGATGGAGCATGTCTTGTCTGAACGTGTGGTCACGCGCGCTGTGCTCTCCAGCTGGCCTCAGGTGGTGGAGTACTTGCAGACGAGCATGGGATACCTCACGGAAGAGCATTTCCGGATCCTCTTTTTGGACAAC